>NZ_WTKT01000013.1:0-133499 GCF_011378685.1 Pseudoalteromonas sp. C8
TAAAGTGAAATAAAGTGAAGTAAAGTGAAGTAAAGTGAAATAAAGTGAAGTGTAGGTTTAGCCGAATTGAGAACCAAGCAATCGGAGGTTCACTCTTACAAGATACGTCCTGCGCCCACCACTTTCATAAACAAGCCGACATTAAGTCGGTTTTTTTGTGCCCGAAATAAAGTGAAATGTAGATTATCACTCCTGTAGCCGCAGAGCTTGCTCGCGTGAGAAGCGGAAGCTTCTAATCACTGATACTTTATTTACGAGCTTTGCTCGTCGCGTCAGCAAGCTGCACGCCTACAAGTAAAACCAACCCTAATCTTTAAATCCAAACTCCGAGCTTATTCATTTGTTGTAGCCGCAGAGCTTGCTCGCGTGAGAAGCGCCAGCTTCTAATCACTATATCTAAGCCCACTTAACCTTTTCTAAAGCTGCTCTTTAATATTACCTATGTTATTTTAAACGCCTTGTTTAAAAGGATATTGCAGTATGTTTAAAACCCTATTTATTACGTTATTTTTTATTTTTAGCGCTATTTTTATTCCAAGCGTGCAAGCCAACGAAGCTAACAACTCACTTGTAGTAGGTGCGCAGCAATATGCTAAATATTTACCGCAGTTAAAAAATAAACGTGTAGGGCTAGTAGTCAATCAAACATCAATTATAGGGCAAACTCACTTAGTAGATGCTCTGCTGGCTAAAAGCATAAACATAACTAAAATTTTTGCACCTGAGCATGGCTTTCGCGGCGATCACGATGCGGGCGCCCATGTAAAAAATGCCGTTGATAGCAAAACCGGTATTCCGCTTATTTCTATTTACGGTAAAAATAAAAAACCAAGCCAAGCTGCTTTAGCCGATGTTGATGTCATTATTTTTGATATTCAAGATGTAGGAGTGCGCTTTTATACCTACATAAGCTCTATGCACTACATGATGGAAGCCGCTGCAGAGCAGGGGATAGAATTTTTAGTACTCGACAGACCCAATCCAAATATTGCCTACGTTGATGGGCCAATATTAGAGCCAGAATTTAAATCGTTTGTAGGCATGCACCCAATTCCTGTTTTACACGGCATGACCGTTGGCGAACTTGCCAAAATGATCAAGGGTGAGGGCTGGATCAATAAAGCGGCCGATTTAAAATTAACTGTGATCCCTATTGATCATTACACTCGCAAAAGTACTTACAGCTTGCCTGTAAAACCCAGCCCTAATTTGCCTAACGATCAGGCGATTGCGCTTTACCCATCACTTTGCTTTTTTGAGGCAACGCCTATTAGCATTGGTAGAGGCACCGACTTTGCATTTCAAGTAATTGGCTATTCGCCAGTTGCATTAGGTGATTTTAATTTTACGCCGCGTGCAATTAAAGGCGCTGCTTTAAACCCTAAATTTAAAAGCGAAACCGTGCAAGGGCTCGATTTAAGGCAAGCAAATATTACAGGTCTAAATTTAACTTACTTAATAAATGCGTACACGGAGCTTAGTAAAAACAACATCTCGTTTTTTGAGCGCGCTGACTTTATGGATAAACTAGCGGGTACTAATAAATTACGCTTAGCTATTGAAGCAGGGCAATCAGAAGCGCAAATAAAACAAAGCTGGCAGGCGGGGCTTGCGCAATTTAAAGCGCAAAGAGCGCCTTACTTGCTATATAAATAAGGGCTAAGCATGTTTATTGCTTTAAAAAATCAAAGGTGTAGTTATATAAAACAAGCATTTATAGCGGCGTTAAGCCTTATTGTTGTGGGTTGTAGTACACCACCTGAGCCTATTAGCTCGGTGCTACCACTTACAAAGAGCCAACTTGTAGAGCTGCCTAATGCACAAGTGGTTGTAACGTTTCCTGAGGTAAATCCAAGTAGCCGGTTTTATGTAAATAACCGAGGAACGTTTAAAGCTTACAAAGGGCGCGGGCAATTATTAATACAAAACCACAACGCACAAAGCGCCGATATTTACATTAATAATCAAAAGCTCGACGTTAACCAACTAAGCGCCAACACTCTATACAATTACAGTTTGGCAAAAAATACTCACAATGGTGTTAATACTTTTAAAGTTGAAAATATTTTCCCTGTTGGCGCAAGTTTAACGCTACGTTTTGCATTTCCTACTTTAAGCGATGAGCCCATAAAGCTCGTAGATTTTAGTGAAGTAGACACATTAATTGAGCGTGATGTAAAAGCGGGTTTTCCTGGGGCTGTGTTGGCCGTTGTTAAAAATGGTGAACTAATAAAATTAACCGCCTATGGCGATGCAAAGCAATATCAGCAAAGTGATTTAATGTTACTTCGACCAGAGCCCATGCAAACTAATACCTTGTTTGATCTTGCCTCAAACACCAAAATATTTGCCACCAATTTTGCACTTATGAAATTAGTAAGCGAAGGGTTATTGGATATAAATAAACCCGTGCAAAGCTACCTAAGCGAATATAAAGGCGAAGGCCGAGCAAAGCGCACAGTAAAAGACTTACTCACTCACAGCGCCGGATACCCGCCAGTATTTGACTTTCACCGTAAAGATGGCAGCAATGGCGACGCGTTTTATTCGCAAAACAGTAAAACCACCAAACAGCTATTACTTACCAGCGTGCCTTTTAGTAGTAAATCATCTGGGCAGCATGTTTACTCAGATATTGATTACATGATTTTAGGCGTACTAATTGAGCGCATTACAGGGCAGCCCCTTGACGAATACCTAGAGCAGCAAGTGTACGCGCCACTAAAATTAACTAACACGTTATTTAATCCACTTAAAAAAGGCTTTAAGCCACAGCAATTTGCAGCCACTGAGCTTAGCGGCAACACGCGAGACGGGCGCATTAAGTTTGATAATGTTCGCACTGGGGTTTTACAAGGCCAAGTGCACGACGAGCGCGCTTACTATTCTCTTGATGGCGTAGCAGGGCATGCGGGGCTATTTAGTAATGCCCACGACTTAGCCGTGCTTTGCCAGCTATTATTAAATAATGGTGGTTACGGCGACCAACAATTATTTAGTGCAAGCGCCTTAGCGCAATTTTTAACGCCGCAATCAAGCGACGAAACCTACGGGCTTGGCTTTAGGCTTGCCGGTAACAACCAAGCAAGGCGTTGGCACTTTGGCCCTTATGCAAGCGCGCAGGCTTATGGCCACACAGGTTGGACGGGTACAGTGACCGTAATTGACCCCGCTTACGACTTGGCTATTGTTTTACTTACTAATGCTCGCCATAGTGCAATTAAAGGCTCGCTAAAACGTTACGAATTTGCAGGCAAACAATTTGAAACCGCACAATACGGATCGGTGGTGTCGCTTATTTATGAAGCGTTACTAAATCAATAAGCTATCGTATAGGTTAAAACGTACTAACTGTGCCACCTTAAGTGATTTATTTACAGGTGACTTGAGTAAGCCAATCCATTAAGCTAAGCGGTCTATAAAACTAAGCCGGTTTATGTTGTTAGGCTTAACAAATAAGCGTTAAAACGCGTACAAAGCGAGGTTTACTCGCTAATAATTAAGGTTAACTTTTTATGCATTGGTATTCTATTTTACCGCCGCTAATTGCGATTGCTATCGTGTTTTGGCGAAAAGAAGTGATTATGGCGCTACTTGTTGCTGTTGCTTCTTCTGAGTTTTTACTCGCCTTTCAGGGCGAAGGTAATAGCTTGTTTGACACTTTTTTAAATACCATTGAACGTATTATTTCGGTTGCCAGCTCGCCAGGTAATACACGCATATTAATATTTAGTATTTTAATTGGTGCACTGCTTGCCTACATTCGCGAATCTGGCGGCGTTGCAGCAACTGTTAATATGCTAATGAACAAAGGCATTGCAAAAAGTAAGCGCCAAGTGGGCTTTTTAACCATGTTTACCGGTATTGCGGTGTTTATAGAATCTAACCTGAGCGTACTTACCTCGGGTATTTTATCGCGAGGCTTGTTCGACAAATTTAAAATGAGTCGAGCGCGTCTAGCGTATATTATTGACAGCACCAGTGCGCCAGTGTGTATTTTAATACTACTTAACGGTTGGGGGGCATTTGTACTTGGTTTGTTAGGTAACTACGAGCTAGGTGAGTCGGCTGTATCGGTATTGTGGGGCAGCGTTGGGTATAACTTTTACGCCATAATCACCCTTGTTATTGTTTTTTACACCATCGCGTTTGATAAAGTGCATGGCCCAATGAAAGAAGCCGAAGAAAAACTAGAGCTTCAAACAACCGACTTAAAAGATGAAATAAAAGCCTCTAAAGCGCGTTACATGTTAATCCCGCTTATTACGCTCATTACCAGCATGGTTGGCTTTATGTATTACACCGGTAATGGTGTGTTGGCAGAGGGTAGTGGCTCTAAGTCAGTATTATACGCAACAGTTTTAGCTATTGTTGTGGCTTACTTTTTAATGATTGGCTCACGTAAATTTACGCACCATCAATTAGTTGATACAGGCTTTAAAGGCATGGGCGAATTAATGCCACTGGTCGCCATAGTACTGCTTTCGCTTACACTTGGTGCAAGCTTAAAAGAGCTGGGTACTGGCGTATTTGTAGCGTCACTTGTTGGCGACTACTTACCTATTTACTTAATCGTACCTGTGCTGTTTTTAACTGGCGCGGTAATGTCGTTTACTACAGGCACATCGTGGGGTACGTTTGCTATATTAATCCCAATTGGTGTGCCACTTATTCAAGCACTAGGTTTACCGCCATCGCTTGTTGTAGGTGCTATTTTGGGTGGTGGTATATTTGGCGATCATTGCTCGCCTATATCTGACACCAGCGCCGTATCGGCTATTGCCTCTGGGTGTGACTTACTCACCCACGTTAAAACGCAGCTACCGTACGCCTTATTTGGTGGTGGCCTTACGTTTTTAGCGTACTTAGTAACAAGCATAATTGTTTTGTAAAATTTGATTATTTAAATAGTCAAAAGCCTGCTTATTGCAGGCTTTTTTGTTTTTAAATTAAGACCGAGCCGAGTAATACCAAGCTTAACGACACTCTAACTATTAAATAAACTATTTAAATATAGACTTAAGTACCCGTATTTATATTTTTTAGGTTATTGTATAGCATGAGCTTTAAGCTTTTTAATAGCTATAAATTCTTACTTTTTAATACCAATTCGCTTAATTAAGTGATCTATTTTGAGGCTGGAAAAACGTGTTGATAGCTAGGCAAAAAATTTGCTATTTAGTTGTTCTAAATGAGAATTTTTTAACGCCGGTAGCGACATGTTTAGCCCCGTAAAATGATTAAGTATTATTGCGGATTGGTATAACTCATATAAGGCTGTAAATCCACACTATGTTTGCAATTGATAATATCATTCTCGTTAGTGCCATATTAATTTTACTAGGAGTGATCTCGAGCAAGTTATCTGCACGCGTTGGCTTACCTGTACTGGTGCTATTTTTACTTGTAGGTATGCTCGCAGGTGAAGACGGTATTGCAGGTATTTCATTCGACAACGCAGAGGCCGCACATGCTTTGGGTACTCTTGCGCTTGCCATTATTCTATTTGATGGCGGTTTACAAACGCCTACCAGTTCAATTAAACAAGTGTGGAAACCCGCGTCTGCTTTAGCAACCGTCGGGGTGTTATTTACCGCTGTAATTACAGGCCTTGTGGCTACTTATATTTTAGACCTGCCCATATTACAAGGTGTTTTGCTGGGCGCTATTGTTGGCTCTACAGATGCCGCAGCAGTGTTTGCGCTTTTACGAAGTGCGGGTATTCACTTAAACAAAAAGCTTAAATCTACCCTTGAAATAGAAAGTGCATCGAACGATCCAATGGCTATTTTTCTAACGGTTGGATTGCTCGAAATGCTTGTTAACGACATGCCAATAGGGCTGGATTTACTACAGCTATTTGCTCAACAAATGGGTGTTGGCGCTATTTGTGGTCTTTTAATTGGTAAGGTATCGGTTTGGTTTATTAATCGAATTAAACTAAATGCATCGGGTTTGTATTTAGTGATGGTAACCGCATTTGGGCTGCTTTCTTTTGGCCTTTCTGCAACGCTCGGCGGCAGTGGGTTTTTAGCTGTATTTATAACCGGCGTGATTTTAGGTAACAGCAAGTTTGTATATAAACGCGGTATTTTTCTGTTTCATGACGGCTTAGCATGGCTTGGGCAAATAACCATGTTTGTTGTATTAGGACTCCTTATTAATCCGTCATCGTTGGTTGATGTATGGCTAGAAGGATTGCTTATTGCATTGGCACTCATTTTTGTTGCTCGCCCATTAGCGGTAGCGCCTATTTTAAAACTGTTTGGCTTTAATAATCGCGAAACCCTGTTTGTATCTTGGGTTGGTCTTAGAGGCTCAGTGCCCATTATTTTAGCTATATTCCCATTACTATTTGGCCTTTCAGGGGCTGAACTTATTTTTAATGTTGTTTTTTTCGTGGTGTTAATTTCAGCCACATTACAAGGCTCAACAATGCCTTGGATGGCTAAAAAACTAAATTTAGTAGAGCCGCCGCCCGACCTAGCCGCTGCAACACTCGAAATCACAGCCCTAAACGATATTGATATAGAAATTGTAGAATACACCTTAAGTGACGTTTCTCGGGTTTCTGGGCGCAGCTTGTCACATGCCGCACTTCCTGAGAGTGTAGTTGTTGCTATGATCACACGGGGCCCGTCAATCATACCGCCACGAGGTTCAACTAAGTTAAAACCAAATGACCACCTATTTGTTGTTTTAAAACCAGATAACAGACCCTTTGTTGATTTAGTTTTTACAGCAACCGATAAAACAAACCATCAAGATAGCCACTTAGCCCACAACGAACTTAAAGTGAAAGGGGTAACGTTAGTAGGCGATATATTTTACTCTTACCACATGCAAATAGACGCCCCAGAGGGCATAAGCTTGGAAGAAGTGATTAACCAAAAGCTTTCAGGAGAAGTCAGTAAAGGCGATATTGTTGTTATTGGTAATGTGCAAATACGCGTTATAACAATGGTACATACGCGCATAGTTACCATTGGCTTAAAGTATTTAAACAATCCAGAGAAGCGACTTTTAAAGCAGTAATCATTAACAGTGATTTATTTAGCGCTAGGCTCACATTTTTAACGGACGTAGGTTGGGTTGAGTGACACGAAACCCAACGGATCTCCAATGCAAAGAGCACACCCAAAGCTGAGCATGTGTAGTGTTTACTGTAAGCGAACAGCTTGTTGACGCGTAGTGAGTTAGCCTGAAAAGTTAAATGGGAGATAAATACTTCTCCAAGTACTTAGTTTGCCGCCATTACTTTCAGTAAGTGCTTTTGGTTTTTACTAGATAAGAAACTTTGTAACTAAACTTTATATCTATTAAGTAAAATTACTCTAATATTTTTACGCTCATATTTATAAGTAATAATTGTTGGTGAAAGTTCTTATTGGGGCTTTCTAACCATATTCAGTACCACGAAACTTGACTATTCTAGTGCTTCGCTACTGCTTTTTAAAATCTATGATTATCAAGAGCTATGTGTAGGTTTTTTATATGTACTTAATAAAGTTTTTACTATAAGTTTATTAAGTTTGTTTCATAGACATCTATAATTAAATATATATACTAAGCGTGTTAGGACGTATTTTCGTCTCAAGGAGTTTAGTATGATAAAGAAGTTGAAGTTTAATAATTACCAATCTTACCTAAATGACACCGAACTTGATTTTAGTGTTGCAGCAAAATATGCAAATAGCTATTTTGATACTAAAGATAGTAATGGAATCAAATATGCCCGAGTGACAGCTGTATTTGGTGCGAACGGTTCAGGTAAGTCATCGCTTCTAAAGCCATTATCTTTTATTTCTTGGTTTATTTCACAATCCTTCCATGATTTATCAAAGTCTGATTCTATTCCTTTTCAGCCACATTTTTCAGCTAAAAAAAAGCCTACAAACATTGAAATTGAGTTTCAAATTGATCCTCCTGGCGAAGATTCCGAAAAATTAGATTTCAAATATACCTTAAAGTTAACCAGAGAACGTGTTTTGCTCGAAGAGTTAAAGCTTAAAACTTCACGCTTATATTCTCGTGTATTTAAACGGGAGTATGATGAGCAGAAAAGAAAATATATTAATGTCTCTTCATCTTTTTTAAATAATGATAGTCGGCTTAAGGATACGCCACATAACTGTTCTTTTATCTCATATATCGCAAGACTAAATTATGACTTATTACAGGATATAGAGAGTGAAGATATCGATGAAGGTAGTGAATCTATTTATGAAAAGCTAGGTATTATAGACGTTATTTATCCACACTTTTTTCTTTGTATATCTAACATTACAGAAAATGATAAAGCTGATTTCAATGGACTGCATCATGAAACTACTGAGGTGTTTTTAAAACAGCCAAAAATTTTTGAAGCGGTTAAAAACTTAATTTGTAAGTTTGATATAGGAATTAAAAATATTGAAATTAGATCTAAAACTATAATCAATATGAATAAAGAGGAAGAAGAAAGGAATATCCCATATTTTGAGCATGAATATAACGGAGAATCTTTTTTCTTACCTATATTCCAAGAATCAAGAGGCACTAAATCTGCTTACACATTGCTATGTCATATAATACAAGCACTAAACTTTGGTACGTTAGCAATTTTAGATGAATTTGATAATGACCTTCATCCAATGCTAACTAAAGAAATCATTGAGCTTTTTGCAGAAGAAAATAATGAAAAAAATGCGCAATTAATTTTTACCACGCATAATACAGAGTTATTAAAGACATTGCGTAAGCAGCATATTTACTTTGTAGAAAAAGAAGATTCTATTTCAGATGCCTATAGAGCGGATCAGATAGAGGGATTGAAAGAAAGAGATAATTTGAATAGTAAATACTTAACAGGCGCTCTCGGTGGCGTGCCAGATATACTATAGGGATTGTTGTTATGGCTAAGAAAAAAATAAGAAGAGTAATTTTAGTTGTAGGGGAAGGGCAAACTGAAAAAGCATTCTTAAACCATTTAAAATCTATTTTTAAAGGGCAATCTAAAGTTCAAGTTAAAAGTGCAGGAGGAAAAGGGCCTGACAACGTATTAAATAGTGCACTTGCAGAGTATAGGCAGGGAGCATTTTCAGAAATATGTATATTTATGGATAATGATCTACCTATACCGGCAAAGCTATTGAAAGAGTGTGATAAAAAAGGAATACAGATTATAAAGAATGAGCCTTGTGTAGAAGCTACTTTTCTTATGCTTTTAGGTCAAAAAGTTCCCCCTCATCCGAACAATAATAACTGCAAAAAAGAATTTTCAAAATATACCGAAAGCTCTACAACATGCTCGAATACATATAATAACCTTTTTCCTGCTGAATGTTATGTTGAGGCTGTAAATGTGATTCCGCAAATTAAAAAACTACAAGATTTCTATCTTAATTAGTTACCAATCAAACCGCCTAAGCCCCACACTGTTTAACCCCAGCACCCGCATGTTTAAGCGCTATAATCTGCCCTTTACCGTTATGCGCCATAGCCAACATATCACCCGTATTTAGACCACTTTCTACCGCATGTTTACCCTTTAGATCACTGAGCAGTGATTGCTTTATTTGCACTAGTGCCTCGTCATTACAGCTGGCTATGTACCAGTCGTTATCTACCTTTACGAGCGTACCGTATTCTATGTGGCGTTGTTGGTGGCGGCGTAAATCGTTAGCTAATCGGTTGTCGAGTGCGTGTTTTTGCTCTGTAATAGAGCTTGCATAGCTACCTGCTTGATTTATTTCGTGTGTTTTAATAATTGAATAGTCGTGAATGTCTATAGTCTTAAATACCCCGTTAAGTACGGTTTTAGGCTCAGTATTTATTACGTTGTTATTATCAAACACAATAAAGGCGAACACACCCAGTGCGCAGGCAAGGCTGGTTAGTTGTAGCGTAAAACTAAACCTTGTGGGCTTTTTAGGCTTTGTGTGCGTGGCTGTATTAAGTAGCGCTTTTTGTTGATCGCTTGTAAGTGTAGTGCGCTCTTTTCGCTCTTTGTAGTGTTGTGTGAGCTTTTGATCAAACGGCTCATCAGGCTTGTTCATTGTTTGCTCCTAATAAACGTTTAAGGTGTTGCTTGGCGTAGCGCAGCCTTGTTTTAATGGTCTCAAGGCTGCTTTGCGTTATAAGTTCTATGTCGGCGAGCGAAAAGCCTTCTTGTTGCAAGGTTATGGCTTCGCGCTGTACAAAGCTAAGTTGTTTTAGGGCGGCGTCGAATGTGTCATAACTTATGTTTGAGCTGCCTATAGTTAAGCCACTTTCGCTTTTATCATTTTGTGCTGCTAAATGCGTGTTTTCGTCAAGCTCTACAAAGTGCTGTTGCCTGCGGTATTCGTCAATGAGTGTGTTGCGGGCAAGTTTAAATAACCACGCTTTGGGTGTGGTTTGTGCTTGGTAAAGGTGGCGTTTTTCGATTACTTTTAGCCATGTTTGTTGGCTTACGTCGTATGCTAAATGCGTATTAGATTGCGTAACAAGGTAGTGGTATAAGTCGTTACTGTAGAGGGCAATAAGCTGCTCTAAGTAACGATTGTCGCCACTTTTTGCGTAACTTGCCATGCAGTCCTTGCTTGGCGTTTCAAATAACCATGACTTAATACTTAGTAGCATAGGCGTTTAGTCCGTTAAATAGAGTTATCTAATTTAAAATCGAGCTGTACAGTTTGACCTGTTTGTAATTGTGCCACACCTTCAATTACTTTGGGGCGATATTTCCAGCGTTTAATGGCTCTTATTGCTTCGCGATCAAAGGTACGTTTTGGTTCGGCATTAATGACCACTGGGTCGATTACCTCCCCCGTTGGCGAAATACTAAAGCTTAGTTGCACCCAACCTTCAATACCATCGCGCGCTGCTGTGGTTGGGTATTTAGGGTTTATGCGCACTATGGGTGTTGCATCCCCTGTTGGGCGATTAATGGTGTTGTTAATGTCGCCACCAAAATCGTCAATTGTAATCGGCGTAAAGTCGCTAATTGCCAACACAGGATCGGCTGATGTATCAAGCGGTGGAGCTTTTTGCGGCACTTTAGGCATCGGCGGTGGCGGCTGTATTTTTTGTATATGCCTTAGCTTTGAATCCTCAGGTGCCTGAAAAATTTCTACTATAATATCGTCCCCTGGTTTAACCGGTGCGCGTTGCTCGCCACTTATTAAATATTGCATAAACGCAAAAGCTGCAAAGGTCATTGCGGCGCCGCCAATAACGGCAGTCGATGTTTTAATAAATACTGGGTTGTTAGGTACTTCAAGTGTGTGCATAAGCCGCTCCAAATTTTATTGACCACTACAATTAGGGTGTTTTCAAAGCTATAACGGGTGGCAAATCAAAAAGGGGTGAAATAATTTTATAAAAAATGTGGGGTTTAGTTACAATAGCCATTCGCAAATATTAAAACTTAACTTTTTAGGCTGTTATGCAACTCATTGAAATAAATAAAGCGCGTTACCGTAAACATTTAAACCGTGTTATTGCAGGATGTGGTATTGGTTTGGCTGTAGGCAGCTTGGCTATATCGCAAACGCTGATTGCTTTATTTCCTGATGAAAGTGGTAGCCACTTTCATTGGAACTTAATAGGTGTTGCTATTACTAGCGTTGGGCTTGCATGGTTACTTCATAAATACCGTACACATACGTTTATGACAGAAGTTGTTTATGTGTGGGAGCTTAAAAAAGCACTTAATAAAATAACCCGTAAAATGGCTAAGTTAAAAGCCGCTGGCCGTGAAGGCAATGCCGATGCGTTATTAGCGATTCATTATAGCTATGCGGGCTCTCGGTTATTGTGGCAGCTAGACGATAATCTAATTACTATGGACGATTTAGCCATTAAACAAGCTGAGCTTGAATCTGTTGCAGCGCAACATAACGTAACGCTTAACGTTGAAGATTACGACGCAAGTATTTTAAAACAGTTTTAAAGCTTAGGTTTTTAAATTAGTTAGAGGAGCCTTAATGAAAAAAGTACTCATAGTTTGTTTAGGTAATATTTGCCGCTCGCCAACCGCAGAGGCGGTATTAAAAGCCCGCGCTAAAAAGCTAGGTGTTAACGTTAAAGTAGATTCGGCAGGGACTATTGGTTACCACGAAGGTAAAACGCCTGATAGTCGCTCAATGGCAGCAGGGGAGAAGCGCGGTTATAGCTTTAAAGGTATTTATTCGCGTAAAGTACGTACAAGCGACTTTACTGAGTTTGATTTAATTTTAGCGGCCGATACGCAAAATTTAGCTGATTTAACAGCGCAATGCCCTGAGCATTTACGCTATAAGCTGGCGCTATTTTTAGAATATGGCGAGCAAGCCCAAAGCGCTATTCCCGATCCTTATTACGGCGGCGATGATGGCTTTGAAAATGTGCTCGATTTAATAGAAGCGGCTAGCGATAAAATACTCGCTAAAATTTAATCCCTATTTTATTACTAAAGCTAAATTTAACGAGCTTTTTGTCGTATTGCACAGCGTCCCTAAAGTAAGTACATTTTATGCTTACTCAAAGGGAACTTTATGAAAATAAAAATATTACTACTCACTTTATCTATCGCTTCTTGTTCTACTTTTGCTAACGATGTTAGTTTTTCGATTGGGGGTGGCTATCCTTATTTAGTTATTCCTGAAGTGTCTTTGTCGGCTAACGACGACACACAACGCTGGTATGCAAACTATAAACTAGGCCTTGATGATGGATTTTCAGCCGGTTTTGAACAAGCAGTTAGCGATAATAAAAAACATGCTTTTGGCGCGCTTGTGGGCGCTATTGGTGCAAGAGATACAGACCAAGAGTGTGAAAGTTCAACTAATGATGTAGCAACTGACTTTGCTAATACGCTAGGTTGTGTAATTGGCGGTATTTTTGATGAAGAAACAACAAACGGAATAGGGCTTACGTACAGCTATAACTTTAATGGACTGAACAGCGCTGGTTTTAGATTAGAGCTAGATGTGGGCTATGGTAAAGCAAGCGACAGCAACGAAAAAAGAGCCGATGGCGGTATTAGCGTAAGTTACGAATTTTAACTACATAGAATTTGTATTAGTTGGTATTAAAAAAGGCGCATAAAGCGCCTTTTTTAATGAGCCGCTTTTAGTGGCGGTTAATTTTAAAGTCGAGCTGTACCTGAGAAATAGCGCTAACGGGTTTGCCATTTTCAAACTTTGGCGCGTAACGCCATTGCTCAAGCGCTGCTTTGGCTGACTTTTCAAATGCGCTGCCGCCTTCAGAGCTAAGTACTTTTGGGTTTTTTACAAAGCCAGCGGCGTCTACCTCAAACTCCATAATAACGCTACCATCGGTACTAAATCTGGCTTTGTTAACTGGGTATTTAGGATTAACACGATAGAGTGGTGTTTGCTCTTGCGATTCTTTCCATGGCACCATTTGAGCGATAGCGAGGCAATGTTTAGTTGCTTCTTCGCTTTTGCCTTGTTTTTCGTATAGACCTACAAGTTTAGAGTGAGCGGTTAGCTCAGCACTGTGATCGTATTTTAAGTTATCGTCAAACGCGGTAACTATGTTGTTTAAGCGCTCAATTGCCTGATTATACTTTTTACTACCTTCGGCAAATGCGGCTATTAAAAAATTAGCTTTAATTTGCTCTACCGAGCTACTAGGCAGATTTTCACGGTAGTATTCGTCGGCTTCTTCTAGGTAGTTTTTCGCTTCGCGGTATTTTTTAGAGCTAAACTTTTTAGCAAGCAGTGATGCCGCTTCTAGTTTCATGTCGGCTACAAATTTAGGCTTATTTTGTGTTTTAGCTATATCTATTACTTGTTCTAAAAAGTTAGCTGCTTTGTAAGCTGATGTTGTGTAGTTAGCTTGGCCGAGTAGTGCATCAATTGTTTCTATTGATAGTTTACCGTGGTTTGCAGCTAAAATAGTATGGGCTTCGTTATAGAGTGCAAAACGCTGTTCGTTTAGCTCATCGCCGTAGCCTTTTATTGCTTTAGCGTAATTAATAGCTAAGTTGGCGGTGTTATCTGAGCTTTCACCATAAACGGTTTTACCTGATGTGTAAGCAAGTTTGGCAGTTTGTTGTACGTTTTCGTCTACTTCAACTGCTGCTAAATAGCTTTGGTATGCTTGGCTAAATACCGTTTGAGGATCGCTGGCTTGGCTGGCGAGTGCTGTAGTGCTTAAAGTTGTTGCGCTTACAGCAGATAAACTTAAGCCTATAAATAAAGCGAGTTGCTGACGTTTCATAATAATCCCTATTAACTTTTAAATTGAAACTAGGTTGACGTAATTACAACAGTTTCTTATTAATATAATTTTTGACTGAATGGTAAAACTACTTAAAGGCGTTCAAAATACAGTTCAGCTTGAGTTGTTGCATTTACAGGTTTTCCATTTTTAAACTTTGGAGCGTAACGCCATTTTTTAACAGCGGCTATCGCTGATTTTTCAAACGCTTTAGAACCTTCAGAACTAATAACCTTAGGATTTTTCACAAAGCCATGGGTATCAACAGTAATCTCTAATATAACTATTACATGACTTTTAGTTTCACCGCGAGGGTATATAGGCTCGGTTATGTAGAGTGGATTTTGCTCTGAGGTATTTTTCCAGTGCGTATTTTTAGCAAAGGCTAAGGCGTGTTTAGTCGCTTTATCGCTTTCATCTTGTTTTTCATATAGCTGAACTAAGCCAACATGCGCATTAAGCTCAAAGCTTTGATCTAAATTTTTATATTTATCAAATAAGCCAACTATACGGTTTAGCCTTTTAGTTGCTTTGTCGTAATCTTTACGGCCACTCTCAAATGAAACCATTAAAAGGTCAGACTTTATACGCTCTACTGCATTATCAGGTAGCTGGGCTTGGTAATATTTATCTGCATCTTGAGCGTATTTTTTCGCTAAAGAATATTCGCTATGGCTAAACCCATAAAGTAATGTTTCTGCAGCTTCAAATTGCATATTAGCGACAAGGCCAGGGTCATTTTGTAATTCAGCGATTTTAATGAGTTGCTTAAAGTTTTTGACTGCGGTATCTGATTTATTCGTATGAGTGGCTTTGGCTAGTAGCGTATCCATAGTCTCTATTGAGTTTTCGCCATAGTTTTTAACTAAAATACGGTGGGCCTGTGAATACAAATCAAACCGTTTCTCTTCATTACCATACCCTATAGCCACAAGGTTCTTTGCAACATAACTGTTGATGGCTTTAGCGTAGTTAATAGCAAGCTTTGCCGTTTCATTGCTATTTTCTCCATATAGAGCGAGCCCTTTTTGATAAGCAAGTTGTGCTTCTTTTTCAGCTTGTTCTTTGGCTGCAACGAATGCTGAGTCAGTTTCTTCGGCGTTTGCAGATACAACTTGAATGCTATTTACTTGGTTTGCGAAAGTGTAGTTAGCAAAGGCTAATAAGCTTAATCCTATTGATATGGCGATCTGTTGGTGCTTCATAATAATCCCTATTATTTATTAGCCCATAAAATTACCAAAACTATCAAGGCCTGTCATTATTTTAGGTAAATTAAAGTAAACAAGCGAAGTTGTAATATTCGGGTTATTAATTGCTTAACAATCATTGAAAATAACGCCTGTCGTCGCCATATATTTGCCATAAACAGTCTTGTACTACGGTGTATTTATCCTATTTTGTGATATTATCACTTTATTGTCGTGTCGTAGTTATTTAAATATTTGGATTTGTCGTGGCGCAAGTAAGAGCAAGAGTCCAGCTTAATGTTGGCAGAAATAGTGATATCCCTGCAGAAATAATCTCATTTACTGATTTAAAAGATGGTAAAGAACATATTGCTATGGTGTTTAACAACGCTGATACAGAGCAAGATGTACCGCTTATTCGTATGCATTCAGAGTGTTTAACAGGCGATGTATTTTACTCATCGCGTTGTGATTGCGGCGAGCAGCTAAATGAATGTATTGAAATGATGCACGAAAAAGGCGGTATTTTATTGTATTTACGCCAAGAAGGCCGTGGCATTGGTTTATACAACAAAATTGATGCTTACGTACTGCAATCGCAAGGTATGAACACCTACGAAGCTAATAATCATTTAGGCTTTGCTGATGATTTACGTGATTTTTCGGATGCTGTGTTAATGCTTAATGCGCTTAATTTAAGCCACGTTAAATTAATGACCAATAATCCTAAAAAGCTTAACGCATTAAAAGATGCCGGTATTAATGTTGACTCGGTTGTGGGCACGCATGCGCACATTAAAGCGGGTGTTGCGGGTAATAAATCGTACCTAGAAACAAAAATTAAGCATGGCGCGCATATGTTAGATATTAAGAAAATTAAAAAACCTTAATCATTTAATTACGTTTCGTCTATTAATACCCCCTCACGCCAAGTTATACTTGGCGTGTTTCGTTTTAAATTAAGAGCAAGTATGTCTACACAATTACGAATTTTTAAAGCCGATGCAGGGCTAAAGTGGTTAAAAGCCGGATGGCTTATTTTTAAAACCCAGCCAGCAACCTTTATTTTTATGCATTTATTTATTGGTATTGTAGGGCTGCTGTCTTTATTTTTACCGCTGCTGCAAGTAGTAGCAGCACTAGCTACGCCATTTTTAACCGCAGGGTTTTACCAAGCGGTGCTTAGTAAGCAGCAGGGCGGAAAAATTATGCTAGCCGATATTCTCAAGCCATTTACGGCTAAGGGAAATCGCTTAGGGTTATTGCGTTTAGCACTTTATCAAATGGGTGCGGGCATTTTAATGGCGTTACTTGCTAATGGCTTATTTGCCGATGCAGTAGCTGTTATGAGCCAACCGGGACTTGATCCAAACGTAGCACTTGAACAAATGCTTGAGAGTATTTCGGGCGCGAATGTCATTTTGTTTTTTATGGCAATGCTAATTTATTTAACGGCGTTTGCTTACGCTGTACCGCTTGTTTATTTTAGTAAAGAAACACGTATTTTAACGGCGCTTAAAAAATCGTTAATGGTGTTTTATCATAACATTTTGCCACTTGGCGTTTTTGGCCTTATTTGCGCATTATTTATGGCGCTTTCGATGTTCTTATCGTTCTTACCGCTGTTGATTTTAATGCCGATTTGCTACATTAGCTTTTTTGTATCTTATCAAGCCATTTTTATGCCTGTTGTACCACCAAGTGACGACATTAATGTTAAGCCACTTAGCAGTGAAACAAGCGGACGTTTTGACGCTTAATGGATGATAAATTAAAGCAAAAACTAAAAAACTATGTACTTTGGTTACTAGGGCGCCAAGAATATTCGCGTCGTGAGTTAACGCTTAAGCTACAGCAAAAAGAAGCCACAGAAGAGTTTATTGAAACGCTGCTTGATTGGTGCGAAAAGCACAATTTTATTAACGAGCAACGATACTGTGAAGGCTTTGTAAGAAAACACATATTTAAATGCCACGGGCTTAAGCGAATACAAAGCGAAGCTATGGGCAAAGGGATTGATCGTTCGCTACTTGAATTGGTAGTTGAAGAGCTTGAAGTAGATTGGTTTGAGCTTGCGCAGGATGCGTACAATAAAAAATATTCAAATACACCGCCAGATCTCGATTACAAAGATAAAGCTAAGCGCGTGCGCTACTTAATGTATCGGGGTTTTAGCTACGATGAAATTAATTTTGCAATGCAAGCACAGTAAATACAGGTGAGACTTTCAAATGCAGCACATGACTACCGCACAAATTAGGCAACAGTTTTTAGACTTTTTTGCCAGCAAGCAACATCAAATAGTACCTTCTAGCTCGCTTATACCGGGTAACGATGCCACGTTGTTATTTAACAATGCCGGCATGGTGCAATTTAAAGATGTATTTTTAGGCGCAGAAAGCCGCCCTTATACACGTGCGACAAGCTCGCAGCGCTGTGTACGTGCTGGCGGTAAGCATAACGATTTAGAAAACGTAGGCTACACTGCTCGCCACCATACATTTTTTGAAATGTTAGGTAACTTCAGCTTTGGTGATTACTTTAAGCAAGACGCGATTAAGTTTGCATGGGAGTTTTTAACTGAGGTAGTAAGCCTACCTAAAGAAAAACTTTTAGTAACTATTTATCACGATGATGAAGAAGCGTTTGGTTACTGGGCTAACGAAATTGGTTTACCAGAGGATCGTATTATTCGTATTGCGACCTCAGACAACTTTTGGTCTATGGGCGATACTGGTCCGTGTGGTCCGTGTTCTGAAATATTTTATGATCACGGCGAGCATATTTGGGGCGGTCCACCGGGCTCTCCTGAGGAAGACGGCGACCGTTTCATCGAAATTTGGAACCTTGTATTTATGCAATACAACCGTCAAAGCGACGGTACAATGTTGCCTCTACCTAAGCAATCTGTTGATACGGGAATGGGCCTTGAGCGTATTTCTGCTATTTTGCAGGGCGTGCATTCAAACTACGAAATCGATTTATTCCAAGGCTTAATTGCTGCTGCTGCAAGTGTTACTAATGCACAAGACATGGACGACAAGTCACTTCGCGTAGTAGCGGATCATATTCGTTCGTGTGCGTTTTTAATCTCAGACGGTGTTATGCCATCTAACGAAGGCCGTGGTTATGTACTGCGCCGTATTATTCGTCGTGCTGTGCGCCACGGTAACAAGTTAGGTGCACAAGGTTCGTTTTTCTATAAATTAGTTGCTGCGCTAATTGAGCAAATGGGTCAAGCGTACCCTGAGCTTGCTAAGCAACAAGAAATTATCGAAAAAGTATTACGCATTGAAGAAGAACAGTTTGGTAAAACACTTGAGCGTGGCTTAGCTATTTTAGAAGAAAGCTTAAGCGACCTTAAAGGCGATATTATACCGGGCGACTTAGTATTTAAACTTTATGATACGTATGGTTTCCCAGCTGATTTAACGGCCGATGTTGCGCGTGAGCGCCAGATGACAATTGATCATCAAGGCTTTGAAGAGTGTATGGCTGTACAACGTAAAACAGCGCAGCAAGCAGGTAAATTTGGTGCAGATTACAATGACCAATTAAAATCAGATAAACACACTGACTTTAAAGGTTACGACAGTACACATTACAGCGCGACCGTTATTGAAATTTTTGCCGGTGGCGAAGCTGTTCAGTTATTAGAAGATGGTCAACAAGGTATTGTAGTACTAGACCGCACACCGTTTTACGCTGAATCAGGCGGTCAAACGGGTGACACGGGTACTATTACAGTTGCTGGTGGCGAATTTAATGTTACTAATACCACTAAGCTTGGTAATGCTTTTGCTCACCACGGTACTGTACAAGGCCGTATTGGTGTTAATGACAAAGTTGACGCAACTATTGATGATACGCGCCGCGACAGCATTAAGAAAAACCACACAGCTACGCATATTTTACACGAAGCACTACGCCAACTATTAGGTGACCATGTAGGCCAAAAAGGCTCACTTGTTCAGCCAGATCGTTTACGTTTTGACTTTTCGCATTTTGAAGCAGTTACTAAAGATGAGCTACGTGAAATTGAGCGTGTAGTTAATGACGAAATTCGTCGTAACTTTGCACTTAACACTGAGCTTATGGCTATTGATGATGCTAAAGCGAAAGGTGCTATGGCATTGTTTGGCGAAAAGTACGATGACGAAGTACGTGTAGTTACTATTGGCGACTACTCTATTGAGCTTTGTGGTGGTACTCACGTTGAGCGCGCTGGCGATATTGGTTTATTCAAAATTGTATCTGAAAGTGGTATTGCCGCAGGTGTTCGCCGTATTGAAGCCGTAACCGGTGCAGATGCTGTAGCGTACGTTAGCGAGCAAGAGCAACAACTTAGCGATGTTGCAGCTTTAGTTAAAGGCGATAGCGCATCGGTACTTGAAAAAGTAACTGCGTTGCTTGAAAAATCTAAAGGCCTTGAAAAGCAAATTGCACAGCTTAGCGATAAGCTAGCAAGTGCAGCGGGCGCGTCTTTACTTGATTCGATTGTTGAAATTAATGGCGTTAAGCTACTTGTAGCAAACGTTGAAGGTACTGAATCTAAAGCGCTTCGCGGTATGGTTGATGACCTTAAAAACAAGATTGGCTCAGGTGTTATTGCTCTGGGTGTTGCCAGTGGCGACAAAGTAAGCCTAATTGCCGGTGTAACGAAAGACTTAACAGGCAAAGTAAAAGCTGGTGAGTTAGTTAACCATATGGCAGGTCAAGTAGGTGGTAAAGGTGGCGGTCGTCCAGATATGGCACAAGCCGGTGGTAGTGAACCACAAAACCTTGCTGCTGCACTAGATAGCGTTACAGCTTGGTTAACTGAGCGTACTTAAGCCTAAGTGGCGCTTATTGTTCAAAAATTCGGTGGCACTTCGGTCGGCTCAATAGAGCGAATTGAAGCGGTCGCCGACCTTGTTGTTAAAACCAGGCAACAAGGACATCAAGTGGTTGTGGTGCTCTCGGCTATGTCGGGAGAAACCAACCGCTTAATTAACCTCGCCAAACAAATTGATACTCGCCCGAGTAGCCGTGAACTAGATGTACTTATTAGCACCGGAGAGCAGGTTTCTGTATCACTGCTTGCTATGGCTATTATCAAACGTGGTCATTCAGCTGTAAGCTTATTAGCGGATCAAGTCAATATTCTAACCGACAACATGTTTGGTAAAGCCCGTATTGAAGACGTTGCTGCTACACGTTTAAAGCATGAGCTTGAGCATAACCGCATTGCTATTATTGCTGGGTTTCAGGGGCGTGACGTTGAGGGCAATATTACAACGCTTGGACGCGGCGGCACCGATACATCGGCTGTAGAAATAGCAGCGGCTATAAAAGCCGACGAATGCCAGATCTATACAGACGTTGACGGCGTATATACTACAGATCCTCGTGTTGAACCTAACGCGCGCAGAATGAGCCAAGTTACTTTTGCCGAAATGCTAGAGCTGGCAAGTTTAGGCGCAAAAGTTTTGCATATTCGCTCGGTAGAAGCTGCAGGTAGACACAATGTGCCACTTAGGGTGCTTTCTAGTTTTAATCCTGATGAAGGCACATTAATAAGTTTTGAGGAGAACGATATGCCAAGCAAGGTGGTATCGGGGATTGCGTTTAATCGTGACGAATGTTTAATTAAAGTAGATGGTGTGCCAAGCGGTACGCAATATCTTTCAAAAATATTGAAACTTTTTGCTGATAATGGCATCGAAATAGATATGATTAATCAAGTTAATCATATCTTTGAAAAAATAGACTATGCTTTTACTGTGCACTCGAATGATTATCTGCAAGCACTTGAATTATTGAGCGAAGATCAAGCTCAACTCAGTGCTCAAAATATAAGCGGATTACCAACAGTCGCTAAAGTTTCTGCTGTTGGAATGGGTATGAAATCGCATTCTGGTGTAGCAAGTTTATTTTTTGATGCATTAGCGCAGGAAAATATTAATGTGGTTTTAGTCTCGACTTCTGAGATCAAAATTTCAGTTTTAATAGATGAAAAGTACCTAGAGTTGGCAGTTCGTGCATTACACAAAGCATTTTTAACAGAAAATGGATAGATTGAGAGTTTTTACTTACTTTTCAGTCTAATTTTCATTAGTATGTTTAAGCGGAATCTTATAATTTTTATTGGAACATGGGAGCAAGAGAATGCTAATACTAACTCGTAGAGTAGGTGAAACCCTAATGATTGGTGACGAAGTAACAGTTACTGTTCTAGGTGTTAAAGGAAATCAAGTTCGAATCGGTGTTAATGCACCAAAAGACGTATCAGTGCATCGTGAAGAGATTTACATGCGCATACAAGCTGAAAAGTCGAACCCTAATCCGGGCAATGCTTAATCAACACGTATACGTAGTTGAGTAATTAACTCAACTAGTCAAAAAGCCACTCACTGAGTGGCTTTTTTGTTTATAAAAACGAGTGTTTCTGGGGTTAGTATTTGTTTTGAAATGTACTGCATTCCGCTTTTATTTTTAATAATAATACCTTGCTGAGTATCTATTACTTCGCTTATGTCTTGCCAAGTTAGCTGAAAGCTTTTGTAATGATTAGCCGATTTAATGCCTTCTTCATCAAAGGTAAGTGTTACCTCTGAGCCTGACGCTCTGCTGAGCATTTGTCTGGTTACCCACCAAGGTCTGCGATAGTAAAAAGCGACGCACTCTAGTACACCTAGCATGATCATAAACGATCCTAAGTAATGATCGTTTAAAACATAAATGCCAAATAAACCAAGCGCAACGAGGAGTACAAGTAAAAAGTACTTAGGTTTGGCGCGCTTACTGTAGGGGAGTGACTCATCAAAGCACTCGTAAAAGTAAGGTTTATCTAGTGTGTAGGTTGTTGTAAATGCCATATTGCCTTGCTTTAAATATCGTTTTTTTTATTTTAACAAGCTAACCGCTAAATGAGCAGCTTTATAGTCAGTGATTTTATTACAGGCACAAAAAAACGGCCCTAAGGCCGTTTTTTAGCGATACAAGAAGAATTAACAGTTAGTTTCTTCAGCGTTTACGCCTTCTTTAACATTTTCACATGCATCTTCTACTTTGTTTTGCACGTCAGTTACTGCTTCGTCAATACGTTCGCCTGCGTCTTCTGCATGATTGTCTTCACAACCCATGATGAAGAAACTTGCGAATAGACCGATTAGTGCTGCTTTTACAGTTGTTGAATTCATAATGTAATTCCTTGTAAGTATTAATTAAATTTTAGTGTTTGTTAGTTGAATGCTTTATCTACCTGGGTGATTTACCACGTAGTGCACCTGAAACTAATGAGATCACTAAAAGTACTAAAAATATAAAAAATATAATTTTTGCTATACCAGCTGCGGCACCTGCGATGCCACCAAAACCTAACACTGCAGCGATTAAAGCAATAACTAAAAATGTAATTGTCCAGCGTAACATTGTTTTCTCCTTGGTTATCAAATTTGCTCACAATAACTAATGCCAGTTATATGCCAAAGTTTATTTTTGTTTTATATCAGCTAGTTATGGTTTTTAACTGTATTTTTAGTTATTAGTTAGTTAGTAATTTTTACGCTTTGTTATGTAAGTTATTCACACTGTTACAAGTTACCGGTAAATATTCACTAAAAATAATGTTTTTGGTAAGACCAATTAACAATTGATGTGTGTTTTTGTACTTATTATAAAATTTGGCGGTTATTTTTATTAAGTTGAATAGTTAATTAACAACTTCCATATAACTATTAGCTATAGTCGTTATTTTCTGTATGTATTGTAGGGCGCATGATTGCTGGGTTATGGCATGTAAATTTGTTGAGTGTTATGTTGTTTATAGTTTAATTGGTTTTACCAATTTACAAGATGTAGACAAAGCGACTAGTTTTGTTATTATC
Source organism: Pseudoalteromonas sp. C8 (assembly GCF_011378685.1). Taxonomy (NCBI): domain Bacteria; kingdom Pseudomonadati; phylum Pseudomonadota; class Gammaproteobacteria; order Alteromonadales; family Pseudoalteromonadaceae; genus Pseudoalteromonas; species Pseudoalteromonas sp. C8. The sequence continues at coordinate 23,249 of NZ_WTKT01000013.1, forward strand.
CAGTGAATAAATATTTAATTAAATCGATTTTTTATTTTCGATATGGGTTTCAAGGGGGAGAAAAATGGATATAGGTGCTCTACTCACAACGGCTGGTAGCTTAATGCTAACTGGTATGGTTGGGGTGTTTGTATTTCTGTCGATATTAATTGGTGCAGTAACGCTTATGTCTAATTTGGTGACGCGCTATAGCGAACCAGAGGCATCACCAGCTAAATCACCGTCTTTTAAATCTCAAGGTGTGCCTAATGAGCACATCGCTGCTATTAGTGCTGCCATTGCTCAGTACAAATCAAATAATAAATAAGGGGCACACACATGGCTAAATTAAAATTAACAGAATTGGTATTACGCGATGCGCACCAATCATTGCTCGCAACACGTATGCGCCTAGACGATATGCTACCTATTGCTAGCAAGCTAGATGATGCAGGTTATTGGTCTATTGAATCGTGGGGCGGTGCTACATTTGATTCGTGTATTCGTTATTTAGGCGAAGATCCTTGGGAGCGTATTCGTGCGCTTAAAAAAGCGATGCCTAATACTAAACAGCAAATGCTATTACGCGGTCAAAACCTATTAGGCTACCGCCATTACGCTGATGATGTAGTTGAAAAGTTTGTAGAACGCGCACATAAAAATGGCGTTGACGTATTTCGTATTTTCGATGCAATGAACGATGTACGTAACCTAGAAACAGCGATTAAAGCGGCTATAAAAGTAGGCGCGCATGCTCAAGGTACTATTTCGTACACGGTAAGTCCTGTTCATACGCTTGATATGTGGCTGACTCTGGCTAAGCAATTAGAAGATTTAGGCTGTCACTCAATTTGTATTAAAGACATGGCGGGTTTATTAAAGCCGTATGATGCTGAAAAATTAATTAAAGCACTTAAAGAAACCGTATCGGTTCCTATTGCTATGCAGTGCCACGCTACAACAGGTTTAAGTACTGCGACTTATCAAAAAGCGATTGATGCAGGCATTGATATGCTTGATACCGCTATTTCATCAATGAGTATGACTTACGGACACACAGCAACTGAAACTATTGTATCGATAGTTGAAGGAACTGAGCGCGATACTGACCTTGACTTAAACCATCTAGAAGAAATTGCTGCTTACTTTAGAGATGTACGTAAAAAATATGCGGCATTTGAAGGTAGCTTAAAAGGGGTTGATGGTCGTATTTTACTAGCTCAAGTACCTGGTGGCATGCTTACAAACATGGAAAACCAACTTAAAGAGCAAGGCGCGGCAGATAAGCTTAATGAAGTTTTGCTTGAGATCCCACGCGTACGTGAAGATCTTGGTTTTTTACCTTTAGTAACACCCACGTCGCAAATTGTAGGCACTCAAGCAGTACTTAACGTGCTAACCGGTGAGCGTTATAAAACAATTACTAAAGAAACTGCTGGCGTATTAAAAGGTGAATATGGCTTAACACCAGCACCAATGAATAAAGAGCTACAAGAGCGTGTGCTTGATGGAGCAGAGGTTATTACTTGTCGCCCTGCAGATAACATTGCACCAGAGCTTGCAACGCTTGAAGCTGAATTATTAAAAGAAGCGCAAGAGCAAGGTTTAACACTTGCTGATGAGCAAATTGATGACGTACTAACTTATGCATTATTTCCGCAAGTTGGTTTGAAATTTATTAAAAATCGTAATAACCCTGATGCATTTGAGCCTATTCCTACCGTTGAAGATAAGAGCAATAAGGCAGCACCAAAATCGGGATCAAATAATAACAGCGTTAAAGCTGAGCAATACAGCGTAAAAGTAGACGGTAAAGTTTACGATGTAGTTGTAGCGCAAGGTGGTGAACTCAAAGAAGTAACTTTAAAGGATTCTGAGCACATTCCTCAGTCTGCATCGGTTGCATCGGGCGAAACACTTAATGCGCCGTTAGCAGGTAATATTTTTAAAATTAAAGTAAAAGCTGGGCAAGTTGTTAACGAAGGTGATGTAGTGATTATTATGGAAGCCATGAAAATGGAAACTGAAATACGCGCTACGCATACCGGAACAATTGCTGAAGTATTAGTTGGTGAAGGCGATGCTGTAACTACCGGCGACGCTATGATTGCATTAGCTTAGGAGTAAATAGAGGATGGAAGGTATTTTAAACCTCTGGAATGCTACTGGCATTGCTAACTTTACAATCCCATCATTAATTATGATTGCGGTAGGGTGTTTATTACTGTTTTTAGCGATAGCTAAAGGTTTTGAACCATTATTACTATTACCAATTGGTTTTGGTGCAATTTTAACAAATGTACCAGTGGCAGGCTTGTCAGACCCAGGTGGGCTATTGTATTACGTTTATTACGTGGGTATTGATACGGGGATTTTTCCGTTATTAATATTTATGGGAGTAGGGGCGCTGACCGACTTTAGCGCGCTTATTGCAAACCCACGTATGTTGTTATTAGGTGCGGCTGCACAGTTTGGTATTTTTGCTACTTTGTTTGGCGCAATATTATTAAATTATGTACCAGGCTTTGAGTTTACTCTACAGGATGCATCAGCTATTGCCATTATTGGTGGTGCAGATGGGCCGACTGCAATATTTTTAGCGTCAAAACTGGCACCTGATTTACTTGGTGCAATAGCGGTAGCCGCATATTCATACATGGCTCTTGTACCAATTATTCAACCGCCAATTATGCGTGCGTTAACAACCCCAGAAGAACGTAAAATTAAGATGCCAGAGCTTCGCAAAGTATCTAAAAAGGAAAAGATTATTTTCCCTCTTATGGTGCTTAGTTTAACGGCTATGTTTTTACCGGCTGCTATACCGCTTGTAGGTATGTTTTGTTTAGGTAACTTAATGCGAGAGTCGGGTGTTGTTGATAGATTAAGTAACAGTGCTCAAAACGAAATCATCAATGTTACAACTATATTTTTAGGTTTAGCTGTAGGTTCAAAGCTTGCTGCAGATAAGTTTTTAACTGTTGAGACGATTGGTATTTTAGTGCTTGGCGCACTGGCTTTTGCAATTGGTACTGCATCTGGCGTATTTATGGCAAAAGGACTTAACCGCATATCTAAAACACCTATAAACCCATTAATTGGGGCAGCAGGTGTATCGGCTGTGCCAATGGCGGCACGAGTAGTTAATAAAGTTGGCCTTGAAAGTAACCCACATAACTTTTTACTTATGCATGCTATGGGACCCAACGTAGCGGGTGTACTTGGTAGTGCAGTTGCTGCGGGTATTTTATTAGCACTTGTTGGCTAATAATTAACGTGGTAGTTAATAAATGATTTAGCGCAGTTTACTGCGCTTTTTTTTGTTCTTAATTTGTTCACCGCTAAATGGTTTCTTGTTCAGCGCTTTTTGTTTACAGTAACAGCTCTTCAAAATTTTAAGGATAGTTATCATGCTTCACACACCTTTAGCAAAGCACTTACCTCATGTTAGTAAACTTGTATTCGGATGCATGGGTCTGGGAGGCGGTTGGAATAAAGACGCAATCACTGATGCACATGTTAAGCAAACTCATGAATGCATAGATAGCGCTATTGAAGGTGGCATTAACTTTTTTGACCATGCTGATATTTATACTTTTGGTAAAGCGGAGCAGGTTTTTGGTAAAGCATTAAGCGAGCGACCAGAGCTTAGAGAGCACATGTATATTCAATCTAAGTGTGGGATTCGTTTTGAAGATGACTTAGGGCCAAAGCGCTATGATTTTTCATCAAAGTGGATTGAGCAATCAGTTGAAGCATCCTTGAAGCGATTAAATACAGACTATTTAGACGTACTTATGCTACATCGTCCTGATCCACTCATGGAAGTTAACGAAATTGCTCGTATATTTAGTTGCTTAAAAGAAAGCGGTAAAGTGCGCAATTTTGCAGTATCGAATATGCAGCAACATCAAATGAATTTTTTACAGCATGCACTTGATATGCCGATTGTGGCTAATCAAATTGAGGCTAGTTTACAAAAACATCAGTTTGTTGATGAGGGTGTATATGCCGGTAATAGTGACGGTAAGGATCTTAATTTTACGCCCGGTAGTATTGAGTACTGTCGCCATTTTGAAATTCAAATTCAAAGCTGGGGCAGTTTATGCCAAGGATTATACAGCGGCAGTGATTTATCAAACGCATCGCAGGCTGATATAAACACGAGTCTTTTAGTTAATAAGCTGGCTGCACTTTATGATACGTCTGCTGAGGCTATTGTCATTGCATGGTTACTGCGCCATCCCGCATCTATTCAGCCGATTATTGGAACAACTAATGCCAAGCGTATTAAAGCCTCTTGTGATGCTGTAAACGTACAACTAACTCGTGAGCATTGGTATGCACTTTATGTAAGCGCTAAAGGCCATGAGCTACCATAAGTAGGACATTGATATGAATATATTCGTTATTTTAATTGGTTTGTTTGTCGCGCTAGCGATACTTATTCCATTGCTTGAAAAATATCAAAGTAAAATAGGGCTCAACGGTGCAACCAAATACAGCAAATATATTTGGCCATTAGTGATGGTGTCTTTAGTGATTCAGCTCATTTATGTATTAATGTATTAATGGTTTTTAGCGTATACAAAAAAGCCTTTGCAGGTTTAACCTGCAAAGGCTTTTTTAATGTTTATTAATAAACTTTATTTAAGTGCTAACTGTAGCTCGCGATTGCGCTCAAGTTGGGCAATAAAGTTATCTGCAATCGGTTTAAACTTAGCAAGTTCTGAGCGAGGTAGTGGCTCTGACTTAGGAAGTTTTACTGTTTTAGGATTACGGTGAACGCCATTTACTAAAAATTCATAGTGTAAATGCGCGCCAGTAACACGACCCGTAGAACCTACAGTACCAATTTGTTGGCCCTGTTTAACTTTTTGGCCCGTTTTAACTAGTTTCTTATTTAGGTGTAAGTACTTAGTTACATATTGTGTGCCATGGCTAATAAATACGTAGTTACCGTTGTACTTGCTGTAACCCGCTTTAACTACCTTACCGTTACCTGATGCAACCACCGGTGTGCCAGTGCGTGCCGCAAAGTCGATACCACGGTGCGCTCTAACTTGCCCAGTAACTGGGTGTAAGCGACGAGGATTAAAGCTCGAACTAATATACTTAAAGCTTACAGGTGCACGTAAAAATGCTTTTTTCATGCTACGCCCTTCAGGCGTATAAAAATTGCCGTCGGTATGGCGAATCGCTGCAAAGCGCTGACCTTGGTTTACAAATTCAGCTGCAATAATCTTACCTGTACCAATAAACTCGCCATCAACATAGTGAGACTCGTAAATTAAGCCAAATAAATCGCCTTTACGAATGTCGTTTGCAAAATCAACATCCCAGCCAAATATGTCAGCAAAGTTCATTATTTGGCGCTCGCTTAAACCTGCCGCAATTGCTGAAGTCCAAAAGTTATTAGATATTTCGCCGCCAGCGGTTTTAGTTAGCGTTTCAATTTCTTTACTATCGATAGCTGTATCGTAATTACCTTCGTCGTTTAAGGTAACAAATAAAGTATCTGTTTTTGAAATTACATAGCGTAGTTGAGCCAAAGAGCCATCTTCAGCTGTCGCAAAGCTAAGTATTTCACCGGGGTGAATTTTAGTTAGCTTGCGCGTTTCTGCGTTAGTGTTAATTAGTTTATGGAGCGTTTGAGCTGAAAAACCAGCACGTTTGAAGATAATTGCTAAATTGTCGCCATTTTTAACTTTATGATCGACAAAGTCGTATTCTGGTAACTTTTCTGCTGCTTGCTCTGAATTTAACTCAGTTAATTTTTCGTTGTCATCAACTTTAACTTGTAACTCATAGCGCTTGCCTATCTCTAATGCATCTGCATTATTGTCTTTAGAAGCAGTCGCTTTTTCAGAAGGAAGAAATGCCAAGCCGGCAATAGCAGAAACTAAACCTAAAATAAGCAATTTGTGTTTTTTTGGGAGAGTGTTAACCACGTGAACCATAACGTGCCTTTTTCTGCTGTCAAGATAATAAATACATAATATTGCAGGATATACTTAATAATGTACGAATACTAGTGCTTTGTAGATTTAAACTAACCTTAAACTACGCTAAAATCAGGGTTAAGAAGCCTTTTTTAACGTCCTATCTAACTAAGACTCAATTCATTTTGTTTAGTTGCATTAATAACTTAAAAAGTTATTTTAATTAGGTAGAAATTTGTTATGTTAGCTACATATATATATTCGGTTTAAACCTATATTAAACCGTGATTACAAGTAACTAGTCCGCCCCTTCGTAGGCAGAATTTTGGAGTAATACAAAGTGGATTTACAAACCGCTCTAGCAGAGATAAAACGCGGTGCAGAAGAAATATTAATTGAAGACGAACTAGTTGAAAAACTAAAGTCGGGCAAAAAGCTAAAAATAAAAGCTGGCTTTGATCCTACAGCCCCTGATTTACATTTAGGGCACACTGTACTAATTAATAAAATGAAAACCTTTCAGGATTTAGGTCATGAGGTTATTTTCTTAATTGGTGACTTTACTGGCATGATTGGTGACCCAACAGGTAAAAACGTAACGCGTAAACCACTTACTCGCGAAGACGTACTAGCCAATGCCGAAACATATAAAGAACAAGTATTCAAAATTCTAGATCCTGCTAAAACCACTGTTGCATTTAACTCTACTTGGATGGAAAAGTTAGGCGCTGCAGGCATGATTAAACTTGCTGCAAATCAAACTGTAGCACGTATGCTTGAACGTGATGACTTTAAAAAGCGTTATGGAAGCGGCCAACCAATTGCAATTCATGAGTTTTTATATCCACTGGTACAAGGTTGGGATTCGGTTGCACTAGAGTCAGATGTTGAACTGGGCGGTACTGATCAGCGCTTTAACTTGCTAATGGGTCGTGAGCTACAAAAAGTTGAAGGCCAAAAGCCGCAAACAGTATTAATGATGCCATTACTTGAAGGTACTGACGGCGTTCAAAAAATGTCTAAGTCGCTTGGTAACTACATTGGTATTACTGATGCGCCAAACGATATGTTTGGTAAAATAATGTCAATTAGTGATGTGCTAATGTGGCGTTATTACGATTTATTAAGCGCGCTTTCTATTGAAGAAATTGCAGCTCAAAAAGAACGTGTTGAGCAAGGTACTAACCCGCGCGATATTAAAATAGAACTAGCTAAAGAGTTAATTGCTCGTTTTCATAGTGAAGCTGATGCACAAGGTGCACATGATGATTTTATTCAGCGTTTTCAGAAAAAAGCGTTACCAGATGAAATCCCAGAGCTGACAATCACTATCGCAGAAGAGACTATTTTAATTGCTAACTTGCTTAAAGAAGCAAATTTAGTAGTAAGTACATCAGAAGCAATGCGTATGATCAAGCAAGGTGCAGTTAAACTTAACGGTGAAGATAAAATCACTGACACCAAACTTGAAATAGCAAAAGGCACAACAGCTATTTACCAAGTAGGTAAACGTAAGTTTGCAAACATCACTGTAGCTTAAATACCGTTTGAAAACTAAAAAACCAGCCTAGGCTGGTTTTTTTGTGCTCGTATTTTGGGGTCTGTAAATAGTTACGAGGTAGTCACTAAATAGTCACTAAATCACTTTTAATATTTCAATACTTACAATTACTAACAACCAAAATACACGCGCCTGATTTAATCTATTAATTATTACAGGTACATCCTCGGGTGTAGGTAGTCTATCAGTACCTATACGCATTTTATTAAAGCGAGTACCTAAATAAACTGCAGGCCCGCCCAGCTGCACGCCAAGTGATGCAGAGCATGTGCTTAGTAGCCAACCTGTATTTGTTTGATAAAAATGTCTACCATAATGCTTTATGTAGTGCATGCTTTGTTTGCTCGCTCTACTTGCTGCAATAGTTAAAGCGAGTAAGCGCATTGGAATATACTCAATAATAAACAACAGAGTTTTAAGCGGTTTTAAAAAGTAGCTATTTGGGGATATGTCACTACGCCAGGCTTGTTGTATTAAAGTAAGTAATCGATAGGCGAGGGCCGCAATAGGGCCAAAGGCTAAAAATATAAATATAACTACGAAATAGTATCGAGCAGTGCGCAGTATTAAGCTTTCAATTAATGCTTTGATAATACCAGGAGATGAAAGCCTATTAACTTCACGGGCAAGCAGTGGTTTTAGTAATTCGCGTGCTGTCGATTTTTGATTTTGTTTAGTTAGCTTTGCAATGCGAAGTGCTTTTTTATCAATACTCTTACTTTCTAAGCATAAGTATAAAATAAGGCCAGCGAGTAATTCAGGATAAAAAGCAAACTCGAGTAGTAACACTACAATAATGAGAATGACACTTAAAATGAGCGTGCTTGCGAGTATAGCTGCCAAATATTGATAGCTTTTAGGTTCTTTGCTTTTGTATATGCGCTTGCCAATAGCACTAAAAACAGCATTTAACGCTGTATTAGGATGATACCAGCTAATAAGGGGAAGAAAGCGCTCAGCAAGGAGCGCTAGTATGAAGGCAATAAAGTCCAAGTGGTTTTGAACAATATTGCTAAGCATTTACAGAGACACTGCAGTTAGCTTTTCTAAAAGTGCGACAACCATTTTAGATGAGTTGATTGATGCTGTTTCTAGGTATTCTTCAAATGATTGTGGTGACTCTTTACCTGCTATATCAGACATTGAGCGAATTACAACAAATGGTGTGTTAAGCGTAAAACACGTTTGTGCAATTGAAGCGCCTTCCATTTCAACGGCAAGCATTGTAGGAAAATCACTGCGTGCTTTATCAATACGCACAGGGTCACACATGAATGTGTCACCAGTACAAATTAAGCCAACAAGTGTTTTAACATCACTGATTTGTTCGATTGTTTGTTGTGCTGCTTCAACTAATTTAGGGTGAGCTGCAAAGCCTGCTGGCATTTGTGGTACTTGGCCAATTTCGTAGCCAAAAGCAGTAACATCTACATCGTGATGACGTACTTCTGACGAAATGACTACGTCGCCAACACTTAGAGAAGGATCGAATCCACCGGCAGAGCCTGTGTTAATTACGCAATCAGGTTTAAAGTTGTCAATTAGTAAGGTAGTTGCAATTGTTGATGCTACTTTACCAATACCAGATTGAACAAGTGTTACTGTGTTACCAGCCAACTCACCAGTATAAAAAGTGAAACCTGCTTTAGTTAAAATTTGTGGGTTTTGCATCGCTTCACGTAAAATTTTAACTTCTGGCTCCATTGCGCCAATAATACCAACATTCATAATGTTTAATTCCTGAGTTTGAATCACTTGATTATACGTGAAGTTAGCAATAAAAAACAAAAAAGCGAGCTTGTTTATGAGCTCGCTTTAAATACTTTTTAGGAGAGTATTTAATTTGGTTTTTAAATTTCAGCTAAAGCAGTTGTTTGTGCTTTGGCTTGAGAAGGTGAAAGTACCGCTGGCTTATGTGAGCGATTACGAACAGGGCGCTGCGTTTGTGTTGCTGCAGGCTTACCAAGTTTAAACATAATTGCATCGCGTACTTCAGAAGGACGGTAGCCTGATTTAACTTTCATACGAATATGTGGAATGCCCGCAGACTCTAGTGCACCGTTTACAAACCAGTCGCGTTGAGCTTTGTGACCATCTTTATTAGCATTGTTAACTAGGTCAACGGCCGCAACAATAGTTAGTTTTTCTTTATCGATTAATACAAAATCGAGTTGCTTATTTTTAGCTTTAGCTAAAGCAGCACGTTTAGATTTAATAGAAAGACCTTGTTTGCAGTCAATAACGTCAATTAACTTAACGCGACTAACAATTTTATATTGATCGCCTACAGCACGCTCGAGAAGATTTAAAAAAGCGCCTTCAACCTGCGTAAAAACAGTTTGCTTGCGGGTAAAAGGATACGGGTTTCCGCCATCGTCATTAAATTTTGACGCAACAACAGAAGCCCCGACAACTAATACTAGAATTAATAATAAAGCGAATTCCATACGGTAACTCCATAACAACAAATTGACACTGCTCAAATAAAGCAATTTACGTGCCTAAAAAGTATGAGTTATAAAATAATTACCAACTGTTTATAAAAGCTAAAACGATGTAGCTATTAAGCTTTGTATCCACCTTCAATACCTTTAACCGCAATAGCTACAGCATCGTGTGCATGGAGTGATTCATAATGATTTATTTGCAGCCAGTAATCGCTGTAATTATCTGTTTCTAATAAAGCTTTAATTTTACGCGCTGCGTCTTCACAAAACATAAGGTTTTGACCATTTAAACGAGCAAATTCTTGCTCGTCTTCGCGCTTTACTGCCGCTTGTACCGGTGTTTTAAGTTCAGCTTCGAGGGTGTTTATTAGAGTCACTACGTCAAATTCTTGAATATTGCTATCAAGCTTTACTTTTACGTTGGCAATAGAGCGCTGCGAGTGAGGTGTAGCAACTATGCCTTGTGTAGTGCCTAGCCATTCGTGCACATCTTTTTGGCTTAAGGTTTCTTGGTTAAATTTTTCGTTAAACGCGTTTTGTATAAGCTGGCGTGCAAGTGCTGCAGAGCAAGGGCATGTTGAAGAATAGGTAACATCTACGGTTAGCTCGTAGCTAATAATATTATTTTCAATTGTACTGGTAAGTACAACTGGGTAGCTTTTCCAGCCTGCTTTACCACTTAATAGTGACTTACGACGTAGCGGTAGTTCAAATTTAAATTCAATTTGTGCTTTATCGCTCAGCCCTTCGTGGCTAGTTATAAAGGTATCGAGTGCTTGCGCTATTGTTTGCGGATTGACTTGCTGCTCAGTTGAAAGCAGGTCAAGTGCTAAAAATAGACGTGACATATGAATGCCTTTGGCATCTTCTTTATGCAAATTTACAAATGCACGAGCTTTGGCATTTACTGTAACTGGAGATAAGTCTCGTGACTCAAAAATAAATGGCAGTTCGATTTCGCCCATGCCAACCCAGTCTAATTTACCTGTTTGTAAAGCGGGTGCAGTGTCTGCTATATCTGGCATATTGGTTTGCATGTGCGCTACTCGTATTTTGGAGATAATAAAGCGGGGCATTTTACACTAAATAATTTATTGCTGAAATGATGAGTTTAAGAGATGAGCAAAATCAAACATGAAAAATTCTGTTTTTATCGCACAACATGGGTAGTGGTAGGAGAAAAATGCTAAAATCTGGGAAAATGGTATGTTTATACATGCGCATTGCCTTCTTTATATTTAAGCACACAGCTAAGAGATAAAATTACGTATGACCGATTATTCTTTGAGCCCTTGGGCTCGGGTACTTTCCAGCTCAATAACGCGATTTGGTGAATTTAAAACCGCAGCTATTTGTTACACTTTATTTTTAACTGTATCTCTTATTTTATCGAGCATGTTTTATTATGTTGCGATAGGCGAATTACACCTTGTTGATATTTTGGCTGTGGTATTTTTTACGGCTGTAGTTTCTCCTTTAATTATAAGTGTATTACTTAATTCAATTCGTCAATTAGATGCCTCGTATGCTTATTTAGATAGCGCAACCAAGCAGGAAAAGCTCTTAAACCAAACCTTAAAAGACAACATTAGTCGTTTAAATATTGAAATTGATGAGCGTAAAATGGCATTTCATGCCAAGCATCGCGCTATCGAAGAGCTGCGCCGAGAAATTGCTGAGCGTAAAAAAACACAACAAGAACTTGCCCAACAAAGTATGTTGCAACGCTCAATCGTTGATTCATCTCCCGATCTATTTTATTACCGTGATAACAACGGTGTATTTGCCGGCTGTAATAAAATGTTTGAAGAGGTAATGGGAAAATCAAGTAGTGAGCTAATAGGAAAAACGGTAGAGCAGATATTCCCGAGTCATTTTTTAGCTGAAGTTTTGGCAACCGATAAAGAAGTAGAGCAAAGCCATAAAGCGCTGACTATAGATGTAGGTTATGAAGTAAATGGTGAAACACGTTGGTTTGAGCTGCGTAAATTACCTTTTATAAATGATGACGGTGACTACATTGGTTTACTGGGTTTTGGTCGTGATATCACTAGCCGTAAAGAGGCAGCACAAGCGCTCGAAACTGCCTATAAAGACAAAGGTAAGTTTATTGCTACGCTGAGCCATGAACTACGTACTCCTTTAAATGGCATTGTTGGTTTAACGCGTATGTTATTAGATACAGAGCTTAATAAGCAACAGCGTAGTTGGGGCAATACTATTTTTTCGAGTGCTGAAACACTCGGCAATATTTTTAACGATATTATAGATTTAGATAAAATAGATAGAGATCAGCTCGATATAGCAACCAATTCTATTAATGTGTCAGACTTTATAAACGATGTAGTTAATTTTGCAGGCTTAATAGCAGAGCAAAAAGAGCTTGAGTTTGATATTAAGCGCAATGGCATACTTGATGTTTACGCGCAGCTCGATCCGACTCGATTACGCCAAGTTGTTTGGAACTTAATTAACAACGCCGTTAAGTTTACTCAGCAAGGCAAAGTAACACTCGAATGCAGCAGAGAAAATCGCGTAGAAGGCCCATGGTTAGTTATTAAGGTACGAGATACCGGTCAAGGTATTCCACCAGAGCAACTTGCCCATATATTTGATATGTATTACAAAGCGCCGGATTTAAAAGGCACTAACGCGATAGGCTCCGGTATTGGTTTAGCTGTAACTAAGGCACTTGTAAGTGCAATGAAAGGGATAATTACGGTAAATAGTACTGAAGGCGAAGGAAGTTGTTTTACAGTGCAAATACCGCTTAGTTTATGTGTTGCACCAACAGAGCAAAGTTATGTTGGCCGTGGTTTGTATATTCTGCTAGTAGAAGATGTGCCTCTGAACGCCGAAATTGCTACAAACCTATTAGAGCAACGCGGGCATGAAGTGTTATGGGCTGAAACCGGTGAAGATGCGCTCTCGTTTGTCGAAACCGAAGATGACTTAGATTTAGTACTACTCGATATGCAATTGCCAGATATAAACGGTGACGTGGTTGCTAAACAAATACGCTCAGATAGCCACTTCGATAAATTACCTATTGTTGCTTTAACTGCCAATGTACGCAGTGCTGAAAAAGAGCTTGAAGGTATATCAATACAAGGTGCGTTGGCTAAACCAATTAACACAGTTAAGCTTGATAAAATGCTGGCTGACTTATTTGGCATTAAGCAAAGTGAATGCACAGAGCCACAGCTAAAAGTAAGTGAAGAGGCGCTAGAGGGCATTGATGCACACTTATTAGATATTGAAACAATAGAAGACTTTGTAAATTCGATGGGCTTAGTTGTATTTAGACGCAGTAGTCAGTTATTCGAAAAGCTAAGTCCACAATATCAGCAAGAATTACTTACTTCATTAAATGCCGGCGATAGAGAAGAGTATGAATCAGTAGCGCATAAACTTAAAGGTGCGGCTGGATCGGTAGGTTTAAATGATGTGCAGCTTCATGCCAAAATAATGGAGCATGGTGCGATTGATGAATCTGATGAAATGTTAAAGCAGTGGTTAGATGTTTTAGCAGATAAAATAAATGAAGGACAAAAAGCCCTTCATTTATTTTTACAGCAATTAGAGTAAAACTAATTAGCTCTAATTAAGCGTCAATTTTACCAATGAAACGGTAACCTTCACCATGGATGGTGCTGATTAACTCTGACGTTGAGTTATCACTCTCAAAATGCTTACGAATGCGACGAATAGTAACATCAACAGTACGGTCATTTGCACGAAGCTCACGGCCTGTCATGTGCTTGATTAATTGCTCACGACTAAAAATACGACCTGGAGAATCAAGCATTAAACGAAGTGCTCTGTACTCACCTTTTGGTAAACGTTTAGCGTCGCCATTTGGAGAAGTAAGACAGCGGCTATTCTCATCAAGTTCCCAACCGTTAAACGTAATAACACCATTTGTTTCTAGTGCTGACTCTTCACCGCCTAAAGCAGTACGAGTAATAAGGTTGCGAGCTCTAATAGTTAATTCACGCGGGTTGAATGGCTTAGTAACATAGTCATCTGCGCCAATTTCAAGACCTAAAATACGGTCAACATCGTTGTCACGACCGGTTAGGAATATAAGACCTACTTTACGCTTTTGGCGTAATTCACGGGCTAAAATAAGACCGTTTTTACCAGGAAGGTTGATATCCATAACTACAAGATTAACGTCATCGTTATTTGTAAGCTTGTCATGCATATCATCGCCATCAATGGCTTCAATAACTTTGTACCCTTCAGCTTCAAATAAACTAACTAGGTTCAGTCGAGTTACGTCTTCATCTTCTACGATTAGAATGACTGGCGTTTGCATTATTAATTAACCTTTTGGAATATTTTATTTATAAAAAAACCGGTGACGAATTTATAACCGATTACTAGAGATTATAGGATTATACCCATTTGTTAACAAGGAAAAAACAAATTGGATAAAAATAAAACAGTAGGGTGTCCAAAGTCTACTAAAAAGGGCAGTGCAAAAACTACTGTTTAATTGATATATACGTGGATGTAGCTATTTGAATCATAAAGTCGAAGCCATTTTCCTTTAATAATTGATACATCATTCAATCAAACAAGGTACTTAAAATAATCAGACTAATTCAAAGCAAAACTATATCACTTTCTAACCTTTCATCAATGTATGTGATACAGCAAAGATAAAAAAGTTCATAAATCGCTTGGTAATATTTATTTAATGCAATTAAATAATGTTACGCGCTTATCACATGCCTCATTAATGAGGTCATTAAATGCTAATTCAAGGATAAATTTTAAATATATGCACTTTTTAGTGATCTTTATTTAAGGAATAGTAATTATAAAGCGAGCACCGTGTTTTTCTTCAATATCAAACATAACTCTTCCGCCAAGTGCTTGTGTTACTAGGTTGTAGACCAAGTGCATGCCTAAGCCGCTTGCGCCTTGTCCGCGCTTTGAAGTTACAAACGGGTCAAAAATTCTATTTTTAATGTTTTTATCAACGCCTTGACCGTTGTCAGAATAAACTATTGTTAATTTTTTCCCTACTAGTTCTACGTCAAAGCGAATTTCATTATTTTCTTTACCTATAAATCCATGAATCACAGAGTTCATAAGCAACTGCTGAAACACTTGTTGCAGAGGTTCAGACTTACTATGAATAGCCAAGTCGGTCGGACAGTTAATAATAACGACAGGCTTTTTAGGCAGTAGTTCAGATTGAATCGATGTTAAAACATCACTTATTAATTTATGTACATTAATATAGGTATTAACACCGTCATCTTGAATAACGGCCACTTTTTTAAAGTTAGATATCAGGTCTGCGGCACGATTTAGATTACGATAAATTAAGTCTAAGTTTTCAATACCTTCATCTATAAAGCGTTTTAGATGGCTTGAGGTAAGTTTTTTATCGTCAAAGCTTTGCTGTATATCTGCCAGTTTATCTCGAAGTAATGTAGAGCCTGTAATACCTAGCCCTATTGGTGTATTCACTTCATGGGCAACCCCAGCAACCATTTGCCCAAGCGATGCCATTTTTTCGTTTTCAACAATTTGCGTTTGGTACTGATGCATTCGCTCAAGGGTTGATAAAAGCTCTTGATTTGCTTCTCTGAGAGCGATTGTTCGCTGGTTTACTTTTTCTTCAAGGCTCTGGTTTAGTTGTTTTATTTCTTGTTTATCTTTTTCGTGGCGCTCAAGTTGCTTTTTGGTGCGTGTAAGCATGATATTTAAACTATTTGAAAGAGCGGTTATTTCTTTTACATCGGTTATTGGCGCGCGTGCATCATAGTTATGATTTTTAGATACATCCTGCAATAGCATGCTTAACTGCTCTATTGGCTTGGCTATACGTCGTTGAACTTTTATAGCAATAAAGTAAACAACGATTAAAATTAATAGAGTTAATAGCACGTCTATTAATATTTTTCTCTCAATATAAGTCTCTAAACTTTCGAGGCTCCCTCGCATGTATACATAACCGACCAACTTTTCGTTATCGTAAATAGGGCGGGTTAGTTCAATATGATCGCTCGTAATTCGTGGCGTTTTTAGCTCATCAACACTGTCTATTCTTAGTGGTACTGGAGGTGTTTTTTTTGCATTAAAGCTAATAAAAAAAACAGGTTTTTGAGATGCTTTTTCTATTGAATAAATATGTATGTTTTTTACAAGGGGGATATTTTCAAATGACTTGAGGCGTTTTTCTTCTGTTTTTCTATCATCTTCAACTACTGATTTACCAGCATCAAAAGCTACAATTTCAGAAAGTATGACGAGTTTATTAATGATTAATTGCTTTTGCTCTTTTACGCTTAAATAAGTAGATATCGAAATAGATAGCGACAAGCAAATAGCTGTAATAAGCATAATTAAATTTATGAGTGCTTTGCGAATGCTACTTTGATGAACTTTTTTAGGCATTATTTCGTTATCGCCTGAATTAATTTTGATTATTTAGAGTTTTAGTTTAGCAAAGACGGGAGAAAATGAAGGAAAAAAGCTAAATTAATTCTTATATTTATGCGAAGGTTAGCTTGAGCGCGTTTGCACTCAAGCATTTTTAAAAATAATACTAGCTGCTATATACGGCAAACTTGTTATTTTTAAATACCGTTTGGTAGCTTTCAAATTGCGTTTCTAAAATAGGCGGGTATTTTAAAAAGCTGTTAGCAACAATATTCAGCTTTCCTACTTTAGTTAAATGCTGTTTTGCATTTGCTAAAAATGTTTCTGCTACTGTGTAGTCGGTTGCAATACCTGTATGAAAAGGTGGATTGCTAATAATTAAATCAAACTTACCGGTAATGCTTTTAAGGCCGTCACTTAATATCGCTTCGCCTTTGATGCTGTTAAGCTTTAGAGTTTGCTGTGTTGCGTAAGTTGCCAGTGCACTTACATCACTACACACAAACTCAAGTGCTGGATTATGCAGCCCTAAAAAGGTTGCTATTAAACCTGCGCCACAGCCAAAGTCGAGAACCCTACCTTGCTTAATTGTCGGTGCGTTTTCGAGTAGAACTTTCGTTCCCATATCTAAACTACCGTGATTAAACACCCCTGGGACACTAATAGCTGTAAACTCGGTGTCGGCAACATTAACAACAAACTTTTTATGGTAGGTCGTAATATCAAAGTCAGGATGCTGGGTAATCTCAGCAAATGAGTAAAGAACGCAGTGCTTAGCTGAATCAATTTTGTTACTAAACTCAGCTTTACCAGCTAATTGCTTTTCAATTGATTTAACACCACTTTTGTTTTCACCTACCACCAATAGTTCGGCATCGTCAGTAATAGCAGATCGAATATTATCAAGCGCCATTAATAACTCAGGTTTTGATTTAGGATAGTAAAGAATAACTAAATCGTAGCCGTTACCAGGTATTGTGTGATTTACACAAATCTCAACGTCTTTGGTGTTTTTAGCAAACTCGCCGTTAGCATGGTTGTAGCTAAATGCAGTTACCTTGCTTTGCGGGTTAAGTTTTTTAAGCTCTGTTAAAAAGCCATCTTGAACAAAGTTGACCACCAAGATAGATTTGCCCGTTAGTGCCTCGCTATTACGAAGTAACAGTAAACTTGGGTTGGTTAGTACGCTCATAAATGGCTTTGCCTTACAGTATGTTTAGTTTTATCAAAAATAAAAGTGAGTGCTTAAAGTTACAAATTACTCAGTACGTTCAAACATTAAATCCCACACGCCATGACCTAGGCGATGTCCGCGCTGCTCAAACTTAGTAAGCGGGCGCAAATCTGGACGTGGAACATAATCGTTTGTTTCTGATTGGTTTTTAAAACCAGGAGCTACATTCATTACTTCGAGCATATGCTCTGCATAGTTTTCCCAATCTGTTGCCATATGAAAAACGCCACCCATTTTCAGTTGGGCTCTTAGTTTTTCAACAAACTCAGTTTGTACGATACGGCGTTTATGATGACGCTTTTTATGCCAAGGATCAGGGAAAAACAACTGTAGTGTTGTTAAGCTTTCATTAGGTATACAGTCTGCAAGTACTTCAACTGCATCGTGTTCAAAAATACGCAAGTTAGTAATGCCTGCTTCATCGGCATCCATTAAACAAGCACCAACGCCTGGGCGGTGTACTTCAATACCAATAAAGTTTAGGTGAGGGGCATTTGTTGCCATTTCGACAAGCGATTTACCCATACCAAAACCAATTTCTACTACTACATCGTTGTTGTTGCCAAAAACTTCGCTTAAATCAAGCATACCGTTTTTATGCTCTAGGCCCATTGTTGGCCAGCATTTTTCGATTGCAGCGGCTTGGCCTTTGGTTAATCGACCTTCGCGTTTTACAAAACTGCGAATGGTGCGGATGTATTTACCTTCTTGCTTAGCTTGCTCAAGGTTAGTGTTGCTTGATTCACTCATATTATTGGCCTGACAAAAACAATGTGTTTAAAAATGGTTGCATATTATCCCTGACCGAGCCCGCAATCACAAGTATTAGCTGGTTTTACACGCCCTATAGCTTGATCTTTTTATTAACTACAATAGACTGAGCCGCCATTGAGCATCAGTAAAAGTACAATATGTTGGATTTAAATAAAGAACAGTCTAATTCGTTTTCTAATCAAGTCGTTGATTGGTATCACCTTCATGGGCGTAAAACACTTCCATGGCAGTTGGGTAAAACACCTTATAAAGTGTGGGTGTCTGAGGTGATGCTCCAGCAAACTCAAGTTATTACTGTTATCCCATATTTTGAAAAATTCATGCAAAGCTTTCCAGATATTATTGCTTTAGCCGATGCTGATGAAGATTTAGTACTGCATCACTGGACTGGCTTAGGGTATTACGCTCGTGCGCGTAACTTACATAAAACAGCTAAAATAGTACGTGACAAGTACCAAGGTGAATTTCCGCAAACGCTTGATGAAGTAATGGATTTACCGGGAATAGGACGCTCTACTGCCGGGGCTGTTTTATCATTGTCGCTTGGGCAGCATCATCCAATTTTAGATGGGAATGTTAAGCGAGTCTTAGCGCGCTACTTTATGATAGAAGGTTGGTACGGTGTTAAAAAAGTCGAAAACCAGCTTTGGCATTTATCAGAGCAATTAACACCTAAAAATAATGTCACCGAATTTAATCAAGCTATGATGGATTTAGGTGCGAGTGTTTGCTCACGCAGTCGTTTTGATTGTGAGGCTTGCCCATTAAATTCAGGTTGTGGTGCTTTTAATGCAGGTAAAGTAAAAGAGTTTCCACATTCTAAACCTAAAAAAGCAGTGCCGAAGAAGAGTTGTCATCAGTTAATTATTCAGTGCGGCGATAAAGTGCTTATGGAAAAACGCCCTAACAGCGGTATTTGGGGAGGACTATTTGGCTTTTTTGAATTTAATGAGTACGAGGAGCTTCAAATATTTTTAGCTCAGCAAGGATTAGAAGCCAACTTAGTAGAGCTTGAAGCGTTTATTCATGTGTTTTCACATTTTGAGCTGAAGATTAATCCGCATGTGCTCAATGTTAAGAACATTCCTGATGTAGTAAATGACAAACAATTAGTATGGTATCCGCTTGATCAATCAATAGAGGTTGGCTTAGCAGCGCCAACTAAAAAGTTGGTTAAACAAATTACAGCAATAGTATAGAATAGCCCCATATTTAGCGTTAGAGAGAATCAATCATGGCACGTACAGTATTTTGTCAAAAGTTACAAAAAGAAGCCGAAGGGCTTGGCTTTCAGTTATACCCTGGTGAAGTTGGTGAAAAGATTTTTAATAACATCTCTAAAGAAGCGTGGGGTCAGTGGCAGCATAAGCAAACAATGCTTATTAACGAAAAGCATTTAAATATGATGGACCCAGAGCACCGCACATTTTTAGAAGAGCAAATGGTTGGCTTTTTGTTTGAAAACAAAGATGTGGAAATTGAAGGTTATCGACCGCCTGAAAAATAATATTTTGAACATTAAAAAAGGGCTAAATAGCCCTTTTTTTGTGTGCGATTATTTAATCACTTAACTCATCTTCTTGCTCAGAGATTTTAATTTGTTCTTTTAAAAATTGAGCTGCCTTAGAGTATTCAATTTCTAACTTATCTCTTAAGTCTATTAATTCATCGGTAGTGAGTTCACCTTTTTTACATTTATCTTCAAATGCACTTGAAAGTTCAGCCACCGTTAGGGCACCAATTGTTTTAGAGATCGATTTTAATTGATGACACCCTTCAATAATCTCATCTAAATCGTTAACCATAACGCCTGAATTAATCCCCTTAATTAGCCCTTGGCTTTGTTCTAAATACATTTTGAAAAAGCGTAACTGTTTAGCTTCGTCACCATTTACATATTTAGCAACCGCTTCCATATCAATAGGTAGCGCCATGGTTTGATGGATAACTACATTTGGGTTTTGGCTTTGCTTATCGCTCCAGCGTTTTAAGGTGTCCTCTAACGCGTTTAGCTCTATAGGTTTGGTAATGAAGTCGTTTATACCTACGGCTAAACAACGCTCTTTTTCGCCTTTAAGTGCGTTTGCTGTTACAGCAATAATGTAAGGCTGTGCATCAATTGATTCTAATAGCTCTGCTTCGTTACGGATTTTTTCGACCATATCGTAACCCGACATTTTAGGCATGTGTAAGTCGGTTAAAATAAGTGAGTAATCACCTTTTCTCCACATATCTAAGCCTTCTTCACCGTTGTTTGCTATCTCAACGCCAAAACCTAGTATGTGTAATTGATCGGTCAGCACTTGTTGGTTTAGAAGGTTATCTTCAACAAGTAAAACCAATTTGTTTGATTTACGAGCTTGCTCAACATTTAAATAGTTATTAAGTGTTTTGGTTTTTTTAATTTGTTTAGGTGTATGCAAACCTGCAGCGACTAAAATAGACAGCATAAAGTTAGACTTACATAAAGGAGAGGCATTAATATAAAAAATATTATTATGATTTATAGCCGCTTCATCAAGCTTACTTAGTACAACAACTTGTTGGTTATAATCCTCTAATGAATAAAATAAGCGTCTTAGCAGCGCGTTTGTTTTATCCATATTGTCTATGCCATCAGCCACCCAAATAATATCTTGCGAATGTTGGTGCTCTTCAATTTCTTCTTCTGTGTGTGCATAAACTATTTTAGCGCCCATAAACGATAAATAACGGTACATTGTTTTTTCACGTTCTAGGTGATTACTAACTACAACAATTTGCTTACCATTTAATGCACCTTTGTGTGCGTACTTAATTCTACCCGATGTGCTAAACGGCAGTTCAACAGTAAACTCACTGCCAATTCCTGTATGGCTAGTTACATGAATAGTACCTAGCATAAGCTCAGTTAAGCTTTTACAAATAGAAAGACCTAAACCTGTCCCTCCATATTCTCGGGTAATCGAATTTTCGGCTTGAATAAACGGATTAAATATTTCGCGTAGTTGTGCCTGCGACATGCCTTTACCGTTATCAGTTACGCAAAAGCGTAAGGTAAAGTGATCAGTCGTATTATGTACCACCTCTACTGATATTTTTACATGCCCTTGGGTTTTTTCATCAGTGCTCGTAAATTTAATTGCGTTGCTACATAGGTTATAAAGAACCTGACGTACACGTACGCTATCACCGGTAAGATTTATAGGAATATCTGGTGCTATTGCTAGCTCTAAATCAAGCTCACGTTTTTTAGCAACAGATGAGAGCACACGAGCAACTTCTTCAATAGTATCGGTTACCGAAAATGGGATCGGGTCAATATTTAGCTTTCCAGCCTCAATTTTAGAAAAATCTAAAATATCATCCAAAATGCTCAATAACGAAAATGCTGATTCACGAATAATCGTACTTAAACGATGCTGAGCGCCATCAAGTTCGGTCTGGCGCAGTAAATCAATAGTACCTATAACACCATTCATCGGTGTTCTTATTTCGTGACTCATCGTTGCTAAGAATGTTGTTTTAGTTTCGCTTGCTCGCTCTGCTTTTAATGTGGCTTGCTCAAGCGCTAAGGTACGATTTTGCACTTCGGCTTCTAGGCCATTTTGTAATTTATAAAGCTCTTTTTGTGCAGAGTCATTCTCGCTCATTGCAGTTTGTACTTTTTGTAGCAATAAGTTGATGTTTTTTGCTACTACACCTAAACCAATATCAAGTTGCTCATCAACATTACTATTGTAATTAGCATCTTCAGTGATTGCCTGTAACTCTTGAGTAAGAGTGTCAGTACTTTTACGTAAGCGCGTATTAATGTACATATTAAACATTAAAGTAAGTATAAATAATGCAGCAACACTCGCTATCGCGATGATGTAAGCGATAACTTGAGAGTCTTGAGCGCTTAAAGGCGTGGCTGGTATGTTTTGCTTAATAATAAGCTCGCCAATGGGCTGATCGTTTAACAATAGTAGGTGATGCAGGATACCTTCTTCTTTTAAGTGCTTTTCAGTTTTAACAGAAGCGATGGCTGGTTTACTGCTGCTATATACCAACTGAGTATCTGATGTAGCATTGAAGCGATATAGAGTATATTCAAAGTCACCGTCTAATAAGGAGGTTAAATCAAGTAACTGTTTTACTTTACCTTGACCATACATAGTTAATGCATCAACCATAGGTAAGTCTAATCTATCGGCAAGCGTTACAATATTAATAGAGGATGCTGGTTGGGCTGTCTTAACTTCAGTTTGTGTATAAAATGAGTGGGCAACAATGGCGAGCGCTGTTACAGCAATATTAATGATTAAAAAAAGTGGCAGTAAGCCTTTAACTGGCGATGAGAATTTACTCTGCATTGATTGTTTCCAATTGATGTGTTTTTACTACGATAAGTCCCTATCGTACGTATCTAAGCTAATCGTAACATTTACAAAAAATAATTCACTACGGTTTTAGTCTGATTTAGTTATATTTATTTATAGTTATAGCCCGATTTGTGGTAAAAATGAACGTTATTAATAAAAAACGTACTGAGTTGTCTGAAAACCGTTCAAACAGTTATAAAGAAGAAAAAAAAAGTTGACTTGTAAGGGCAAAACTCGTTTAATACGCCGCACGCCCAGATAGCTCAGTCGCTAGAGATGAGTGGGAATTGCATTAAAAATCCTTTAAGATTTTTAATTAGCACTGTTTAAGTGCCTCGATAGCTCAGTTGGTAGAGCAGAGGATTGAAAATCCTCGTGTCCCTGGTTCGATTCCGGGTCGAGGCACCATTTATTAAAGTAGTGGTGTTTAATCAACAGTTTAAACATTATTACGCGTGCCTTAGCACACAGTTTTGTGTGCCGACTTAGCTCAGCTGGTAGAGCAACTGACTTGTAATCAGTAGGTCAACCGTTCGACTCGGTTAGTCGGCACCATTTATTTAAAGTAGTTTGAAAAGAAAGCTGTAATCAGTAGTCTGTTCAAATTACCCGTCGACTCGGTTAGTCGGCACCATTTATAAAGCTAAAAGTTAAATAATTATTTTACTTTTAGTTAGCACAGTTTATGTGCCTCGATAGCTCAGTCGGTAGAGCAGAGGATTGAAAATCCTCGTGTCCGTGGTTCGATTCCGCGTCGAGGCACCATTTACTTTAAGTTATCAATCTTTAAAATTGAACGTGCCTTAGCACACAGTTTTGTGTGCCGACTTAGCTCAGCTGGTAGAGCAACTGACTTGTAATCAGTAGGTCAACCGTTCGACTCGGTTAGTCGGCACCATTTATTTAAAGTAGTTTGAAAAGAAAGCTGTAATCAGTAGTCTGTTCAAATTACCCGTCGACTCGGTTAGTCGGCACCATTTATAAAGCTAAAAGTTAAATAATTATTTTACTTTTAGTTAGCACAGTTTATGTGCCTCGATAGCTCAGTCGGTAGAGCAGAGGATTGAAAATCCTCGTGTCCGTGGTTCGATTCCGCGTCGAGGCACCATTTACTTTAAGTTATCAATCTTTAAAATTGAACGTGCCTTAGCACACAGTTTTGTGTGCCGACTTAGCTCAGCTGGTAGAGCAACTGACTTGTAATCAGTAGGTCAACCGTTCGACTCGGTTAGTCGGCACCATTTATTTAAAGTTAATTGTAAAGTATAACAATTAATTAGCACATTTTATGTGCCTCGATAGCTCAGTCGGTAGAGCAGAGGATTGAAAATCCTCGTGTCCGTGGTTCGATTCCGCGTCGAGGCACCATTTATTGAGAAGCCTTGCTTATGCAAGGTTTTTTTATTTTAAGTGCTTTATAAAAGTTCTCAATCTTTAAAATTGAACGTGCCTTAGCACACAGTTTTGTGTGCCGACTTAGCTCAGCTGGTAGAGCAACTGACTTGTAATCAGTAGGTCAACCGTTCGACTCGGTTAGTCGGCACCATTTATTCAAAAGCCTCGCTTATAGCGAGGCTTTTTTGTTTTCAACTTGAGAATTAAAAATACCCATAGTTAAGAGCAAAGCAACTGACTTGTAATCAGTAGTCTGTATAAGTTATCCGTTCGATTAGGTTAGTCGGCACCATTTATTCAAAAGCCTCGCTTATAGCGAGGCTTTTTTGTTTTCAACTTGAGAATTAAAAATACCCATAGTTAAGAGCAAAGCAACTGACTTGTAATCAGTAGTCTGTATAAGTTATCCGTTCGATTAGGTTAGTCGGCACCATTTATTCAAAAGCCTCGCTTATAGCGAGGCTTTTTTGTTTTCAACTTGAGAATTAAAAATACCCATAGTTAAGAGCAAAGCAACTGACTTGTAATCAGTAGTCTGTATAAGTTATCCGTTCGATTAGGTTAGTCGGCACCATTTATTCAAAAGCCTCGCTTATAGCGAGGCTTTTTTGTTTTCAACTTGAGAATTAAAAATACCCATAGTTAAGAGCAAAGCAACTGACTTGTAATCAGTAGTCTGTATAAGTTATCCGTTCGACTTAGTTAGTCGGCACCATTTATTCAAAAGCCTCGCTTATAGCGGGGCTTTTCTGTTTCTATATGTCTAATACCAATCCGCAATAATACTTAATCAATTTTAGGGATTAAACCTGACGCTAACTGCGTTAAAAATTTCTGATATAGAGCAACTAAATAACGAAATTTTTGCCTTGTTATCGACACGATTCTCTTACCTCAAAATAGATCACTTAATTAAGCGAATTGGTATAATCTCTTAGACACACTACAAAAAGTTAATTTTTTATTATTAAAAATTGCTGATCATTTGCTCATTTTTACCGTATAACTGGCTATTATGTTAGTTCATCGCTAGCTATGTAATGTTATGTAAAGTAGGTTGAGCAAAAGTTGCCAAAGTGCTTGAATTACGTTCATAAATAGCAGTAATTTAGGTTTAATTATGATTTGGCAATGCAAGCCAACCCTATTGGCAATTAGTGTGATGCTGCTTAGCGGCTGTGCGAGTGATTTTAACTCGTCGCAGCGCATGCAAGCGCCTAATAATATGCCACAGCAATGGCAGCAAGAAGCATCAAGCTCGGTATTAAAAGTACAAGAGCAATGGCTTACACAACTACAAAACCCTACGCTTAACAAATTTGTACAACAAGCACTTAAAAACAACCAACAGCTTTTACAAACTAGTTACGATGTAGAAATTCAAAAACAACAGCTTATAGTATCGGGCGCTGCGCTTTGGCCTAGCCTCGATTTATCAACGCGTACTAGCCGTAGTAAAGACAACCGCCCAGTGAGCTACGACAACGCAAGTTCAGTTAGTTTAAACTTAACTTACGAGGTTGATTTATGGGGTAAGCTTTCAGATTCAAAGCGCGAAGCTAATCTTAACTATTTAGCGCAACAGGCACGGTTTGAGCAAGCTAAACAGCAACTCGTTGCTGATGTGGTAACAGGCTGGTTTGATGTTGTTACATCACAACAATTACTCGATTTATTTAAACGCAGAGAAGCTAACGCACAGCAAAACCTAGATATTATCGAGTCTGGCTATCGCCAAGGTATAAACGAAGCACTCGATGTATATTTAGCCCGTAATGAGCTCAATACTGAACGCGCTCGCATTGCCACTCAAACGGCGAACCTATCGGCTTCAGCACGTGTACTTGAGCGTTTACTGGGTGAATACCCAAAAGGTGCCATTACTGCTAGTAGCGACTTACCCGTTATTAATACCGATATTCCACTAGGCTTACCTTCTGAACTTATAACACGTAAACCTACGCTGCGAGCAAGTTGGTATGATCTTTTAGCCACCGACGCTTCATTGGCGTATGCGCACAAACAACGCTTTCCAAGTTTAGATTTAACAGCTTCACTAAGTGATAGCACCGACAGAGTAAGCGACTTGTTTTCTCCATCAAGCCTTGCATGGTCGTTATTAGGTAGTATTTCAGCACCACTTTTTGAGGGCGGACGCTTAAAAGCGAATGAAGAAATAGCGCGCCTTAATACTCAAAAGCAAGAGCAACTTTATTTGCAAACGCTTTACGATGCATTTGGTGATGTAGAAAATGCGATTTCACAGCAGCAGTCCCTCAAAGCGCAATATAGCAGCACCCTTGAGGCGCAAGAAAACGCACTTGCAGCAGAGCAGTTGTCGTTTGAGCAATATCAAAGTGGCTTGGTAACTTACACTACGGTGCTTGACGCACAAGGCAGGTCTTTCGATGCACAAAGCTCCTTAATCGACATTAAAAACCAATTAATAGCTAACAGAATTAACTTACACGTTGCCCTTGGTGGTGATTTTGCAAAGCCCTCAAGTGAACTAAAGAGCAATAATGATGAAAACTAAAACAGCAAAAATTATTATTCCAGCGGTGGTTATTATTGCCACTATTTTAATTGTTATGTTTATTAAAGGTAATCCGCCAGAGGCTAAACGCTTTGGCTCACCTCCTAAAGCATCAATAAGTGTGGCTGCGCTTGAGCTTAAACCACAAAATTACCAAGTGATGATTGATAGCTACGGTACGGTAAAACCACGTACACAAAGTTTATTAGTTGCTCAGGCATCTGGGCAAATAATTGAAGTAAGTGATGACTTTAGAGAAGGTGGCTTTTTTGAAAAGGGCGACGTACTTTTAAAGCTAGACGATAGAGATCATCAAGCTGAAGTTAAATCTGCTCAAGCCAATTTATTAACGGCAGAGCAAGGCTTATTAGAAGAAAAAGCGCGTGGACAACAAGCTATTACTGATTGGAAACGCCTTGGCGGCTCAAATCAGGCAAGCAGCCTAGTACTGCGTGAACCACAACTTGCAGCAGCCGAAGCAGAAGTTTTATCTGCTCAAGCAGTACTTGAAAAAGCCATGCTTGATTTAGAGCGCACTAAAGTAACCGCGCCATATGCGGGTCGTATACTTAGCCGTAGTGTTGATTTGGGGCAA
The DNA here is from genome assembly GCF_011378685.1 of Pseudoalteromonas sp. C8. Taxonomy (NCBI): domain Bacteria; kingdom Pseudomonadati; phylum Pseudomonadota; class Gammaproteobacteria; order Alteromonadales; family Pseudoalteromonadaceae; genus Pseudoalteromonas; species Pseudoalteromonas sp. C8. The sequence continues at coordinate 50,457 of NZ_WTKT01000013.1, forward strand.
GTTGTTACTAACAATACCCAGCTTGCCACTATTTACGCAATCGATAGCGTAGAGATTCGTTTACCGATTAAAAATAAAGATCTTCCGTTCGTAAATTTACCAGAGCAATATCGTGATGGCGCCAAAAATCAAGCAGGTTCAATTGTTAAATTTACCTCTGACTTAGTGGGTGAGCAAACGTGGCAAGGGCAGCTAGCGCGTACCGAAGGTGCTATAGATGAAGGTGCACAACAGCTTTACGTAGTTGCTAAAATTAACGACCCATATAAAGCAACGGCTAATAACCAGTACCCAATAAAAATAGGGCAATACATAAAGGCGCAAATTACCGGTAAAACAGTTCCTAACGCACTTATAATCCCTAACAGTACTATTTATCAAGGGACGTATGTTTATGTTGTTGAAGAGGGTGTACTTAAGCGTAAAGACATTACACTTGCTTGGCAAAATGCGACACAAGCGATGATAAAAACGGGATTAAATCCAAATGATAAACTGGTTATTACTCCACTAGGGCAAGTGAGTTCTGGAACTCAGGTAAGTATTTTAGGCGAACAAAGCACAGAGCAACCTAAAAGCCGAGGAGCTAATGGGCAAGGTAAAGGAAAGCGCCCGACGCCAGAGCAGCTTGAGCAAAAAGCAAAAGAGCAGGGTATTAGTGTTGAAGAGCTAAAAAAACGCCGCGCAGCAAAGCAAGGAGATAAGCCATGATCGCTTGGTTTGCCAAAAACCATGTTGCTGCTAACTTATTGCTAGTAACGCTGTTACTGTCGGGACTTTTTAGCTTATCAAGCAAAATACCGCTTGAGGTATTTCCTTCATTCGAAACTGACATGATAAGCGTAAATGTAAGTTTGCGTGGTTCAACACCAGAGGATGTAGAGCAAGGTGTAACTATACGAATAGAAGAAGCAGTACAAGATTTAGAGGGCATAAAGCAAATATTTAGTCGCTCTTCTGAAGGTTCTGGCTCTGTGACAATAGAAGTGGAAAGCGGTTACGACCCTCGTGAGCTTTTAGCTGATATAAAAAGTCGTGTAGACGCAATTAACACTTTTCCAGCCGATGCTGAAAAGCCGATAGTAGCGCTTGCTGAGCGAATTCGTGAAGTTATCGCGGTTACCGTATCGAGTGACTATGGCGAAAAAGAAACCCGCGAATACGCAGAAACAGTACGCGATCAAATCCTACGTTTACCTAATGTAACGCAGGTAGAGCTAAGTGGCGTTCGTGATTACGAAATAGCCATTGAAGTAAGCCAAGATATTCTTCGTCAGTACGATTTAAGCCTGGCACAAATATCGAGTGCTATTTCTAACTCAAGCTCAGATATTTCTGCTGGTAACTTAAAAACAGAAGGCGGGGACGTACTTATAAGCTCTAAAGGGCAAGCATATCGTAAAGATGAATTTGCCAGCATTGTTGTTAAAAACCAAGCCGATGGCACTATTATTCGCTTAGGCGATATAGCGACTATAAAAGATGATTTTGAAGAAACACCAGTACGTACTCGCTTTAATGGTAAGCAAGCTGCATTTATCGACGTATATCGAATTGGTCCACAAAGTGCGATTACAGTTGCTGACGATGTTAAAAACTACATAAAAGAGCAACAAAGCTCTCTCCCGCAAGGGTTTGAACTAAGTTACTGGGATGATGATTCGGAGCTGGTTAAAAGTCGTATTTCGACCCTTACTACCAATGCTTTACAAGGCGGTATTTTAGTACTGGCTTTACTTACTTTGTTTTTACGCCCTGCAATTGCATTTTGGGTATTTATTGGTATTCCTGTTTCGTTTATGGGCGCGTTTATAGCGATGCCTATTTTTGGCGTAACCCTTAATATTATGAGCTTATTTGGCTTTATATTGGTACTGGGGATTGTTGTTGATGACGCCATAGTTACCGGCGAAAACGTTTACACCCATCTAAAAACAGCTAAGTCGGGCGAGCAAGCCGCAATTTTAGGTACTCAAGAAGTAGCAACACCAGTAACATTTGGTGTGTTGACTACCGTTGCTGCCTTTTTACCTTTGGCTTTTATTGAAGGGGCGCGTGGTGCCTTGTTTGCACAAATACCGGTAGTAGTTATTCCAGTATTATTGTTTTCATTGATTGAATCTAAATTTGTACTACCAGCACATTTAAAATATATAAAACTACGCCACGAAAAAGGCGAACCTTCAAAGTTTGATGTTATTCAACAGCGTTTTGCAGATGGATTTGAAAACGCGATTTTAAAATACTATCAACCCACTTTAAATTTAGCACTGCGCCATAAATTGGCTTCGGTAAGCTTGTTTATTGGTGTATTTGTTATAATTTTAACCATGATCACCAGCGGTTGGACTAAGTTTGTATTTTTCCCGCGCATACCAAGCGAAACAGTCCGCGTTAACTTAACACTACCAACAGGTACACCGTTTGAAGTAACTAATAAATACGTAATTGACATGTCGCAAAAGGCGCAGCAATTACAAGAAAAGTACCGCGATCCAGATACTGGCGAAAGCGTTATTTTAAATATATTAGCCACAACAGGCGGGCGTGGTGGTGTATCTAATTCAGGCTCTGTACGCTTTGAAATAACCCCTGCCGAAAAACGTGAATCAGACATAGGATCACGAGAACTTGCCAGCGAATGGCGCGATTTAATTGGTGTGATACCAGGCGCCGAAAGTTTAACGTTTAGAGCCGAAATTGGCCGAAGTTCAGACCCCATTGATGTTCAGCTTAGCGGCACTTCGTTGACTATTTTACAAGACGTGGCTGATCACATTAAAACCCGTTTATCGACCTATCCAACGGTATTTGATATTGCCGATAGTATGTCCGACGGTAAAGAAGAGTTACAAATAGAGCTTACGCAACAAGGTTTAGCGCTGGGCTTAAATAGAGTCAATGTAGCAGGACAAGTACGTAACTCGTTTTTTGGCTCGCAAGCACAACGTATTCAGCGAGGCAGGGATGACGTACGTGTAATGGTACGCTTACCTATAGATGAGCGCCGCTCTGTAGCTGACCTACAAAACATACTTATAAATACGCCTGATGGAGGCTCAGTGCCTTTATCGCACGTGGCAACACTTACTGCTGGGCAAAGTCCATCAACTATTAATCGAATAGACCGTTACCGCACATTAAACGTAACAGCCGATATCGAAAAAAATAATACCAACATGACCATACTGCAGGCTGACCTAACGGAGTATTTAGATGGGTTAATGCAGCAATATCCTGGAGTAGATTACAAACTAGAAGGTGAGGCTAAAGAGCAAAGAGAGTCGTTTGGGTCGTTGGCTTGGGCACTTGTGTTTGTATTTTTTATTATTTATGCGCTATTAGCAATACCGCTTAAATCTTACTTACAACCAATCATAGTAATGAGTGTAATCCCATTTGGCATGATAGGTGCTGTAGTAGGGCATTGGATCATGGGAATGGACTTAACTATTATGAGTTTACTCGGTATGCTTGCGCTAACCGGGGTGGTGGTAAATGATTCGCTTGTACTCGTTGATTTTATTAATAAAAAGCGCAGTGAAGGTGGTAAAGTTCTCGATGCTATAAAAATTGCAGGTGCATCACGTTTTCGCCCTGTAATGCTAACTAGTTTAACGACCTTTATTGGCTTAATGCCATTACTGTTTGAAAAAGCGACTCAGGCACAGTTTTTAATACCAATGGCGGTGAGCTTAGGGTTTGGGATTATTTTTGCTACCTTTATTACTTTATTGTTAGTACCAATAAACTACATGCTAATGGAGCGTTTTCAAGGTTGGTTTAAATAACTTCACTCTTAAATACGTGATTATTAAAGCTGTAGGTAAGCAATTACCTGCGGCTTTTTTATAAGCTAAAAAGTAATATTAGACAATAGAAGATAAGTGAATAAAAAATTTAGATAAATATAAGAATAAACAGGAAGGTTAATTTCTTTTTTGATAAAGCCTTTTAAAGGCGAGGGTTTGCTAAAAAGGTGTTCCCCAAGATACGGTACTCGGTTTCAGTCCTGAAACCAGAAGGTTTCAGGGCGGGAATCTGCGGTTTACCGTAGGCTTCTCGGTACATGCCGAGCCTGCACAATAGTAGACGAACAGAAACCCTGGTATAAAATTTATCGGCTCAGGGACTTAACTAAGCTCCGGTACCCCAGGGAACAATTTAAGTATATAAGACATAATCCAATCCTTAAACCCCAAACGTAAAAAATTAAACCGTTCGCTTAGTTTTTCCGCACCTTTAACTCATCATTTACTTTATCGCATGGTTTTTGAGCTTGATCATACAATTAATTGGAGTTGCTTTTTATCGAGTGGTAGCATTGCCTTAACTTGCAAAGCGAAGATTCGATTATGAACGATTTACCCGATTACGAAAAAGCTCAACTGCTTTTAGAAAAAAACGAAATATTTGTATCACCTGCTGAAGCGCATGGTGTGATTAGTGGTTTACTTGCGTGTGGTTTAACCATTGACGACAAAGAATACTTAGGCCTTTTGAGTGATGTGTTTAACGATGGTGAATCGTTTAGTAACGATTTAAAGCAGTTTTTTGGCACTATTTATAAGCAAGTAGTCGCGAGCTTTAATGATGATGAATTTCAGTTTGATTTATTTTTACCAAGCGACGACGAAACACTCATCGATCAGGCTAATGGCCTCGTATCATGGGTAGCGGGTTTTATGCTTGGTTTTGGTTTAAAGCAAAAAGACTACGGTAAACTATCGAGTGATGTTAAAGAGGTTATTACTGACTTTAGCGAAATCACTCGCCTAGATACTACTTTTGAAGAAACCGAAGAAGACAGCCAAGCGCTGCACGAAGTGATTGAATATGTGCGTGTATCAGCACTACTTTGTTTTGCAGAGCTTGGTAAAGAGCAAAGCACGCAAAGTACTAAAAAAACACTTCATTAACTTTTAAAAAGTAAAACGGGTTGGTTAATAATGGTTGAAGTACAAAAGTCAGAATTTAAAGCACGTCGCGAGCGCTTACTTGCTCAAATGGATGAAAATAGCGTTGCTATTATTCCCGCTGCGAGCGAAGTGACGCGCAGCCGCGATACCGAATATGCATTTAGACAAGATAGCGACTTTTTTTACTTAACTGGCTTTAACGAACCCGACGCCGTACTTGTACTCTGTAATAACAGCGATGCACCCAGTACTTTATTTTGCCTAGATAAAGACAAGCTTGCAGAAATTTGGCATGGCCGCAGAGTTGGCTTTGATAAAGCTAAAAGTGACTACCTGTTTGATGAAGCTTACCCGCTAAGTGAATTAAACGATAAAACACTCGATATGCTAAATGCAAAAAATGCGCTCTATTTTGCACAAGGTGCTTATCCCTCATTTGATACCAAAGTGTTTTCGTTACTAGGTACGCTTCGAAATGGCTCACGAAAAGGCCTCAAAGCACCGAGTACTTTAAAAGAGATACGCGGCCTGATTCATGAAATGCGTTTGTTTAAATCGCCAAGCGAGATAGATGTTATGCGAGAAGGCTGCGAAATTAGTGCGCGAGGGCACATGCGCGCTATGCGTTATTCGCATGCGGGTGCCACAGAGTTTCAGCTAGAAGCAGAGCTACATCATCATTATGCAATGAACGGTGCGCCTCATCCTGCGTACGGCACAATTGTTGGTAGTGGCGACAACGCCAATATTTTACATTACACACAAAATAGCGATGTTTTAAAAAGTGGTGACCTAGTACTTATAGACTCCGGTTGTGAGTTACAAGGTTACGCTGCTGATATAACGCGTACATTTCCGGTAAATGGTCAATTTAGCGAAGAGCAAGCCGCGCTTTATAATATTGTACTTAAAGCGCAAGAAGTTGCTTTTGATGAGGTAAAACCCGGTGGTTATATGTCGCATGCTAATAAACTAGCAATGGAAGTAATGACCCAAGGTTTACTCGACTTAGGTATTTTAATTGGCGACTTTGACGAGCTAATGGCAAAAGGTGCGTGTAAAGAATATTACATGCACGGGCTTGGGCATTGGCTTGGTTTAGATGTACATGATGTTGGCGATTACAAAGTAAATAACGCTGAGCGTGCATTTGAGCCGGGTATGGTACTCACCATAGAGCCAGGGCTTTATATAAGCGAAGACTCAAGCGCACCGCAAAAATACAAAGGCATTGGCATTCGTATCGAAGATAACTTGCTAGTTACCGAAACCGGCCATGAAAACTTGACCCTAAGCGTACCTAAAAAAATTAGCGATATAGAAGCACTTATGCAAAGTGCTAAAAACGTATAAAGCTCGGAGAGTAAAGTGGCTAAGCAGTTTGATGTAGTTATTATTGGCGGTGGTTTAGCGGGAGCAAGCTGCGCATTAAGTGTGGCTAAAACTAATCCCGCGTTAAATATTGCCGTTGTAGAAGCTAATCAAGTAACCGGCGACTACCACCCAAGCTTTGACGACAGAAGCATTGCACTTGCTCAGCAATCGGTAGAGTATTTACAAAGCCTCAATTTATTTGAGCAAAATGCCCCTTACACCGCAGCAATCAAAAAAGTGAGCGTGTCTGATAGAGGCCACTTTGGCAAAGCGCACATTAATTGCGACGAATTTGCTAAGCCCTCACTTGGTTACGTAGTAGAAGTTAACCCTTTTGGCCGAGCGCTTCACCTGCGTTTAACGCAGTCAAATATTACGCTTTTGTGCCCCGATAGCGTAATTGCCATTGAGCAAACTTTGCATAGCAATACACTCACCTTACAAAGCGGCGAGCAATTAAACGCCAAGCTATTGGTTATTGCTGATGGCGCACAATCACCAACACGTAGTTTACTTGGGCTTGGTTTTAATACCCAGCCTTATGAACAAGGCGCAATTATTGCTAATGTAGAAGTGGCTGGTGGGCATAATAATCATGCCTTTGAGCGTTTTACACAAAACGGGCCTATGGCGTTATTACCCATGAGCAATAACCGTTATTCGTTAGTGTGGTGTATGCGCCAAGATCAGGTTGAACAGCACATGGCACTCAGTGAACAAGGCTTTTTAAGTGCCCTGCAAAGCGCGTTTGGTTATCGCGGTGGTCAATTTACTAAAGTAGGCATGCGCACGAGTTACCCGCTCGTTTACGGGCAAGTTGAGTCTTTAACTGCGCACCGTACAGTGGTTATTGGTAATGCTGCACATGCGATTCATCCTATCGCAGGGCAGGGTTTTAATTTAGGTCTTCGCGACGTACAAGTACTTAGTAATTTAATAGCAAATAGCCAACACGATTTAGGCAGCTATGCGTTTACACGTGAATATTCAAAAAAGCGCAGTGATGATATAAAAACCGTAATGAGTTTAACCGATGCACTTGTTAGGCTTTTTTCGAACTCATCGCGAGTGCTCGCATTGGGGCGCAGTATTGGGTTGTTTTCGATGGATTTATTTCCCGCATTAAAAGCGCCATTAGCTAAACAGTTAATGGGGCAAGTTAAACAAGGTAGGCGTTTATGAAGCAAGCACAGGTTTGTATTGTAGGTGGCGGCTGTGTAGGGCTAACACTAGCACTTGGATTGGCAAAAGCCGATATAAGCGTCGTTGTACTCGACGGCGCACCAACACAAGCGTTACCAACTGACGAATATGGTTTGCGTGTAAGTGCGTTAAGCATTGCAAGCCAAACCTTGCTTGAACAATTAAATGTATGGCCCGAAATTATCGCACAGCGAGCGTGCGCTTATACACATATGGATGTACGTGATGCCGACAGCTTTGGCAAAATAGCGTTTAATAACGAGCAACTTGAGCTTGAACATTTAGGCCATATTGTTGAAAACGACATTATCCGCTTTGCGCTTATAAAAGAGCTAGAGCAACAAAGCAGTGCAACACTAATGTTTGATACACAGTATCAGCAAATACATCAAAGCGAATCTGATGTATTTATAACACTTAAAAGCGGCGAGCCAATTATTGCAAAACTGCTGGTGGCGGCTGATGGTGCAAATTCAGCTATACGTAAACAATTTAATATGGCGCTTAGTTTTAAAGATTACGATCACCATGCGCTAGTCGCGACAGTTAAAACTAAAGAGCAACATGCAAACACCGCACGCCAAGTCTTTTTACCAACAGGGCCACTCGCGTTTTTACCATTGAGCGATGAGCATACTCATTCAATTGTGTGGTCTACCAGCCCCAATCATTGTGATGAATTATTAGCAATGGACGACACCGCCTTTAATAAAGCCGTAATGGCTGCAATTGATGGTCAATGCGGGCTGTGTGAAGTGCAAAGTGCGCGCACTGCTTTCCCACTTAAAATGCGCTACGCCCAGCAATGGGTTTCAGGCAAAGTGGTACTCATTGGCGACGCTGCACATACAATCCATCCACTTGCAGGGCTTGGTATGAACCTAGGCCTAAAAGATGCGGCTTATTTAATTGAGCTTTTAACAAGCGATAGCAGCAAGGAGTTTGCAAGCACTCGCACACTGCGCGATTACGAGCGCACTCGTAAGCTCGATGCACAAAAGCACATAGCTATGATGCAAGGGCTAAAAGAGCTATTTGAAGGTGCAAACCCGGTTAAAAAACTTATTCGCGGAGTAGGGCTATCATTAGTTGATAATCTTGGGCCAATCAAGCACCTGTTCGCCAAAGAAGCGATAGGAAAGTGATGTAGGTTGAGTTGAGCGAAGCGAAACCCAACAGATAAAGTAAAGTGATGAGCTTGATTAAAAAAACCGATGTTTAGTTTAAACATCGGTTTTTTGTTTTAAAATAGTTTTGAACATATTTAAAGCCGCGCTTTTCACGCGAGCAAGTTCGGCGTCTACATGCAAAGTTTAACACTGAGCTTAATTTTACCTGTAGGCGTTTAGCTTGCTGACGCGACGAGCGTAGCTCGTAATTACTATCGTTAGTTAAAAAGCGCTTTGCGTTAAATCAGTTACAAATTCTTTTGTGCTTCATTCACCATATCTTTGAGCGCATCAATTAACAGCGGGTCTTTTTTGTTTTCTTTTGCAAGCTCGAGTGCGTGTTTCATGCTGGTAACGGCTTCTTTAAACTGTTTGTTAGCAGTATAGCCTTGCGATAAACGCATGTGAGAATAAGTTGCATTTGGGTAATGGGTAGTAAAGTGTTTAAGCGTGGTAATAGCTTTAGCTGTATTACCAAACTTTTGCTGGCTATGAGCAAACTCTACGTATACATCTTGTGGAATTTTAAGCTCAAACCCGTACTTATCACTAAGTGCTTGGTAATAACCTGTAATGAGCGATACATCAGCAAACTTTCCGTGCTCGTCAGTAACCTTAAATATTAGGTCGCTAAATAAGTGAATTAGGCTATCGCTAAGCGCTGGTAGTATAGTGCCCATATGAGTAAAAGCGGGGTAATGTTTATATTCCCATTTAAGCTGCGAGGGCGTTTGTTGTTCTAAATTTACCAAAGTATTTAATACGCCTGTATAAAAGCGTGCTCCTTCGCTTGCTACACTAATAAATAACGACTGATCACCTTTAGGGTTTTTAGTGTATTTTATAATATTATTTTTTAATTCCTCATCACTCCACCAACTGTTTGGGCTTATAGCTATATAGTTATTAAATAACTCAGGCTGATTAACTAAAGTATAAAGCGCCAAAGTACCTGCATTAGAGTGGCCAATTAAGGTGTTGTAGCCGTTAGTTGAGTAATTACTGTTTATATAAGGCATGAGTTCATCAGACACAAACTTTAAAAACTTGTCGGTTTGTCCTGCGTCAGGCCATTTGTTTTTAACAAAAGTTTGAAACTCTGTTTTAGGCTCGCCTTCTACTTTTGGTAAATAATCGCGAACACGGTTAGTTGTATCAATACCAACGAGCATTGCGTTAGGTATCTGCTCGTAATCAACAAGGGATTTAATAACACCAGACACCGTATGAAAGTGCTCAACACCATCAAGTAAATAAATAACATAAAGCGGCTGATCGTCTTTTACAGTGTCAGGTATGAAAATTTTAATGGGCCTGTCTTCGTTAAGTATTTTTGATTGCAGAATGACTTTTTTACCAACGGTTATGTCAGTTGTATTGGTTTTTGCGTGGCTTAAAAGCGGCGTGCTAAAAGTAAGTATTAATACAAGCGATAGTAAGAGCTTCATAAATATCCTTATTTAATAATGTATTGCTTAATAATTGCACGGCTTTAAGCTTGAGTAAATGTTTATATTTTCGGGGTAAACATAAAGCTTGAGCAATTAAAAGCTATCGCTTTTCAGGCGAGTAAGCTCGGCTTCTACAAGAGAGATTACACTCGGTGCTTAACTTTTGCGGTAGGCGTACAGCTTGCTGACGCGACGAGCGAAGCTCGAAATGTTTACCTTTAAACACTTATCTATAAAAGCTTAAAAACCTGCTTGCTTAATTATCCGTCTAAGCGTAAAATGCGCGCTCATTTCGGCTTTTAAACTATTAATTCCTTGCCTTAAACCGACCGGCCGAAACGGTAGAAGGCTCTATTAACCGTAAGGAATATCCATGCGTCATTACGAAATCGTATTCATGGTTCACCCAGATCAGAGTGAGCAAGTTGCTGGTATGATCGAACGTTATACTGGTTCTATCACTGAAGCTGGTGGTGTTATCCACCGTCTTGAAGATTGGGGCCGTCGTCAATTGGCTTACCCAATTAACAAGCTTCATAAAGCTCACTATGTTCTTATGAACGTTGAAGCACCAACTGAAGTAATCAGCGAGCTAGAAACTACTTTCCGCTACAACGATGCAGTGCTTCGTAACTTAGTTATCCGCACTAAAACTGCTGAAACTGAAGCGTCTCCTCTTGCAAGAGAAGAGAAGAAAGAAGCACCAGCTGCTTAATTGTTTTGAGTCCTAGCATGGCATGTAATCAGCAGTTACTATAATGGTTAGCCCATATATGAATCAGCTGGTTATATCTGGGGTAGTTTGTAAAACTCCCAAGTTTAGCCAAAGCCCTGCTGGCATCCCGCATTGTATTTTTGTTGTAGAACATAAATCGATGCAAACCGAAGCAGACCTTAACCGTAATAGTTACGTGAGGCTTCAGGTAGTTGCCAGTGGAAAGCAAATGCAACAACAGACTCAACATTTGCACGTTGGGCAGGCATTGCAAGTGAGTGGTTTTTTAAATCGCCACGAAGGTCGTAACGGCCTTAGCCAATTGGTTTTGCATGCTCAGCATATAGAAAGAATTATTTGAGGAATTAATCTCATGGCACGTTATTTCAGACGTCGTAAGTTCTGCCGCTTTAAAGCGGAAGGCGTAAAACAAATCGATTACAAAGATCTAGCTACTCTTAGAAACTATGTTACAGAAAGTGGCAAAATCGTACCTAGCCGTATCACAGGTACTAGCGCTAAATTTCAGCGCCAGCTAGCAACTGCTATTAAGCGTGCTCGCTACTTAGCCCTTCTTCCATACACTGACTTACATAAGTAAGCAGCGGATTAACAGTTTTTAAAAGGTGTAGAAACATGCAAGTTATTCTACTAGATAAGATCGCTAACCTAGGTAGCCTAGGTGAACAGGTTGTAGTTAAATCTGGTTTCGCACGTAACTTCCTTTTCCCTCAAGGTAAGGCAGTTCCTGCGACTAAAGCTAACATTGAAACGTTTGACGCTCGTCGTGCAGAACTTGAAGCGAAAATCGCTGAACAGTTAGTTGCTGCACAAGCACGCGCTGAAAAACTAGAAGCATTAGCAGAAGTTACATTAGTATCTAAAGCTGGTGACGAAGGTAAGTTATTCGGTTCAATCGGTACTCGTGACATCGCTGACGCTATCTCAGCTGTTGGTGTTGAAGTTGCTAAGTCAGAAGTTCGTTTGCCTCTAGGTACTATCCGTGAGACAGGTGAATTTGACGTATCAATTTCAGTTCACTCAGACGTAACGGCTACTATTAAAGTAATCGTAATCGCTGAAGCTTAATTTTTAATTAAGCGACAAAAGCCGTGCTATTAGCACGGCTTTTTTGTGTCTGTAATTTGGCTAACTTCGTTTATTAGTTACTAGTTAAGGGCACAGTTAGTTGCTAGTTAAGGGCACAGTTAAATACAACCTCGTACAACCCTCTTTTTTATTCAATTATTTTTTAATTCCCTTTAAACCTTTTCGAACTGTTATTACGTCTAACTTATCAATACACTAACTCAATAATAACAATTTAAAGGCGACATCACGGATGTTACACGTTAAACCCGAACCAACGCCTTTATGCGAAGCTAAACTCATTGAGCGTGTTAAATCAGGTGATCAAGTCGCATACACAACGCTTTATGAGTTACATATAAAACGAGTCTACGGTTTATGTTTACGCTTATTAGCGGACCAAGCGCATGCTGAAGATGCAGCCCAAGAAGTGTTTGTACAGGTATGGCGTAAAATAGCGCAATTTGACGGTCGCTCGCAGTTTTCTACTTGGCTTTACAGCGTTGCCAGTAATGTAGCAATTAGTTACTTACGCAAGCAAAAAAATTGGCTGCAAAAAGTAGTGAGCATTGAACACTGCGGTATGGATGAGCAATCAGCTAATGACTGCAAAGGCTTAAATGGTCTCGATAAATTAATAGTAAGGCTTCCTGAGCGCGCACGCATGGTGTTTGTGTTGTTTGCAATCGAAGGTTATAGGCACGAGGAAATAGCCGATCAATTAGGTATGGCTGTTGGGTCAAGTAAATCGCAATATCATCGTGCTAGGCAGTTATTACAAGAGTGGTATGAAAATGAATAAACCAAATTTTGACGACTACTTAAACAAATCATTAAATACGCTTGATAAAGACATTATGCCACAAAAAGACCTGTGGGCAGGGATTGAGCGAGCAATGGTTAGTAATAAGCAGGACCTAAAAGGCACTGCTATTTGGCCAAAACTAACAGCAATAGCTGCCTGCACATTAGCTGCTTTAATTGCTGTAAATCTATTTGTTATAGCGCCCGAGCCACAACCCGTAGTGGCTATAAGTGATTACTTTTCGGCGCAAAAAAACAGTTTGTTGGTTGAATATGAAAATAAAGAAGCATTGACCACTAACTGGCAAACGCAGCTACAAGAGCTTGAAAACGCAGAGCAAGCAATAAAGCAAGTTCTTAAAAATGAGCCACAAAACCAAGCGCTACTAACAATGTTAGCGCAAATATATCAACAACAACTTGATTTAATTAACAAGGTGCATGCGCCACGTTGGCAGCACATTTAGGAGTACGACATGAAAGCGATTTTATTAGGACTGAGCTTATTTCCGTTGGCGGTATTAGCGGGTGAAAAAATAGATAAGCAAATAGACGTACCAAGTGGCGGCACTATTTTTATTGAAAACCAACGCGGTGATATACATATTACAGGCTGGGATAAAAACGAATTTAAAGTATCTGGCGAGCTTGATGACAAAGCCGAGGGTTATGAGCTTAAAACAAATGGTGATAAAACTCAGTTTATTGTAAAAATGCCACGTAAATCAAATTGGGGTAATAATGGCGATGGCTCAAGCTTAACCATATTTATGCCTAAAAGCAGTAGTTTAGAGTTTGCTGGCGTTAATGTATCGGTGACTGCGAAAGAGCTAAAAAATGGCGCTGAAGTTGACGTGGTTAATGGCGAAATTACGGTAGATGATATTACTGGCAACATTAAGCTCACCACCGTAAATGGTGATGTAAATGCAGAAAACCTAAGTGGTAATATTCAATTTGAAACCGTAAATGGCGAAATTAACGATAGAAAATCAAGTGGTGAACTACGTTTTAGCGCTGTTAATGGCGATATTAAATCAACCTCAAGCGCCAATGATGTGCGCCTTGAAAATGTAAATGGCGATATAGATTTTACGCTATCGTCAATTAAAAACTTACGTATTAACACGGTGAATGGCGAAGCCGAAGTACATATTAAAGAGCTTTTAAAAGGCGGTGATGTACGTTTTGAATCGGTAAGTGGCGATGGTGATTTTTACTTTCCTGACAGCGTATCTGCAAATTTTGAAATTAAAGCGCACGCTAATGGCAAAATCATTAATAAAGTTACTAGCGATAAAGTCAGTAAAGCTAAATACGGCCCAGCCAGTGATTTAGAATTTAGCATTAATGGCGGTAATGCTAATGTTGAAATGGATACAATTAGTGGACGCATAGAGCTTCGTATTAAATAACGCTCATTCACTTTCACGATTACAAAAAGCAGGAAAAGATTTCCTGCTTTTCTATTTGCACAGCCCCTTCAAGTCGATAGAATAGAGCCATTCAATTTTACTACTGTGAAGTTATGGCCAAACCAGATAAGCAAGTCGATACACTTAAAGTTCCTCCCCATTCAATAGAAGCTGAACAATCTGTTTTAGGTGGCTTAATGCTTGATAACCAAGCTTTTGACCGCGTAGCGGAGCTTGTTGTATCACAGGATTTTTATACCCGCACGCACAAGTTAATTTTTGAGGCGATGACGGCACTTGCTGAGATTGGCGATCCGATAGATTTAATCACTATTTCTGAAAGTTTAGAAAAAAATAATAAACTGGCAGGAATTGGTGGCTTTGCTTATTTAGCAGAAATAGCTAAAAACACGCCAAGTGCTGCTAACATTGACGCTTACGCAAGTATTGTACGCGAACGTGCTGTTGTACGTGAAATGATTGGCGTAGCGAACGAAATTGCAGAAGCGGGTTTTAACACCGAAGGGCGTACCAGTCACGACTTACTCGATTTTGCCGAAAGCAAAGTGTTTAAAATAGCTGAGCAACGAACAAAAAATAATGAAGGCCCGCAAAGCATTCATAGCATCCTTGAAAAAACCGTTGATAAAATAGAAGAGCTTTATCAATCACCACAAGATGGTGTTACGGGTGTAAGTACAGGTTATGCCGATCTAGATAAAATGACGACGGGCTTACAGCCATCTGACTTAATTATTGTTGCAGCGCGTCCATCAATGGGTAAAACCACTTTTGCGATGAACCTTGCAGAACATGCCGCAATGACTCAAGACAAACCAGTATTAATTTACTCTCTAGAGATGCCTTCAGAACAAATTATGATGAGGATGTTAGCGTCTCTTGGCCGTATAAACCAAACTAAGGTACGTACTGGTCAATTAGATGATGACGATTGGGCACGACTTTCATCAACAATGGGCTTGTTGATGGAAAAAGGTAAAATGTACGTTGATGATGCGTCGGGCTTAACACCTACCGATGTGCGTTCACGTGCAAGGCGTATAGCCCGCGACCATGGTGGTATTAGTATGATCATGGTCGATTACTTGCAGTTAATGCGTGTACCAAGCCTTGCTGATAACCGAACGCTCGAAATTGCTGAAATTTCACGTTCACTTAAAGCACTAGCAAAAGAGCTAAAATGTCCGGTTGTTGCGCTTTCGCAGCTTAACCGTACGCTAGAGCAACGTGCCGATAAACGTCCTATTAACTCAGATTTACGTGAGTCAGGGTCGATAGAGCAGGATGCCGATTTAATCATGTTTATTTACCGTGATGAAGTTTATAACGAAGACAGTACTGACAAAGGTATTGCCGAAATTATCATAGGTAAACAACGTAACGGCCCAATTGGTAAAGTGCGTTTAACATTCCAAGGTCAATTTTCTCGCTTTGATAATTACGCGGGACCAGCGGTAGATGACGATTACTAATGCGCTTAGCCACTGCTGAAATTAATTTAGCTGCACTTGCGCATAATTTAGCGCAAGTTAAGTGCTTTGCACCTAACAGCAAAGTAATGGCGGTGCTAAAAGCAAATGCTTACGGGCATGGTTTAGTAACGATTGCGCAGCATTTAAATAATGCTGACGCATTTGCTGTGGCGCGTATAGATGAAGGGCTTGCCCTTCGAGCTGGGGGCTTAACAAAGCCAATAGTTTTACTAGAAGGCTTTTTTAACAAAGCCGACTTACCTATTTTACTCGCTAATAACTTTCAAACTATTATTCATGACGAATACCAATTAGCCGCGCTTGAAAAAGCAAAGCTCGATGCGCCAATAACATGCTGGTTAAAAGTAAATACAGGTATGCATCGACTAGGTATTGCGCCAGAGCAGTTTGAAGAGTTTTATAACCGCTTACAAAAAACACCTAACGCCAAAAATACCGTTAATTTAATGACCCATTTTTCGTGTGCTGATGATGTTGATAATGCCAAAACGGTTCAACAAATCACGTTATTTGATAACTTAGTGAATGGCATTGACCAAGCACATTGTTTATCAAATTCTGCTGGTATTATCGCGTGGCCAAGCGGCCATGGTGATTGGGTACGCCCTGGGCTTATGCTATATGGCGTATCGCCAATGGCAAATAGTATTGGGCAACAACATAAATTAAAACCAGTTATGCGCTTAACTACGCGCGTAATTGCAGTGCGTAATGTACCAGCCAATGAGGCGGTAGGGTATGGCGGACGTTGGAAAAGCGATAAACCAACCAAGTTAGCTGTTGTGGCTATGGGTTATGGCGATGGTTATCCTCGGCATGCTAAAGAGGGCACACCAGTAATAATTGGTAAGCAGCGTTATGGTATTGTTGGCAGTGTTGCTATGGATATGATTAGCGTAGATATAGGTGCTAATGAGCACAATATTAAAGTGGGCGACAGAGTCACTATGTGGGGCCCTGAGCTACCAGTTGAAGAAATAGCATTATGCGCTGATACTATCCCTTACGAGCTATTATGTAATATTACACCGCGCGTAAGTTATGAGTATCAGCGTTAATACAGCTATAAAGCGGTATTTACTCTTTTATAAAGTAAACGTCGCTAAAGCCCATACGGGCAAATTCTTGGTCGCGAAAGTTACGAACAGAAGCAGACCCTTTTGAGGTCATTTCTATTTGCTGTACCATGCTTAAGTAATTAGTTAGATCAATACCTTCGGCGGCAGCAATTGCTTGATACATGTCGTGGTATTTATCTTTAGCGAAATTAATCTCGCGCGGTTCGTTTTTATATTTGTAGGTTATTCTACGTGCCATTTTAAGCTCATTTCAATTGAGTGTTGCAGCGATTTTACACTGTATTTAATAACGGCTCTAGCATTGAATGACTTGTTGTAATCGGTAATTAAAATAAAGAGTCAAAAATGAAATTATCAGTAGAGATCAGTAAATACCCACTTCACCAAGATTATATCCCGTTTATTCAGGGCTTTATTGACAGATTAAACGAATACGATGATTTAAAAGTGATTACTAACACGTTATCAACGCAAATTTTTGGTGATTACGATTTAGTAATGCAGGTGTTAAATACCGAAATTAGACGTTCATATGAAGAATTTGGTAAAGCTATTTTTGTATGTAAGTTTCTCTCTGGCGACTTATCGCCTGAATAACCTATAATACCAACCTGCATAAATATTTGATCAATTTAACGAATTAAATTGCACTATAACGTCATTAAAAATTTTTTATTTAGAACAACTAGATACAAAAATTTTTGCCTAGTTCTAGCGTAATTTTCTTAACGTTAAATAGACCCCGTATATAAGCAGATTGGTATAACAATCGGCACAACTAAACGGTAATTGCATAATATGGACTTTTTAACACAAACCTTAAGTGGTTTTACAGCAATGTCGCATTGGGAGTATATTGCGGTAGGGTTGTCGATGGCTTATTTATTATTAGCAATAAAAGAAAGCTTATGGTGTTGGCCTGCGGCATTTTTTAGCACGCTCATTTATACAATAATGTACTGGAATGGCGCATTACTTATGGAGTCGTTACTTAATTTTTATTATATGTATATGGCTGTATTTGGCTGGGTTGTATGGCGTAAAGGCAAAGCTGCAAATTTAAATATTACATCGTGGTCGATAAACCGTCATGCTGTTTTAATTAGTTTAACAACCGTAGCTGCAATAGTTATTGGTTACGTTATGCAAAATTATACTCATGCCGATTTTGCTTATCTTGATAGTTTTACAACATGTTTTGCCGTAGTAACTACTTACTTAGTGGCTAAAAAAGTCCTCGAAAACTGGCTGTACTGGATTGTAATAGATGCCGCTTCTATGTATTTATATTACGAAAAAGGCTATTACCCAACGCTAGCACTCTTTATATTTTATACCATTATGGCAGCGTGGGGCTTTAAAACCTGGTACGAAGAGTACGAACAAAGCCAAGCTAAGCCTCTAGCACAGCTTTAATCAATGATTGCCCATACTCAGTTAGTAAAAATGTGTAGTGCGTTTATAGAGCCTACAAGCATTGTTTCAAGCGAGCGATTACTTAATGGCTTTAGTAACGATAATTTTTTAATACGTACCGAGCAACAAGGGTATTTGTTAAAGTGTTATAAAAGCCATTGGCCAAGTGACGGCCTTGAAGCGCAGCGCTTTTTAAGTGACTTTAATATATGTCCTGCGCCTATTTGGCTTGATAAAGAAAACGGTCGTGCGGTATTTAATTATATTGAAGGCAAGAGCGCGCAATCGGATATAACGCTTAGCTTTATTAATAAACTTGCTCAAGTGCACAATTACAAAGTGTCTACCGCGCCAATGGATATAGCTAAAGAGCTTCATTTTTATCAAAGCACCGACGTCTATACGCAATATAAACCTCAAATAGAGAAGGCACTCAAAGCCGTTGCAGCTATGTCATTTAATGCAGGCTTTTGTCATAACGACTTAGTAAAAGATAACATTATTGTAAATGCTTCAGGCATGTATTTAATTGACTTTGAATATGCACAAACTAATGATGTGTATTTTGATTTGGCAGCCCTTGCAGTGAGCTTTAATATTAATGAGAGCAGTGAAAGTGCATTGTTAAATAACTATAAAAATAGTATCGATAAAACAAAAACGTTTAATCCTTCAATGGATAAGCTGAATTACTATAAGCTGTTTTTTTTAGTGTTATGTATTGGCTGGTATGAAGAGCGCAGCATAACTAGTAAATCTGTAATGTTACGCGCGCAGCTAACTAAACTCGTTAATAATACTTTTTTATAGATGTTAAAGACCACCAAAGCGCTCGGCGAGCTCTTTGTATTTTGTTACTTCGGCTGTATCAAATTGTGGTTCGCCATTTTCATCTTCTGATTTAGCAATTAATAAACTTTCTCTAGAGAGACGTTTTACACGCTCTACTTTTACACCTAAAAACTCAGCAACTTGCTCAGTAGACATTAAACTCATCATTATTTCCTCGTATTAAATCCATCCGCACAGCGACAATCATAGTTTCAATGTTACTAAACCGTTACTGTTTCCTATTCAATAAGAATAAATAGCGTGTTTTTAAGCCATTGTGAAGTGTTTTATTTAAAAGAGTTTAATTAATAAGCATATAAGCTGATGTTACTGGTATTTATTTAAAGATCTCTTTATCATTGCTGATGCTAAAGCACTGATATCGCGAGTTGGTGTGGCGGCAACAAATGTGCTCTCGTGGTGAAATGGATATCACGTGGCCCTCCGGAAGGAGAGCTATAAGAAAGCGGGAGTACAGTAATAGTGGGCTTACAATACATTTTTGTAAGTTCACGTTACAACTAAAAGTTAGTACCCCTTAACTTTTTAGTCATTATTTTTATTGGCCGCCCGTAGCTCAGCTGGATAGAGCGCACCCCTCCGGAGGGTGAGGCCAGAGGTTCGAATCCTCTCGGGCGGGCCATCTTCTCTTATAGTCCTTGGGACAGTTTAGGGACACTCAATATTGAGAGTCTTATATTGTCATCATTATGGACATTCTATGTTTTATTCAAAATTAATGCCCCCAACACAAGTTTTTATTAATTGTTTGGGCAAATTTCCAACTTTTTTTGCCCCAGTATTCCCTTCTTATTTTTGCGATGATTCTCAGTATTGGTCTACTCGGTTGGTTTGGGGGTTATAAATGGCAACTATTAAAAAGCGTGAAAATGGTAAGTGGCAAGCAAAAATTAGGCGTAAGGGATATCCTGCGCAATCAAAAACGTTTGTCACAAAAAATGAAGCTGCAAAGTGGGCTCGAGATATTGAGTCTGATATGGATAAATCTACTTTTAAGTCAACAAGCTTAGCTGAACAGAAGAAAATGTCGGATGCGCTTGAAGATTACTGGACAGAGGAACTTACGGAAAAAAAATCAGCTAAAACTATTCGTTGTATGATTAATAGACTAAAGCGAGTTTTTGATGGATTAAGTTTGCTCGATGTAACTGTACATACCATACGTGAATACAAAGCTTATCGACTTGAAAAGGCGAAAGGCGACACGGTAAGAAAAGAGATGGCGCTGATAGGACGTATGTTTAAGTATGCAATGAATGAGTGGCAAATCTACTTACCAAATGGTAACCCCGTAACTTCAGTTTTGCTCCCCCCCAAAGGCAAGCCGAGAGATAGACGCTTAAATACTGGCGAAGAAGAGCGATTACTTTCACATGCTAAAAAGTATCAAGGTATTATCCATGACATTATTATTCTTGCGATCGAAACCGGTATGCGACGTGGTGAAATGGCTAATGCGCGAAATAGGCAAGAACTTGAGAAATTAGGTTATTGCTGTATTTGCTGGGAAGGGTTTAATGCAAAAGAGTCCACTCTTTTTTTAAAAGATACAAAAAATGGTGAAAGTAGAGTTGTACCCTTATCGCGACGAGCCAAAGAAATTATTTTAAAACAACCAAGAAAGCTAAATGGACCTATTTTTGATATTTTAAGTGATTCGGTAGGACATGCTTTTAACAAAGTTGCTGAGCGAGCAGGAATTGATGACTTTAGGTTTCATGATCTTCGGCATGAGGCAACAAGCCGCTTGTTCGAAAAGGGTCTGCAAATGATGGAAGTCTCAGCTATTACTGGGCATAAAGATTTAGCGAGCTTAAAGCGCTATACACACCTTAGAGCGACAGATTTGGTTAAGAAACTGATGTAATACATATTATAACCGAGTGATTACCAAGTCTGATAACTGGTAATCACAACTATACAATCAGATATTCTTCAACATACCTAAATACTGTTGTAACGCCTTCCGTCTTTTAGTAATTAAAAATGATGTATTTTATATCACATATCTCTTTAAACTTATTAACTACAGAATCTTTTCAAAATTTTAACCCACTAAAACCTATGTGCATAGGCGCTGCGCGGTGGGCTTTTGCTATGCAAAAAAAGTACAGCTAAAAAAGTAACGAAAATGGATCCTGTGATATATATGTAGTGAGGGTAAGGAGATATTTATGATAAATAGCACAATAAACGATGAAAGTTTTCGTTTGAAAATCACAGAAATAGGGTTGAGAAAACTTTTGATAGATAAGGGTTCTATCGAAGTTTTATCTTACATTACTTCTTTATATGACGAGAAAAGTAATGAATACATCAAATTTACAGATGCTGAAAAAGATGAGTATTTATTTAAGCATCATGAGTTAAATCAATCACGCGTAATACATGAACAATTTGAAAAAGATAAAGTCTATCTTGATAAAAACTCAGAAAATAAAACTAAATTGATTGAAAAATGGATATTTCATTTAAATAAAATGGTAATACCTACGCTAAAAATGAGAGCTATTTTAATCTGCTCAAAGTTGTGGATTGATGAAAGCGTAGAACTAGATTTAAATGAATTAGTTTATGTTTGTCATTCTTTTAAATTAATATCAACATGTGCTTTATGCGAAAATGGTCAGTTTATTGGTGATGGTAATTACTGTAATAATAAATTTACTAATTGCTTAGCTGACGTTCCAAGATCTACTGAGCATTATGAGAAGTGTACATCGTTTGAGATGAGGCACATTGAGAATGAATAGACAAAAGCAGAGAGCTTTTGCGGCTGTTCGTACTCACTATTACAAAGTTGATAAAGCATACAGTATTTTAGATCACTCAAATGCGAACAGGAACGGGTTTACATGCTCAGCAAACGTAAACCCTAAATTTAGCCATAACAACGTCGGTTTGTATGCAAAAGGCTGTAAGAACGGCGCTGAGGCTCTTAATAAAGCATGCGCTCGTTATAAGGAGGTTACGGGTAAAAAAGCTCGAAAAGATTTCAATTTGTTGTTTGAACATATTGTTATACTAACTGAGTGCCAATACATTAAAATTGAGAAAAAATACGGAAAAAGTGAAGCGAAGAAGCTTTTAGTTAATTACTTACGTAAATACGCAGTTCAAATAAAAAAGGAGTTTGGCTTTGAGCCAATAGGAATTGATTTACACCTTGATGAAGGACGTTATGAAGGAGGGCGCTTTGTTCGTAACATTCATGCCCATGTATCCTTTTTTAACTACGACTTTAAAAACAAAGTAGCTCCCCTGCGTCATCTAATGGCAAAAGGGAAAAACTCAAAATCAAGAACTAATCAGCTCAATCCAAATTTTGAAAAGATGCAAGATATTGTTGCTAATACATTTAAACCACTTGGCTTTGAACGCGGGGAGTCAAAAAATGTTACTGGGCGTAAACATCTACAAAAAGAGAAATTTGTAAAAGAAAAGCTCAATGAAATGACGCAAACAGTCGAAGTACTTAATAGTCGTAATCAAGAGCTTGAAAGCCAGTTAACCTCACAAAAACATAAGTCAGATCAGCTCTCAAATGAAATTCAGATACAAGAAACCAAAAAGAATTGGTTAGAAAGTAAAATTAGCAATCTTACTAATATGGCCGATGAGCTTGAGTTGGCAATTAAAAAGCGCTGTAAAAGAACACTAAGCTTTATTTCTAGGAAGGTGGCAAGCTCGTATAAACCACAGAGTTTCAAAAGGTAGTAAAACTAATTTTAAGAAATTAGTTGAATGGATCACAAAATTGCAATCCATATAAGTATTAGAGCGCTTGTTATTTTATAGAATATAATTCTTATTTAACTAAAGAGTATATTTTATGCACTTTTTGCACGTGAAACAACTTTTTGAATTGTTCCGCTTTTAAGTGCAGCTGTATATGCTTGAGATAAACGACGCATACCTTCTACTTTTCGTTTCATTACTTCATTGTCAGAACTTGAACGCATAACTCACCCTTTTTGGACCAAACTCACACCAACAATTACATTCTAGACTAGTAGAATACTCATTTGCAATCCGATTATAAAACTTAACTAGTTTTGGATATGCTGCACTGGCCGTGTACATATTGCTGTTGAAATAGCGACCGTGAGCATGGATTGTACTCGCAATTACAACTCCAAGCAACTTCAACTCCCCATAACTCATATTTTCTTTTGGTCGATCATATTGCTTTTCTTGTATCCTATTGGATTCGAGATCAAATTTTATTTCGAATGTTAAATCATCAAACTTTTCTGACGTATGTTCTTCAATTATTTTTATTTCATCAGGACATGTATAGAACTCTTTGGATGGTGAAAAGTACACTTCATATTTACTATCACCTACTGAAAATGAAGAAATATGAGCATTATAATCACCAAGAGGGATAGTTTGAAATTCAATAGGAATCAATATTGCAGCACGTAATACTGAAAACGTCTCTAGCATATCACCAGTAAATTGTGCGGCTTGAAGGTCACTTCTGAAAACTTTATTAAAATGGTATACATTCCCACCTTTTGAAAGAACTAGATTTTCAAGATAAGCTAATGGATAACCGTTGTCACTTACTCCCAATATCATGAGAATATCATCTTCGAACCACTCAATAGTACTTAGATCTATAGCCGGTTCAAACCTGTAATGCAATATACTCCCAGGATCATTAATACAACCATAAATATGTTTTACATCACCACCTGATTTCTCAAGCATATCGTCAATATTTAGTGTGTAATGTTGAAACTCAATACCTATTGCCTCGCAAAAGTTTTGAAGCTTAATACATTCTTTATGGCATTGATTAGGTTTAAACTCAGAAAACTCTTGGGCTAGTTGGTCTTCAATGAGTTTAGCTTCAGCTTCGGTTCCAGAAAAAAACCTACTATAGCGAGGATCTTCTTTAATATCATCATATATAGGAAGCTTAGATGGGGCAGAAAGACCAGCCCCTGAAAACAGAACAACTTTCATCTTTGAACTAACTCTATTTATTTATTGTAATAAGTTACGATGAAAATCGTAAGCTTCGACCTTTTTAAAAGTGACAAATTAAAATTTGTAAGGAACTATAATAGCTGAAATTTCTTAATTAATGTATATGTTTAGTCCATTAATATCTAAACGATTTAGTGCGTCGCGATAATTTGGCTTAATTAAATAGTGAATTAGGTATAAAACTCAACTTTCACTCAGTACATTTGGTTTGTACTTATAAAGTGTTATTATCCTTTACTTCAAATATAATCGATACAACGCTTTACTTATTGACTTTAATGGTAATTTTCTTTTTGGCTTAACCGCTTTAAATACAGTAATGTACTAGATTATGTTGCTCAAGCATGGATGAGAATACTAAATACCACTTAAAGCCTTTAACGTATTAAATAGTAAGTGGCTAAAATAATTATATAAACATTTAAATAGGCTTTACAGCCTATGCAGGGATAAAACAATAATGTTTGAACAAACCTTTAAAAACATCGACGATATTTTTTACAAAGACGCAGGCTGCTCTAGTGAACTAGACTATACCGAGCAATCATCGTGGATGTTATTTTTAAAATACCTTGATGATTTAGAGTTTACCAAGTCTCAAGAAGCCGAGTTAATGGCAGAAGACTACCAATATATTATTGATGCAGAGTACCGTTGGAGTTCGTGGGCTGCGCCTAAAACCGCTAATGGTGAGTTTGATCACGACAAGGCCTTAACCGGTAGCGACTTAATGGATTTTGTCGATGGCGAGTTATTTCCTTACCTTAAAGGTTTTAAGTTACGCGCTAAAAGCCCAGACACTATTGAATACAAAATTGGTGAAATCTTTACCGAGATCAAAAATAAAATTCAAAGTGGCTACTCACTGCGTGATGCGCTCGAAAAAGTAGACGAATTACGTTTTCGCTCACAAGAAGAAAAACATGAGCTTTCACACCTGTACGAAGTGAAAATTAAAAACATGGGCAACGCTGGTCGCAACGGTGGCGAATATTACACACCACGTCCATTGATCCGCGCCATGATAGACGTATTACAGCCACACATTGGCGAAACGATATACGATGGTGCCGCAGGCTCGGCAGGCTTCTTGTGTGAAGCCTACGATTACCTTCGCCAAGGTGGTGCAAGCAATAAGCAGCTTTCAACCAGCGACTTAAAAACCCTGCAACAAAACACCTTTTACGCCAAAGAGAAAAAGTCGTTAGCGTACGTTATCGCCATTATGAACATGATTCTACATGGCATTGAAGCACCTAACGTTATTCACACCAATACACTGGGCGAAAACTTACAAGACATTACTCCAAGCAACCAGCACGATATTGTATTAGCTAACCCGCCGTTTGGTGGCAAAGAGCGTAAAGAAGTTCAGCAAAACTTCCCGATTAAGACCGGTGAAACTGCCTTTTTGTTTTTGCAGCACTTTATCAAAATGCTCAAGCCAGGTGGCCGCGCCGCTATTGTTATTAAAAACACCTTCTTATCCAATACCGATAATGCTGCTATTGCCTTACGTAAGGAGCTATTAGAAAACTGTAACTTACATACCGTACTCGACTGTCCTGCAAAAACCTTTTTAGGTGCTGGGGTAAAAACCGTCGTATTGTTTTTCACTAAAGGCGAGCCAACCCAGAAAACATGGTTCTACCAGCTAGACCCTGGCCGCAGCTTGGGTAAAACCAACCCGCTCAACGACAACGACTTAAAAGAATTTATCGAGTTACAAAAAGGCTTTGAGGACAGTGTTAAGTCTTGGTCATTGGCAACGTCTGAACTAAATGATGCAACATGGGATTTATCGGTTAAAAATCCGAACACGCGCGAGGCAGCGCCACTGCGTGAACCACAAGCCATCATAGAAGAAATCATCGCGCTGGATAAAGAGAGCGAAGCTATTCTCGGTAAGATTCAGGAGTTGTTGTGATGGTGTGGGAGATAGTCAAGTTAGGAGAGCTTTGTCGAATTGAACTGGGTAAAACCCCATCTCGTTCTAATAAAAACTATTGGGATGAAAGCAAGGTTAACAATAATATCTGGCTTTCAATTGCAGATTTACCGCTATCTGACAAGTCCATAATGCTAGATAGCAAAGAGTATATATCTAATGCAGGTGCTGAACTCTGTAAGATAGTGCCTAAAGGAACGCTTATTGTAAGCTTCAAGTTATCGCTTGGTAGACTTGCGGTTACTGGTCGTGATTTATATACAAATGAAGCAATAGCAGCTCTTTATATTCATGATAAACAAAAAATTGATCAGAATTACCTTTCTTGGTATTTAACTTTTTTTGATTGGGATGCTGCTGCTGGAAGTGATATTAAGGTTAAAGGTAAAACTCTTAATAAAGCAAAGTTAAAGGAAATTGAGATTGTTGTTCCTCCTATCCTCGAACAAAAACGCATAGTCACTATTCTCGACCAAGCTTTTTCCGATATAGAACAAGCCCGCGCCAAGACCGAGCAAAACCTCAAAAACGCTCGCGAGTTAATGAACGTTGCATATCATGATGCTATTACCGGGAAGTTAACTAGTGTATGGCGAGAAGCTAATCAAACGGTAGTAACAGCAAGTGACTTGTTGAAACAGTTAAAGGCAAAAAAGAAAGAACTCGTAAACGAGAAGAAAATATCAAGGGAAAAGGCATTACCTGAGCTTTGTAAAGAGAAAGTTTCTTTTGACTTACCAGAAAGCTGGGCATGGTGTTGTTTAGGCGAAATTGGGAATGCTACCAACTACCCATTTGTTGATGGCCCTTTTGGCTCGTCAATTAATACCAAGACAGATTACTTAGAGACTGGCGTCCCAGTATTAAGAATGGTTAATGTAAAGCCGTTTATGTTTAAAAATTATGATTTAAAGTATGTAGATGAAGATAAATATCAGCAGTTTACTAGACACAATGTTTTGCCAGGTGATGTTTTATTTTCAAAAGTAGGTGCTGGGACAGGTGAGTCTTGTGTAGTTCCTGAAGATTTTTCCTATGGAATGCTTTCTACAACAGGCATTACAAGAATAAGAGTTGGCCAAATTGTACTTAATCAGTATTTATGCTGTTTTTTAAATTTAAATATTAAGAAATTTATGGCTCTTGCGAGTAAGGCTGCTCAGCCTTTCTTAAATATGACTCAGATAAAAACATTTCCTTTTCCGTTGCCTCCTATAGAAGAGCAAAGTGAAATTGTTTTAATTCTTGAACGGTTATCAGCTGAAATTCAACAGGTTGAAGCTATATATGAACAAAAAGTATTAGCTTTAGACGAACTCAAAAAATCCATCCTACAAAAAGCCTTTTCAGGTGAGTTAACGAAAACGCTTGAGGGCGATAAAAACAAAGGAGCAGTGGCCTAATGTCACAAGCAAGGACGCGTAACGAAGCCGACACTAGAGCGGATTTAATTGATCCTAAGTTAGTTGCTGCGGGTTGGGGTGAAGTTGATAACAGCTTTATTCGCCGCGAGCTTATTTGCCCAGGCCAAATTATGGCGGGTGGCAAACGCGCTAATAAAGTGCCTTGTGATTATGTGCTGGTATATAAAGGCCGTAAGCTTGCCGCCGTAGAAGCAAAAAAAGAAAGCTTAACTTATAGCGAAGGTGTGCGCCAAGCCAAAGACTACGCAAAGCGTCTGCAATGCCGTATTGCGTATGCCACCAACGGTCACGAGATTTACCAGATTGATATGCTCACCGGCATTGAGACGCTGGTAGATGGATACCTGTCACCACAAGCGCTTTGGGATTTAACCTTTGAACAACAAGGTGATAAACCTGAAGCGGATTACACAACCGCTTGGCGTGATACGTTTTCTACCATTCCCTTTGAAGCCAAAGGCGATTGGGCACCCCGTTATTATCAAGAAAACGCCATTCACAATGCCCTTGAAGCCATTGCTCAGGGCGAACCACGAATTCTGTTAACGCTTGCTACTGGTACGGGTAAAACCTGTATTGGCTTTCAAACCGCATGGAAGTTGTTTCAAACCCGTTGGAGTTTAACCGCGCAAAAAGATATTAGCCTTGCTAAAAAACGCCCGCGTATTTTATTTTTGGCTGACCGTAATATTCTAGCCAATCAGGCGTTTAATGATTTCGGTCCGTTTGGAGAAGATGCCATTGTGCGGATCACCCCTGAAGGCATTCGCAAACGAGGCGGCGTTCCTAAAAATGCGAGTGTGTTTTTTACTATTTTTCATACGCTAATGTGTGGGCCTAAAACTGAATTAAAAGAAGCCACAACAGAAGAGGATGAAAATGCGCCAGTCAAAAAGACAGAAAACCCGTATTACGAACAATACCCAGCTGATTTTTTTGATTTAATTATTATTGATGAGTGTCACCGTGGTGGCGCGAATGATGAAAGTGCCTGGCGCGATATTCTTAAACACTTTGCCCCCGCTGTACAACTAGGTTTAACCGCAACACCCAAACGCACCGATAATGCCGATACCTATGGTTACTTTGGCGAGCCTGTTTACAGCTATACCCTAAAAGAAGGTATTAACGACGGCTTTTTAACGCCATTTAAAGTGCTACCCATTGTTGGCACTATGGATGAGTACACTTATATAAAGGGTGATGGAGTTATTGTAAAAGGCGATCCTGAGCCTGGTAAGCTGTATAAAGAAAGTGACTTTAACCGCATTATTACCATACCTAAGCGCGAAGAGCGCCGTGTGCACTATTGGATGGATCGCTTTAATCCGAAAGAAAAAACCATCGTGTTTTGTGCAACACAAGTTCATGCCGGTATGGTGCGCGATTTTATTAATCAGTACGCAGTTAAAAAGGGCTGGACTACCAACACTAACTATTGTGTTCGTGTTACCGCTAACGACGGTGTAGCGGGTGAAAACGACCTAAAAACCTTTTGTGATAACGAAAAAACCATTCCGACAATTTTAACTACATCACGCAAACTCTCTACAGGTGTGGATGCACGTAACGTACGCAATATTGTGCTTATGCGACCTTGTAACAATATGATTGAGTTTAAGCAGATCATTGGCCGAGGCACCCGCACATATGATGGCAAAGACTATTTTACCATTTACGATTTTGTAAAAGCGCACCATAATTTTGCCGACCCTGCTTGGGATGGCGAGCCAATACCCAGCGAAGTATGCCCAGAGTGCGGCACAACGCCGTGCCAATGTGAAGACCCTGGCGGCGATGGTGCCGGTGAAAAGAAACCGTGCAAGGTGTGTGAACAAAAACCATGTGTTTGTGAAAAGCCAGAGCCTGAAAGCTGTGAAAAATGTGGCGAAAGGCCATGTGTATGTGAAAAGCTAGAAATAAAGCTCTCAGACGGCCGTACACGACAAATTAAGCATATTTCCTCGGCAATGTATTGGAGTGCTGAAGGCAAGCCCATTACAGCAAAAGAATTTGTTGAACGTATGTTTGACGACCTACCGCGCTTTTTTGAAAATGAAGATCAACTACGCGAAATATGGAGCGACCCAACCACTCGCGAAAAGCTATTAGAAGACTTAACCGAAGCGGGTTACGATAGCGAAAAACTCGATAGCATGAAAGCCGTAATTGATGCACAAGATAGCGATGTATACGATGTATTGTCTTACGTAGCCTATGCCGCAGAAGCGCAAACACGCACCGAGCGAGCCCAACAGGCAAAACCTAAAATAAACTCTGCCTTTAGCGATTATAAACAACAAGAGTTTATTAACTTTATATTAAGTAAATACATTGAAGATGGCGTTCAAGAACTGGCACCAAAAAAAATGCGTAGTTTAGTAGAACTTAAATACAACACCATTAATGATGCAGCGATTGAGTTTGGCTCACCGGCAGCGATACGCGATACATTTATTGGTTTTCAGAAGTATTTGTATGCAAGGTAGTTAAATTTATAAAAAGAAGTGTACAAATAATTACTTACTCTTACCCTTGCTTAAGCAAGGGTAAGAGTAAGTAATTATTTTAATCTGAATACGAATAGTGAAGTTTATTTTTCAGTCGTTTATCTAACGTGAATCTAAAAATGAAAATGCCTATTTTTTCCATAGCACAGGCATTTTCTGTACTAAAGTCAGACTCAATCTAATTGTAGTGATTTTTCAACAGCTTCGATTACTTCATGAAACGGAACATAATCAATAGACGGCATTAGCGAAGATTTATCGCTCATATCAAATACAGAACAAAGTTCACTCTCCATATTAATACAAATATTACTATCCGTTGTTTCTATAGATTCAAAATCACCATCGTTATCGTAGTTGATGTGCTCTGATAACTCAATGGTACCTTTATTGGTTACAAGATCGAATGTTACCATGTCAAAATCAGTGATAGTTTCGATACGTGCATTTTCAATGTAGAATTTAGTCATATTAAGTTTCGCCTTTTTGAGTTTATCTTTGGTGTAATAATAAAGCATACTCACTCATTAAGTTATGAGTGAGTATGCTTTATTACGTCCAGATTTCTGCTCTAATATTTTACCTTCGCTTATTAATTCTCTGCATGAGGCTGAGATATTTTTCTTTACAGTACCGATGCCTAATCTTGGCATTTTAGATTTGTATGCATCATTTAAATCAGATTGATCTACATACTCTTTATCTGAATCCTTCAAGGAAGAAATAATAAAGTCTTTAGCACAATTACTCGAGCTACTGCCCATTTTTTGAATACTTATCACTTCATCAAGTACTAAAGTAGTGAGTGTATTTCCAAAGTTATCCTCTATACCCAAAGATTTTTCACTAAAGTCGAGCATATGAGACACATTTGTTGATGAGTCTTTTGATTTAGTTAAAGTTAGCTTTGTTGAAATTTTTTCCTCCGCGTCAGGTGAATTTCGTTTTTCTCTTTTCGTTTCCATTATGAAATCAACGTTCCCATATAAAGCGGTGCTCCCCCTATATTTGCCTTCCTTATTTTTGTGATGAATATTCAGCACTGTTATATTGTGTTTTTCAGAGATTTCTTTACAAGTGTTTATATACCTAGCGATATCCCCAGCGTTATTTTCATCAATACCAGCACTACATTGTGAAAATGTATCTATTACTAGTAGCTTTGGGCTTTCACCTAAAGTATTTTTTAATTCATTAAGTAAATCGTGTAGCATTTCTACTTCACGTTGAATTAACATTGCAATAGGGCGATTGACCGTAACTATTTTGTCTTCAACATTTATACAATGTTTATCTTCAATAGCTTTTATTCTTTTTGGAAAACTGTTTGAGCCCTCTGCGCATATAATGACAACAGGTCCTTTATTTACGCGAAGATCGCCAAAGGGTTTTCCCGTAGCAAGATTAAAGGCCCACTGTGCTACCAAAAAAGATTTTAAATCTTGCGAGTCACCAAAGATAAAGCCGACAGAACGACATGGAACATAGCTTTCGATTAACCATTCAGTTCCATTTTTCCATCCTAGACTACCGAAAGAGAGTGCCAGTGGGCTTTTAATTCTTTTCCTTAAATTTACGATTTTTGTCCATAAACTGTACTCTTTTGAAGAGATTAATTTTTTGAAAGCATTGCTCACAAAACGGTTCATAATAAATATCCTTTTACTAAATTCGATTAATGGTTTTTTCTGCTGTTATGATTACTTCTTTTGGCGTTTTATCTTTCATTTCAGAAAGCTTGTGTTCAACCCATCCATCAATTGCACATTTTGGCCACAACCTTTTTCTTCCAATTCGAATACTTTGTGGAATATCGGTTCCATCTCCACCTTTGTTTATTGTGTTGTAAATTTGTGCTCTACTTGTGCGAAGAAAAATTGCTAATTCATCAGCTGTGAGTAATTTATCCATGTTATTTATCTCGTATTTAGTTAACGTGTTGCGATGAGATGTATTTTTACAGAAATAATAAAAATTTAATCGGGCATAATTTAAGGTGATTTTGCCCTAACTTTTGCCAGTGGATATGATATGTACAAAGTGCTTGGAAAATTAAGAACACAGTATTGGTTTTGGTTTATTCGGGATCAGTTGGTTGAACTTGAATTAAAAGAACGTATAGATAGTAAGAGGTTAGAGAAGCTGCATAGGCTTAAAGAAAACTCTACTCTTAACAATATTTATACTATGACAGATTTGAGAGATCAGCTGTATAAGCTCTCAACTAATTCAAGCCTTGATTCAGACTTTGATGATAACGGTTCGAAGTATAAAAATGGCAGCAGGGTAATCCCTGACCATTCGGTAATATTTGTTGAAGAAATTTTACCGGGCAGCCAATTAGCTTATAAAAACGGACCTAAAGGGTTGTTTTCAGTTATAGAAGCTCAAAGTTTGTCTTTAACTGTTAAGTTAATAGCGGTTCAACTTTTGGAGTTGTTTAATTCAAAATTTGAAGAGTTAATAAGTGATAATGAAGATTTAAAGCTTTATAATCTGCGCCTCAAGAATTGTATTTCTTTTAATACAATTGTTGATTTAATTGATTTGTTAGATGAGATAATTGAATATTTATTTCCTGAAAACCAGTGGCGTGAACCTCTTTATGTAATAAATAGAAGTAATGTGAAAGTAGCTGACTTTAATGATGAAGAGCTTTTTAAGCCTAGATACTTTGAGCTAAAAGAACTGTTTCCAATTATAATCAGTCACGCTTTTTTCAGAGCTAAATATTTTGATGAGATTAATTATTTATCTAAAATTTGTTACGATGAGAGGTATTTGATTTTATTGAATAAAATGTTTTTAATTGATAAAGATTTTTGGTTATTCCTGCCTGATTCTATTTTTTCAGTAGAAGTGCAAAAAGACTCATCTATAAAGGTAGAAATGAAAGGTGAGCTATCTGACTTAACAGAGGGAGAGGCTGGAATTAAAAATTTATTTTATAGAGCATATGAAGTCGCTCATCAATATTTATGAGCTGATACCCTAAGATTCTGTTCTAATAAATTAATTTAGTAAAATACAGTACTCTTAGATATAGCTGTATATTTGACTTCTTAAAATCTAGGGACAATAATGGGACACAGGTGCAATTAAATAGAGTTAGCTTAAGTTAACTCTATTTAGCCCAAGTTAACGAAGTTCCTAGGCTACAAGAGAATAACACTTTAATTATAGACTATATACTAGCCCTCCGGAGGCTGAGTTGTAGGTTCGATCCCTACCGAGAGCGCCATTTGCTTTTACATCTACTAATATTCCCCCCTATATTATCTAGCTTCTCATTAATTACTTTTGTATTTAAAAATGTATTACTGCATAAATTTTGAAATTTTATTGTAAGAACAGCTTTCTAGTTATTTATACAATGCAAAATTGCATTATTCAAAATGTTATCTAACGTTATGTATGCATATACGACGAAATTATAAATGAGGAAAACCGATTCAATGTTAAATAGTCAGTTAGAAATACTCGCTCAAGGACATGCTTATCTTGAAAGTGTAACTAAAGAGGATTATTCGCAAATCGTTGCTCCTAATTTCATTAGTTCAGCTGGGTCACATATGCGCCACATTATCGATCATTACCAATCTTTAATGACGGGCTTTGGTATAAATAATATTGATTACGATAGTCGCCTACGCGGCAGTAATATTGAAAGTAACCCCTGTGAAGCTATAAAAAAAATTGCAGAGATAGCATCGTGGATTGAACAGCTAAGTACAGATGATTTTAATAAACCGCTGTTACTTTCAAGCGAAGTATCAATTAAAAGTAAAAATGTACAAACTGTAACAACCTCATTAGCACGAGAGCTTATATTTGTAGGAAGCCATGCAGTACATCACTATGCGATGATTTCACAAATTACCTTTGCACAAAAAGCATCATTCGACCAGAACTTTGGGTTAGCACCAAGTACAGCCACTTTTTTGAGAGAAAAAAGCCAACAAAGCCAATTAAAATCACTGCAAAGTTAATATGTGCACTTTAAGTTACTTCCTAACTGATGATGGCTACGAGTTGTTTTTTAATCGTGATGAACAAAAAACGCGAGAAATGGCAATCGCCCCAAGTAAGCACACAGATAACGCAATTTACCCTATCGATCCGCAAGGCGGTGGTACTTGGCTTGGTGTATCGCATTGGGGGCAAACATTAGCTTTATTAAACGATTATCAAAGTGCATTTGATATAACTGCCGTAAAGCACAGCAGAGGCCTCTTAATTCCGCATTTACTAAGCAATAATACCCCTGCATTGTCTCAATTAAAAAATATGGATTTATCGGGTTACGCGCCTTTTAAATTGTGTATTTTTCCGGATAAATTATCGCTAAATAATGGTCACATCGCTTTTGTTCGATGGGACTCAAAACAATTAATCGATTGCCAAGTTGAATCGCTTGCAACGTCATCTGGCGTTGAGCTAGAAACAGTTACACAAAAGCGTAAACAACAATTTAAGCAATTTATTGACTTAAGATATCCTGTAAGTGAGCAGTTTTTAGCATTTCATTACAGCAAAGCCGAGCAGGGTCAATATGGTGTAAATATGCAAAGAGAAGATGCAATGACAGTCAGTATTAGCCATATTAAAGTTGGTAACACTATACGTTTTAATTATTTTGATAAGCAATCTCAGCTCATCAGTAGCATTACTTGTTTAAAAGTGGCTGCAGCTTAACTAAATATTTTTATAGCTGTTACATAACTAAAAAAGTCGACGCAATTAATTGCGTCGACTTTTTTGTTGCTCTATTTTCATCTGCTGTATTAATACAGCAGATGAAAATTATGAGTGATTTATATAATCATCTTTTTTATCACCAAGGTAGAGCTTAAGTAGCTTTTCAGGCGCACTTGGTAGGTGCACACTTAAAAGTAATCCTGGGGTGTGATTAAAGTTACTGTCAATTCCCATACAATGAAATTGAGCGCCTAGCTTATGATATTGCTTTAATAAAATCGGTATGTCTTTTTTATCTTCTTCTATTCCCATAACCAATGTTGATACATGATCTATGTTTAACGTGTGATCACTAATGAAGTCTTCAAACTCTGGATGAATTTTATTATTAAAAGGCGTATTGGCGCTAACACCTTGTTTATTATTAACCATAGCATGGTCAATAATTGCGACAGAACGAGGGTCGTAAAGCTTACTTAATGAAACCGTGCCATATAAAGTCCTATAACGTGGGTTTTGCGCCATAAACGCACCGATCCCTTTAAATAGCAGTAATAAGCCATGGTAACTGCCTTGATGTTTTTGAACTATAAACGAGCGACCCATTTCCAAGCACGGCTGTTGTTGATTAATAAAAGAGGGTTCAAAATTAAACATTTGCGATAAATAAAGGGCGCTCACGTCGCTATTTTTTTGTAATAAATCAGTTTGTCCAATTCGATAAGCTCCAATGATCTCTTCATTTTTATGATCAAAAATAAATAAATGCATGTAAGTTGCGTCAAACTTATCGGTATCACATGGCTCGCCGCTTCCTTCGTTTAATGTACGAAAGGTTATTTCTCTAAGGCGTGTTATTTCAGTAACACAATTAGGTATTTGATCTTGATAACCGTAATAAACGGAGTAACTTTTAAAGTCTAATAAGTGCTGCACGTTTGGTAAGCTAGCAAGTTCACTCGTCATTTTTGTTTTATCAACATCCTGCATAATCGCCTTTAGTTGCATTGATTGCGCATCGTCTTGCCAAGGTGTTACAAAGCGTTCATCGTTTAAATAACAAAGCAGGCGCGCAATATCGTTAATGTCGTCAGTTTTCTCAAATTTATTTAATAACTTGGGTGTAAGTAAATTACTAGCACCTAAATTAATGGACCTTTTTTGAATTTTAAGTAATTCACGTATTAGCATTAATAATCTAAATCGGTAGTAAATGCGTCCCAAATTGTAAAACATAGGGCTATTTTGACCACTAATAAACACAGGTAATAAAGGGGCTTGTGTTTTTAAGGCTAGTTGAGCCGCTAAGCGATTCCATTGTCCGTCGGTTACACGTTGTTTTTTTGATTGAAAAAACGAAACCCTGCCAGCAGGAAAAACCACAAGTAAACCATCGTTATTTACATGTTTAAAACACTGTTTAATTGCACTGGTATTAATGGCTGCTTTTGGCTTTAGCGGATTAGCAAAAATAAAATAGTCTTTAATTTCTGTAAATATTTTTAAACCAACGTTAGCCATTACTTTTGTATCGCTACGATAATGGGTGAGCAATTTTGCAATTATTACGCCCTCAACCATGCCGTAAGGGTGGTTACATACCACTATGCAAGGGCCTTGCTTTGGTATTTTGTTAATAACACCTTGTGCGCCAAGTACATTAATACCCAATACATTTAAAAGCTTTTCACTAAACTCTTGTTTATCCAAACCCGATAAATTATTAGAGAGGTAAATATCTCGCAGTTTATTTATACCCAATAGGCTATCAAGCAGTGGAGCGGCTATTTTTAATATATGACCCAAAGGCGAGGCTGTGTTTATTGCAGCCACACTTAGGTTTGATACGGGTTGGTTTAGTTTTGTCATATATTAGTACTCTTAAGAATTTAAAGCAGTTGTTATTAAGTGCTGTGTATATTGAGACCGAGGCAAAACAATATTATGTTCAAGAAAGGTTAATAAAGTTCGCTTTTTTATAATGATTAGATAAATTATATAGCTAAATCACATGTTTTTTAGTGGTAAACACTTCAGTGTAGTTGAGAGAAAGCATTTAATTATTAAAAATTAAGATAATCAGAATTACATTACAGCTCTAATAAGGCTGTAAATTATAGTTTTAGTTATATATAACTACTTACAACTCAAAAACTAGACTTTTAGGCTTAATTAATGCTATTTAAGGTACATATTCCTTAATAGAAAATCCCGCCTTTATGCTAATTACTTTGCCCGTGTCCGAGCTTACTCCTGGTATGTACGTTGATAGCGTTACTAAGCAACATGAAGGGATCAATAGCATAAAAATTAAGACCAGTGGCTTGGTACGCGATAGATCTATTATTAAGCGTTTAGTCTCTGAAGGTGTGCTTGAGCTACTGATTGATTTTACTAAAGGTGATGCGCCAGTTCCTGCCAAATATAAACCTCAAAGCATACCTAAAACATCTAATAGCCAACAAAAAGCAGAAAAAACACCTATAGCAATCTCAATCGAACAAGAATTTGCTAAAGCGACTGTAAATTACGATCAGCACGGCCGAAAGCTACAGTCGTTATACGGTGACTTAACATCTGGCCTGAGTGTTAATATAAAAGTGCTTGATGAAATAGCCAGCGAAATAGTCAGCTCAGTTTTTCGTAACGCTAACGCCATGACTATTCTTACTCGTATAAAAGATAAACACAGCTATAACTGGCGGCATATGATCAACTGCGCCATTTTTACCGCTGTATTTGCTAAATACTTAGGGTATGAGCAGGCTGTTGTACAAGAGCTTGCAATGGGGGCGTTACTTCATGATTTAGGCCAAGCTAAATTACCCCAAGGTATATTTTCAAAGCCAACTAAGGTTACTAATAATGAGCTCTTAGCCATTAAAAAGCATGTAGCACAAGGTTTGGGTTTAGTTAAAGGCGAGAAGGGTATAACCCCCCTTATGCTTGATATGATAGTAAATCATCATGAACGCTTAGATGGATCTGGTTATCCGCGAGGCCTACAGGCAGAGAAGTTAAGTCGTCCAGCGCGTATAATGGCAATTGTAGATGTGTACGATGCAATGACTGCCGATAGAATGCATCAAGATGGTGATGAACCAATCAACGCATTGCGGTACTTATTAGCCAATAAGCAATTGTTTGATGGTGAGTTAGTACAGCGTTTTATAAAGTGTTTAGGGGTTCATCCGGTAGGGACTATTGTAAAATTAACGAATGAGCGTTTAGCGCTAGTGCTTGAGGGAAATGTACTTAATCCTATTAAGCCTAAAATTAAGCTATTTTATAACGCTAAGCACAATCATCATGTTACACCGAAAGACATCGATTTAAGTGAGCACACCCAAGAGCTTAAAATACTATCAAGTGTTAAGCCCTTAGATTATCAGATTAATTTGTCTCGCCTGCTAAAAGAGCATTTGCTGAACTAGCCTTACTGCATTGCCTTTTTTTAGTTTGTTTTGCAGAAATAAACGCACCCAAAAAGCAATTTCCCATCAGTGTTAACCATAACAAAGTGCCTAGCTCTACGTGCAATGCAAAACAACACAGCGCTAAAGAGATCAACGCATTTAACATTGCCCCTAACCAATAATGGTTTACGGGGTTATCGCATTGTCCTGCTTGAGTACATGCGCAGTAGTTTGCTTTGTAAAAGCAAAACACACTCGCCCCACAAAATATTAGCCCTGTAATAATAAATAAAATGATCACAGTTTTACTTCCATTGCGATTTTATAATGAGTGTAAGTTGCTACTAATTTCAAGTCAATCTAAATGATAATTAATTACATTTAGAGTGTTTACTCTAATACCACACTTCTAGTCCGATGAGTTTTAAATTACCGTTAATTTGTCGTTAAAATGTGGTTAAAAACCGGTTTTTTTGCTGTTTTTTGACACTTTCATAGAGTTTTTTACAAAAAATTAAGGTAGTGTAGCCAAGTTTTAAATCCTAATAACAACACACATAGTACCCAGACGGTCAGTTTGGTTAAGGACTCAACAATGAAATTTTCTAAAACTATTATTGCAGCTTCGCTTGCATTTGTTTCAGCTGATAGCTTTGCAGCTGCGTTTCAATTATCAGAGCAAAATGCATCGGGTTTAGGCCGTGCATACGCTGGTGAAGCTTCTATCGCAGACGACGCGTCTGTAGTTGCACGTAACCCTGCACTAATGACTTTATTTAAAGAAAAGCAACTAAGTGTTGCTGCTATTGGTGTAATTCCAGATGTAAGCTTAGAAGGTGAAGGCGCGCCAACTGGTATTGATCAATCTTCATTAGATGACGATAGCATTGCACCAAGTGCAGTGGTACCAGCAGCTTACTTTACTATGCCTTACAACGATAAAGTATCGATTGGTTTTGGTGCATTTTCTAACTTTGGTTTGTCAACTAAATTTAATGATGACTACGCCGCAGGCCAGATTGCGGGTGAGACTGAGATTTTTACAGTTAATATGAATGCAAGTGTTGCCTATAAAGTAACTGAGCAGTTTAGTTTTGGTGTTGGCCTAAATGTAATTTATGCTGATGCAACTATAGTTCGAAAAATAGGTGTAAACCCTTTTGGCGTTCCAAGTTCAACGAACGTTGTTGATCTTGAGGGTGATGATACTGGCTACGGCTTAAATGTTGGCCTAATGTATCAACTTGATGAAAATAGCCGTTTTGGTTTTAATTATCGTACAGAAACAGATATAACATTTGAAGGAACTTAT
This sequence comes from Pseudoalteromonas sp. C8, assembly GCF_011378685.1. NCBI lineage: Bacteria > Pseudomonadati > Pseudomonadota > Gammaproteobacteria > Alteromonadales > Pseudoalteromonadaceae > Pseudoalteromonas > Pseudoalteromonas sp. C8. Next base: position 89,763 of record NZ_WTKT01000013.1, read on the forward strand.
TCAAGCGCTGCACGTGGTATCGCTGAGCGCTCAGGTTCTGTTGATATTACTCTACCCGCTATCGCTGAATTTTCTGGTTCACATCAGTTAGATGAAAAGTTAGGTTTACACTACAGCGTACTATGGACTGGATGGAGTAGCTTTGACAAATTAGAAGCTGAAGTTGGTTTACCACCAGAGCAAGGTTTTGAAAAAACAGAAGACTTCTCTGACTCTTTCCGCTACTCAGTAGGTACTGATTACCAGTTAAATGAAGACATACTACTTCGTGCTGGTGTTGCATTTGATGAGTCGCCGGTATCACAAACGCACTTATCAATCTCTATTCCTGATACAGACCGTTTCTGGTTCTCGTTTGGTGGTAACTACACAATTGATCAAAACTCTAATGTTGATCTTGGTGTGAGTATTATCCGTGGTAAAACACAAACGTTTACAGAAACTGATGACTCAGGTAGTCAGTGGGCTTTTGAATCTAAAGGTCACGCAGTACTAGTTGGTGCTCAGTACAACTACAAGTTTTAATGTAGAAGTGTCTTGTGGTTAATCACAGGGCACAAAAAAGCCGCTCACTTTAATTAAAGTGAGCGGCTTTTTTAATGCCTATTAAATAGTGTTAATAGGCATTTTATGAAAGCTTATAAACTTTCTATTTTAGTTTTTTGCTCAAGTAGCTTAGTTTTAGCATCGCTAAACTCAGCTAGTTTTGCATTTTCTTTAGCAAGTACAGCTTCTGGTGCGTTGTTTACAAACTTTTCGTTAGCGAGTTTGTTTTGCACTTGTGCTAGGCCTTTTTCTGCTTTTTCGAGTTGCTTATTAATACGCGAAAGCTCGGCTTCCACATCAATTAAGCCCGCCATTGGGATCATGATCTCAAGGTTGCCAACATAAGACGTTGCACATGCTGGTGCGTCGTCTTTGTTTTCAAGCATTGTAAACTCTTCAATTTTTGCAAGTGATGCTAAAAATGATTTGTTTTCTTCAATGCGTCGCACGTCGTCGCTCGATGCATTAGCAAGTAATACGCTAAGTGGTTTACTTGGACTAATATCCATTTCACCACGAATATTACGAATAGCTAAAATGAATTGTTTAACCCACTCTAAGTCGTCCATTGCTTTAGCATCAACGCTTGCTTCATTATATACAGGGAACGGCTGAACCATAATGCTGGTGTTTGCTGTTTCAAGGCCTGCAAGTGGCGCAACACGCTGCCAAATAGTTTCAGTGATGTATGGCATCATTGGGTGCATTAAACGCAGTAAGCTTTCAAGTACGGTAATAAGTGTATTACGTGTACCACGTTGCTGCGCTTCATTACCTTTAAATAATACCGGCTTAGTTAGCTCTAAGTACCAATCACAAAACTGGTTCCAAGTGAATTCGTAAAGTGTGTTAGCAGCTAAGTCAAAACGGTAGTTATCTAAATGCTCTGTGTAGGTTTTAACGGTTGCTTCATATTGACCTAAAATCCAGCGGTCAGCTAATGAAAGCTCCGTTTGAGCACCGTTTGCAAAACCACAGTCTTGCTCTTCTGTATTCATTAATACGTAACGGCTCGCGTTCCATAATTTGTTACAGAAGTTACGGTAACCTTCAAGGCGGTTCATATCCCAGTTAATATCACGACCAGTAGATGCCATTGCAGCAAGGGTAAAGCGAAGGGCGTCGGTGCCGTGTGCTTCAATACCGCCTGCAAATACTTTACGCGTATCTTTTTCGATTTTAGCGGCAAGTTTTGGCTGCATCATGTTACCAGTACGTTTTTGTACTAGGTCTTCAAGTTCAATGCCGTCAATCATGTCTAGTGGGTCAAGTACGTTACCTTTTGACTTAGACATTTTATCGCCATTGTCGTCACGTATTAAGCCAGTTACATATACGGTTTTAAACGGAACTTGTGGTTTGCCATTTTCGTCTTTTACAAAGTGCAGCGTCATCATAATCATGCGTGCAACCCAGAAGAAAATAATATCAAAACCAGTTACCAACACGTCAGACGGGTGGAAGGTTTTTAAATCATCGGTATTTTCTGGCCAACCTTGTGTAGAGAAAGTCCAAAGCGCTGATGAGAACCACGTATCAAGTACGTCTTCGTCTTGGCTTAGCGTTACACTATCTGCAATGTTGTTTTCACGGCGTACTTCAGCTTCGTCGCGACCAACAAATACGTTACCTTCATTGTCGTACCAAGCTGGGATACGGTGACCCCACCAAAGCTGGCGTGAAATACACCAATCTTGTACGTCGTTCATCCACGAGAAGTACATGTTTTCGTATTGCTTAGGTACAAATTGAATATCGCCATTTTTAACAGCGTCTTTTGCAGGTTCAGCAAGTGGTGCAACACGTACATACCATTGGTCGGTAAGTAGTGGCTCAATTACCACGCCAGAGCGATCGCCGTAAGGAACCGTTAAACCATGGTCTTCAATTTTTTCAAGTAGGCCTAGTTCTTCAAATTCTGCCACAATTGCTTTACGCGCTGCAAAACGATCAAGCCCGCGCAAGCGCTCAGGAATTGGCGCATCAAACTCAAGCTCTTTACCGTCAAAGGTGTATGTTTCACCTTGGGTTAAAATAGCGGCGTCTTTATCGAAAATGTTGATCATCGGCATTTGATGACGCTTGCCCACTTCGTTATCGTTAAAGTCGTGCGCTGGGGTTATTTTTACACAGCCCGTGCCTTTATCTTTATCGGCATGTTCGTCAGCAACAATTTTAATACGACGATTAACGATAGGTAATAAAATCTCTTTACCGATTAAATCTATGTAGCGTTCGTCATCAGGGTTTACTGCAACACCCGAGTCGCCAAGCATGGTTTCTGGACGCGTAGTTGCTACTACAATGTAGTCTTTTCCGTCTTGCGTTGTAACGCCATCAGCTAGTGGGTAACGTAAGTTCCACATGTGGCCTTTTTTGTCTTTGTTTTCAACTTCAAGATCAGAAATAGCAGTGTGTAATTTAGGATCCCAGTTTACTAGGCGTTTACCACGGTAAATTAGGTTTTCTTTGTGAAGGCGTACAAACACTTCTTTAACGGCTTCAGATAGGCCATCGTCCATGGTAAAGCGTTCACGATCCCAATCAACCGATGCGCCAAGGCGACGAAGTTGTTTGGTAATAGTGCCGCCCGATTCTTTTTTCCATTCCCAGATTTTATTAATAAAATCTTCGCGGCCTAAATCGTGGCGTGTTTTGCCTTCTTCGGCATGCAGTTTACGCTCAACTAACATTTGCGTTGCAATACCTGCGTGGTCAGTACCTACTTGCCATAATGTGTTGTTACCTTGCATACGTTTAAAACGCGTTAGGGTATCCATTATTGTATCTTGGAAGGCGTGGCCCATGTGTAAGCTACCAGTGACATTTGGCGGCGGGATCATAATTGAATATGGTACGCCTTTGCCAGATGGCTTAAAGTAGCCTTTTTGTTCCCAGTCTTGATATAGAGACTGTTCAATATCTTGCGGATTGTAGGTTTTATCCATTACACAGAACCTTAAATAAGTACTTAAATTAGTTGGTTAGTTTGCCTGATTGGCTAGCTATTAATATCTTGCGTGGTGAGATTGGCACCGAGTTGGCGTAGCTTTTTAAAACGCTCGCGGGCTGCTTGTTTAGCCGCTGCTTCTACGGGTACAAAATCAAAAACTTGGTTAAACCGACGAATGTAATCCGGTAACTGAGTAGCCAAGTTAATTAAAACTTTACGATTGCCAACAGGTGGCGTAATACCAATTTCTACAGGTGCGCCGCCTTTAGGGCCTTCACCTTGTAAATTATGTGGCACAAAACTATCTGGATCGAATGCCCAAATTATTTCATCAATGGCACAGGCTGCTTCGTTATCGTTAACACAAATAAACACACGCTGCCCATTTCGATACTGATCGGCCGCAATTTGAGCAGCCAAAGCAAAATGATCGTCAGCCTTCGCTTTAGACTCATCTTGTTGCTTTAGAACGAAAAATTTAGCGTTCATGTTCATTGTATCGGGGTTTCCCATGACATTGAATGTATACCAAATTGATATACATAAATTAAGAGGCAGATTTTGCCATATAACGGGGTTTGCTTCAATTAATACACAAATAAATAAGGCGCCAAATGGCGCCTTATAAGTAGTTAAACAGTGTGTTTAATCTTGAGCGGCTTCACTTACGCCAGCTCTATTTAATAAATACTGAGTAAGCATTGGAACAGGACGACCCGTTGCGCCTTTTTTAGCGCCGCTGCGCCACGCTGTACCGGCAACATCTAAATGCGCCCAATGATACTTTTTAGTAAATTTAGACAAGAAACATGCCGCAGTAATAGTACCCGCAGAGCGTCCACCTAAGTTTGTAAAGTCAGCAAATGGGCTTTCTAGCTGATCTTGATAGTCATCCCATAACGGTAACTGCCATGCACGGTCGCCACTTTGCTCAGACGCTTTTAATAAATCGTGTGCAAGTGGGTTATGGTTTGATAGTAAACCAGTCGCATGCGCGCCAAGGGCTACAATACAAGCGCCAGTAAGTGTTGCTACGTCAATAACGGTATCTGGATTAAAGCGTTCAACGTACGTTAGTGCGTCGCACAATACTAAACGACCTTCAGCGTCGGTGTTTAACACTTCAACTGTTTGCCCCGACATTGTTGTTAAAATATCACCCGGGCGATACGCGTTTGAGCCAGGCATATTTTCACAGCCAGCTAAAACACCAATAACGTTAATTGGCAATTGCATTTGTGCAAGTGCACGCATTGCGCCAATAACACCTGCAGCGCCGCCCATGTCGTATTTCATTTCGTCCATGCCTTCGCCTGGTTTTAATGAAATACCGCCTGAGTCAAACGTTAAGCCTTTACCAACAAGTACAATAGGGGCTTGGTCGTCAGCGGCGCCTTTGTAGTTAATAATCGACATAATTGATTCGTTATCACTACCTCGGCCAACAGCTAGGTAAGAATTCATACCTAGTTCTGCCATTTGCTTTTCGCCAATAATATCAACAGTGATGTTGTCAAAATTAGTCGCCAACTCTTGTGCTTGCTCGCCTAAGTACACTGGGTTACAAATATTTGGTGGCATATTAGCCACGTCTTTACACAGCTTACTACCTGCAGCAATGGCTAAACCATGCTCAATGGCACTTTCGCCAATCGTTAGTTCGCGTCGTGTTGGTACGTTAAACACCATTTTACGAAGTGGACGACGAGGGTCTACTTTTTTACTTTTTAATTGGTTAAACGTATATAAGCAATCTTGCGTTGTTTCTACTGCTTGACGAACTTTCCAGTAAGTGTCGCGACCTTTAACGTGTTGTTCTGTTAAAAAGCAGACTGCTTCCATAGAGCCTGTTTCGTTTAAGGTATTAATAGTTTTAGAAATAATTTGTTTATATTGCTTATCATCAAGCTCGCGCTCTTTGCCACAACCAACAAGCAATATGCGCTCGCTTAATACATTGGGTACATGATGCAATAATAAAACTTGGCCTGGCTTACCTTCTAAGTCGCCACGGCGAAGTAAATTAGAGATATAGCCATCACTAATTTTATCGAGTTGTTCACCAATGGGGGATAACCTACGTGGCTCGTAAACGCCAACCACAATACATGCGCTGCGCTGTTTTTCTGGGCTACCACTTTTTACGTTAAATTCCATTGTCACTCCTGATTTTGAGTCATTTAAGTTAGTAAGTTGGGGCTAAAAAAGTATTTTCTAGTCTTATCTACGTAACTTATGTGCGGATAATTTTAATTTTAGCTGATTTTGCTAGACTCTTACTGTGTAATTGAACTTTATATGCTTAAGGGCTACTAATGCAACATTATATCGTGCACTTAGGTAGGATAATTAAATTTGATGGCTTATAATAATAGCCTATTTGCCGGTATTAATTGGGTAAAATAGCTATTTAACTATTCAATTCTCACTATCGTAGTGAAATTCCATGTTTAACAGGGGCGAGCATTGCTAATTTTCCGTTATTTGACCGCTGAGGTTTTAAAATCGCAGGTCGCCGTATTTTTAACTTTAATGACAATCTTTTTGTCACAAAAGTTAGTTGGTATTTTAGGTGATGCCTCTGAGGGCAGTATTCCTGCTAAATTAGTGCTATCGATGATTGCACTAAAGCTTCCACAACTAGCCTCGCTAATACTTCCGCTGAGTATATTTTTAGGCATTATTTTGGCTTACAGCCGTATATACGCCGATAGCGAAATGACCGTGCTTAAAGCCTGTGGCGTAAGTGAATGGTATGTTGTGCGCGTAACGCTTATATCAAGCGTTGGGCTTGCCATATTAGCCGCTGCATTGACTATGTATATAGCGCCGTGGGCAAGCGAGCAAGAGTATCAATTAAAAGAACAAGCCAAAGCCGATGCGGGGTTATCTGCGCTCAGAGCTGGGCGGTTCCAAGAAACCGGTAACGAAAAAGCCGTGGTGTTTATTCATAATATTGAAAAAGGCGGCAAAGAGCTCAATAAGGTATTTGTTGCACAGTTACCTGATAGCGAAAAAGGCAATCTAGCGCGCTTAGTATATGCACAGCAAGGTGTTGTGGTTGAAGCCGTAAATGGTGAGCAACAGCTAGTACTAACAGACGGTAAACGTTACGAAACAGACGGCACAACGCCTGCACTTAACTTAACAGAATTTGATGGTTACAGCGTACAAATACGAGAACAAGAAATAGAGCATCAACGCCGTAAATTAGAGGCTGTGCCAACTAACCAATTATTGGCTATAAACACTCCTGAATCTATTGCTCAATGGCAATGGCGACTCGCTATTCCGTTATCAATCCCACTACTTACCTTACTCGCAGTGCCGCTAAGTGTGGTTAATCCTCGCCAAGGTAAATTTGCAAAACTAGTGCCTGCTATTAGCTTGTACTTAGGCTATTTTATTTTACTAAATGCCGCTAAATTTGCAGTTGAAGATGGCAAAATCCCGCCTTCAATCGGCTTGTGGTGGATTCATCTAAGTGCCTTGTTTATAGGTGGGTTATTAATTATAAAAGGGCGACCGCTGGGCGCTTGGCTTAAAGCCGTAGTAACTAAGCGGGAGTTAGGCTCATGATGAAAACGCTTGATTGGTATTTAGGCCGCAGTATTTTACAAACTACCGGCTTTGCATTGTTGGTACTTGTTGGTATTAGCACCTTAATTAAATTTATCGACCAGTTGAAGTCGGTAGGGCGCGGCAGTTACGACTTAATGACCGCAATGCTTTACACGCTTTACACAATACCTGGCGATTTAGTGGTGTTTTTTCCGATGGCTGCGCTAATTGGTGGCTTAACGGGTTTAGGGGCACTTGCCTCAAACAGTGAGCTGGTAGTGATGCAAGCCGCCGGTATGTCGCGCTTACAAATAATTGGCTCTGTGATGAAAACAGCCATATTTATGGCTGTATGCATGATGGCTCTTGGCGAATGGGGTGCACCTGAAGCGCAATTACACGCTAAAGAAATGCGTAACCAAGCAATACATGGCGGCGATGTGTTTAATACACAAAAAGGTGTATGGGCTAAAGACGGCAATAATTTTATTAATATTGAAGATGTTGATGAAAACGGCAGGCTCAACGGGGTACACATGTACCACTTTGATAAATCGTTAGAGCTTACCCAAATTACTAAAGCAAGAGATGCACTAAGCCGAAAAGAAGGCTGGCTACTTCGTGACGTAAATAAGGTTATTATTACTAGCGAAAAAACCACAACAGAGCAATTACCAGAAGAGTTTTATCCTTCGCAACTCACAGCTGAAAAGTTAGGGGTTGTTTCGGTAAAACCGGAGTCACTTTCATTTACTGGGCTTTGGTCGTATTTAAGTTACTTAGAGCAAAACGAACAAGACACAAGTACCTACGAGCTTGCTCTATGGCGTAAGTTGATGCAGCCAGTATCTGTTGCGGTAATGCTGCTGGTGGCGCTCTCGTTTATATTTGGCCCGCTGCGTACCGTTACTATGGGCGCACGCATTATTATGGGTGTTGTAACGGGGATTGTGTTTCACTTAACTAATGAAATATTTGGCCCTGTCGTTATGGTTTACCAAATACCTGCCATTATAGGTGCGGTATTACCCAGTATTATATTTATAGGCTTTGCGACATATTTGATGAATAAACGGGTATAAAGTGCCTATTCAAAGCATGAAAAAAGGTGACCACTGGTCACCCTTTTTGCTTTTTAATTACTGCTTAATTACTGCTTAATTACCGCTTAACTCACGATTCGAAAAGTTGGTATTAATCAAGCTCACTATAAATACGTCTGTTTTCTTCTTTAGTAAGCGCAATAACTTCTGTTTTAGAGATGTAATCTTGCAGTGCTTTTTTGTTTTTAAAATCTACTAACACCACCAAATTACCTAAACCGAGTAAAGCGCTAACGCTGCGGATAATTGATTGCGGCCAGCTAATTAAATTACCCTCGAGAGTTTGTACTTTTAAACGCCATGCACGCATGCCAATGGTTTGCCCGCTTTTAGTCCAAAAGTAGCCAAAAAATACTAAGGTAACAATAATTAAAAGAGCTGTACGAATACCCGAAAGAAGATTTGAATTTTGAATAAAGGCAGATACATCCTCTGCGCCATTTAAACTAATTACATCGAGAGAAATAAGCCCTTGTACTGCAAATAAATACAGCACTACAGTTAACATCGCAAACGCAATAATGGCTAACGTATCGTAAACTAACGACGCAAAACGGCGCCAAAAACCAGCACGTGGAAACTCACCCGACATAAATACACTCTCACTATTAATATGCGAGCTAGTTTAGCAAAAAAGCTTACAAATACTAAGACATGTTAATGTTTAGAGAGGGAATTGATTTTATTGCTTTAAGTTATTACCTATAGGGGAAATGAAAAAGACCCTGCTATTGGTAGCAAGGCCTTTTAATTTATAGCGGATTTAACCTAGCTTGATAGCAAGGTATTTTATGTCGTCACCACTTATTTGCGGTAAAAAATAAATATCGCCGTATTTAAAATACTGCTGCGAGTTAATTATTACGGCCTGCGCTGCTTGAGGCAATGAATCGTAAGTTTGGCCCAAGCTATAATCATTCACATTCCCCACTTTTATTGCCTGATTAAGACGGGTTGGTGGCTCATCAACCACTGTATAACCGTCATTATTTGCGACGTAATACACGTTTTGATATGTGTAGTAGGTGGTATTGTGATGCTTAAAATGCCTGTAATTTCTTGGTAGCGTATTTATACGCAGGCCTCTAGGAGGCGTAACTACATGGTAGCCTCTTTTAGCTTTACGGTAGTAAAGGCCGTCGTTAAACGTAAACGAAATACCATTAAATCTAATCGATGCGCTATTGCGTGGTAAATGGTTTGTAAATCGATTTTGTCTGTAAGCGACTGAATTATTATGGTTTGTTAAGTAGTTATATTTGCGCTGGTTGTAGCGGTATTGTTCACGCTTTTCCTGCTTGTACTTAGCAAGTTTACGTTTTTCTTGTTTACGGTCTTCTCGTTTTTCTTTTTTATGCTCAATACGCTGCTTTTTTTCATGGCGGCGTTCATCGCGTTTATATTCAACACGTTTGTCGTGGTCACGTTTAAAGCTTTTATCATTCTCTCGCTCGTTTTGTGCTCCAAGCGCAAAGCCTGATACTGCGCCAATGGCGAGCAGTGCAGGTAGTAAAAAAGTAAGTTTCATAGTATTGCCTCGTTTATGTTTTTACATAACTGGGTTCAATACTAGCGGTTCAAACTGAATGTTAACTGACATACAACAGCAAACGGAGCTATGCTTACAGCTTTTTACATTTTACTGACGGTTCTTGACATAATCTCTAGTTTTTGACGATTTTTAAGGGTAATTCTGTTCTTTTTAAGTATATTTATTACGAGAGATATTTTAATAATATTGCTATTAAATTATGTATTTGGACTTTTTTGTTGTGTTTAGAAAACGTTATTTCCGTGCATTTTAGATGGGAAAATACCAATAATAGAATTTAAGTGGTGTAAAAAGCTAAGTTTGCGGCACGTTGTTTATTGCCGCAAACATGACTTTATATTTTAAAGTGCGTATTTATCTTTTAATAAATTTAAGGCTAGGGTGATACGTTATGACATTAACTTTAACAAATGCTGTGTTATTAACGTTTCTTTTAACAACTTTAACTGGAACATACTTGATTACCTTAGTCTGGTTAATTTTTTTCAGTTCTCGTTTTAGCTGAACCTTTTTATATTCTTGCTTTGTATATCTATCATGTGGTGCTGCAAATGCAGAACTAGATAAAGTGCCAATAACTAATAGTGCAGGTAGTATAAATGTAAGTTTCATAATATTGCCTCGTTTGTGGTTAACATGGCTAGTATTGACGTTTGAAACTGAATGCCAACTGCATGCAGGGCAACTGTAGGGAGGCTTTACACCCTTTTACTTATCTTTACTATTCTTGACGCTAATACCAATCCGCAGTAATACTTAATCAATTTGAGAGATTCAATCTAACGCTAACTCTATTAAAAAATGACTGATATATGGCTGCATAAATGCAGAAGGTAGAGAAATGAAAGAGCAATTGTCGAGAACAACTAATAACAAATTCAGCAGTGTTATCAACACCGTTTTCTTACCTCAAAACAGGTAGCTTGATTAAGCTACCAGGTATAAAACCGTATCGGTTCTATACCAATTCCATATATCGTTTAGAGTCTAGGTTGGCTACTTTTGATAAAAAGGATAATCGCTATAACCGACTTCAGTACCGCCATACATAGTGGCTGCATCGGCCTCGTTAAACGTCCAATTATTCGCTATACGCTCTGGTAAATCAGGGTTAGCTATAAATGGGCGACCAAATGCAAATAAGTCACCGTAACCTTCACCTAAAATACGTACCGCTTTTTCTACTGTGTATTTACCAGCATAAATGATGCGACCTGAAAATTCAGCTCGTACTGCTTTATAAAATTCTTGTGGTAAATCAGGAGCATTTTCCCAATCAGCTTCCGCTATTGATAAGTAAGCAATACCTGCTTGCTCAAGCACTTTAACGGCTTGTACATAAGTATGATGAGGGTTTGATTCAACAAGTCCTAAATACACTCGTGTTTCATCTGTGCTTTCAAATAAAGGAGCAAAGCGAACACCTAAACGGTTTGCGCCTACAACGTCACTTACCGCTTCAACTATCTCTTTTAAAAAGCGCAGGCGATTACTAAGCGTTCCACCGTATTGATCGTCACGGTTATTAGTATGTTCAGAAATAAACTGATTAACTAAATACCCGTTAGCACAATGAAGCTCTACGCCATCAAAGCCTGCTTCTAGAGCATTACGTGCAGCTTGCGCATACATGTTTACCAGCTCGCCAACCTCAGTAGTACTTAGTGCACGGGGGGCACTTGGGTCAGCCAATGCGCCTTCACCAGGTGCGGTTTCAATAAATACTTTTACATTGTCAGCAATAATATCTGAAGGGCCAACCGGTTTACCTGAATTTGGTTGTAGTGTGGCGTGCGATACGCGCCCTACATGCCAAAGCTGAGCAAAAATAACACCGCCTTTAGCATGTACTGCATGTGTTACTTTTTTCCAGCCTTCAATTTGTGCTTGCGAGTGAATACCTGGGGTCCAAGCGTAACCTTGTCCACGAGGTTCTATTTGTGTGCCTTCGGTAACCATAAAACCAGCCGATGCCCGCTGCGCATAATACTCAGCCATTAATTCATTAGGAATATTGCCAGGCTGAGTGCTGCGAGAGCGAGTAAGAGGTGGCATCACAATACGGTTTTTAAGTGTAAAAGGGCCAAGCTCAATTGATGAGAATAAAGGGGCGGTATTAACTAATTCTGATTTCATTTTAAATTCTCTTATAAAGCAAACAAAGGCTTAAATAGTGGTTAAGCAACATTGGCAGCATAGAGATTTAAGGATACAATTTGAAACAACACTTTTTTGTGCAGCATACAATTATGAATGGTATTAGTCGGCTCGATATAAAACAGTTAAGAGTACTCAGTAGCTTATTAGAACTGCAAAATCTTTCGCAAGTAGCCAAAAAAATGGGGTTAACGCAACAAGCTATTAGTGAGCAACTACGAAAACTACGAGACTTATTTGACGATCGCTTGTTTATTCGCCAAGGTAATAACATGGTTGCTACTCCTAAAGCGCAAGGACTCAAGGCGCCTGTTAATCATATTTTAAAGCAATTAGAATCGTTACTAGAGCCCGAGCTGTTTAGTCCGCAAACTTATAAAGGTGTGTTTACCATAAGCGCAACCGACTACGCCACGCAGGCTTTATTGCCGCAATTATTTAATATTACCCGCCGCGAAGCGCCAGGTTTAAAGCTGATTGTGCGCGACTTTGCGTCTGACAACGTTAATCAACTTATAACGGCAGGCGAGCTTGATTTGCTGATAAGCTTTCCAGAATTTATACCCGACAACCTTTCTTATATCACTTTGTTTGAAGAACAGCATTTGTGTATTACCGGTATTGGTAACACTACTTACAGTGAACCTTTGAGTTTGGCGCAATTTGCAAAGCATTCACAGCTAGTGGTGTCGCCATCGCGTGCTAATTTGCGTGGTTCGCACGATCAGTGGTTTGAAAGCCAAGGGCTAAAACGTAATATTGTAATGTCGGTACCGAGTTTTTCAGCGGTGCCCGACATTTTACATACAACCGATATGCTAGCGTTTTACCCATCAAGATTATTACCAAATAGCAAAGTTAAACAGCTAAAAATAGAAGCTTTGCCCCCTACATTTAAAGTTATAGCCGCATGGCATCCGCGTACCAATAACAGCCCAATTCATAAATGGTTGATAGAACAGCTGCAAAACCTATAACAGTAAACTTTAATGCAAGTATTAATGTAAGTATTAATGTAAGTATTAAAGCAAATACTGTTACCATAATTAACGATGGTTATTAAAGATTGTCGTCAGCTAATTACAGTGTCCTTCAATTGTGTTTTAAGTGCGGTAAAGGAATTATAAAGCTAAATGTTTAAGTTATTTTTTGGTGTTTTTTGCTGTCTACTTTGTTTTAGTACCTTTGCTAACGCAGTAAAAGAAGATGTTGAAAAAATACTAAGTGGACATTTAACGAGTGGTCAAAGTCGTGAGCTTATGGATAAGTTAGAGCGCAACCTACCTTATCCTTCTGTGCTCGATACTGCTCGAGTTAAAACTGTAAAGTGTTGGTTTTATGACTCCCAAAATGACAAAAATCATATAGCATTAAATGATTTACTGACAGATGCTAATCAAGCAATCAAAAAAGCTGACTCGCCTAAATTAAAACTCGATTTAGAAACATGCCAAGCATTTCATTTATACCAACAAGGCAAAGTAAGTACAGCCACTTCAATGACTAAAAATGTTATTAGTGCATCCTCAAAAAATCCAGAGCTTTATTATCAACATGCGACAGCTAACTTAATTTTAGGAAGGATTTTTCGTTCGCAAGGCTCGTATCAGCAAGCTTTTTTAGCATTTCAACAAGCTTATAATTCCTTTGAACAAGGCGGCTTTTCTTACGACAAAGCGCTCATACTTAAAGAGATAGGGCTTATTCATGCCGACCTTCACAATTTTTTGCTGGCTGAAGAACAATTACAAAGAGCGATTAATGAGCTGACAAATTACAATGAGCAAGAGTGGTACATAGCCACAGATATCCTAGCCCAGGCTTATGAAGCCCAAGGTAATTACCAAAAAGCGATAATGCTGTACAACAGTATACTCCCAGCCGTTACTAAGTATGAAGACGATGAAGGGAGTGCTTACCTACTCTTTAAAATCGCACAAATAAATATTCAATTAAATGAGCTGCAAGAGGCTAAACAATACTTAAATCAAGCTAGGGATTTAACGCTAAATAGTGAGTGGATTAAATTTATTCAATCAATAACAACAGCTGAGTGGTTAATTAAAAAGGGCCGCCTAGATGAAGCGGAACTTCTTTATTTAGATTTTGAACAAAATAGTTCTCAAGTATGGTCAGTTGACTCTTTAACTCGTTTTTTAGAATTTAAGCGTGAATTAGCAGTGCAAAAAAGTAATTATCAGCAAGAAGCCTTAGCTCAAAGAGAGTTATTAAAAATAGCAGATAAAAAAGTGCAAGAAATTGCAGATAATACATTACTTTCTCAACGTTTAGCATTTGACTGGGATCAGCAAAAACGAGAAATAACAAGACTGAAAGAATCGTCAGAGGTAAAAGAGCAGTTATTAAATTTAGTTAATGAAAAAGCATTTTGGCAAATCGCATCGTTGCTATTTTCTATTGGGTTAATATTGATTTTAGCTTACATAACTTATAAACAAACTCAGCATAAACAGCGATTCAAAACACTTGCATTAAAAGACGAATTAACAGATATCGCTAATCGTAGAGCAATATTTGCATTTAAATACAACGCGATTAAAAAAAGTGAGTTTTTAGGGAGCGCGTGTTCATTAATTGTTATTGATATAGACCACTTTAAACAAGTAAACGATACATACGGACATGATATTGGCGATGAAGTTATTATCTCTACAGTTAAATTTATAGAAAAAAACATTCGTCAAACAGATTGCGCAGGTAGGGTTGGCGGAGAAGAGTTTTTAGTTGTTTTACCTAATACAGCACTTAGTTTTGCGCATGAAGTTGCCCAGCGTATACGCGAAAATATTGAGAATGTTACTCATACCTCACTCCATATAAAATCAACAGTAAGTATTGGTGTAGTAGAAGTTAAAGCGGGCGAAGCCCCAAAAGATGCATCTCGACGAGCTGATGAAAAATTATACGCAGCTAAAAATGCAGGTCGTAATAAAGTAATGGTTTAATAATTAAATAATTACTGAGCTGTTAAACGGCTAGTAATTTTTATTTATTATTGAAAAATATAGCAAGCTAATTCACTTAATGTAATGGTACGAATTAGGCATAATTAAATGGTTTATTTTAAAAAGCACTCAACCGGTTTTTTACTTGCACACTTGCTGCATGTAGCAGCCAGCCAAGCTATCAAGATAATGGCATATTGCACAGCGAGATCTCTATAAGTAAATACAGCGCACAAGCTGATATGCAACACGCGACTCATAACACAAACAGGCCTGCCAATATTGGCTGCGGTTTAGGGCTGGAGTTAAGCAAAAAAATAATAAAATGGCACGATGAGTATATCAAGTAAGCGACATGCTAGGGCATCATGAAGTGCTGGTCGATTTTAGTTAACGAGCTTTTTTAATACTTAGATTTGAAATATAAAAACCGCGCTAAGGCACTTTTAAAAAAGCTTTAGCGCGGTTTTTTTACATTCAAAAATATTTAATTTAACGCTGAGAATATAAAAACTTAGTGATTTACTTAGCAAAGTATCTGTTAGCGAGCCCTGCAATGCCAATGATCATCATGTTTAGTGCAGGCTTGTTTTGTGGGCTTGGCTTTTACGATCACAATGCTTGGAGAGTTGTGCTCAGTTACTAAAACAGGCGTAACTACTTTAACTGCTTTTTTATGTGGTTTATGCGCACTGGGACTATGTTGATATACAGTGCAGCCACTCATGGTAAATGCTATTGCTGCTACGCTAATAATTTTTAAAGATAAGTTCATAGGTATTTATCCTCTTTGGCTTTGTATAAGCTTTAAGATAAATCTTTTTTTGTATAGTGCTGTCAATAAACGTAAGTGGAGTGTAAATGTTGCTAATGTTCACTAAGGCAATAGCGCATTTAAAGCTAATGCCTTTGTATTTGAATATTAGATTTGCACAAAAAAGTAAGGCCTAAAAAACCTATAAATCGCTGCGCCAACCCATACCAGACTCTTCCATTAAACGCTCGTACACGCCTTCTATGTTAAGTGGTAACCATGCACCAAACTGTTTAAAGTCACTAAATTGGTCTAATTTTACATTTTGTTTAATTTCGTCAAGCGTATTACCGGCTAAAACGCCTGCTGTTACTTGGCTATATAAAAGCTCTATATAAGTTAAATAGCGCGCTACATCAGCCTTGCTGCCAATATCGGCATGTCCACCTACAAAAGTATTAAAGTCGTATTTGAGTACCGCTTGGGTTGAGTTAATCATGCCCTGAATATCGTAACTCCAGAGTTTTTGCCACGGCATTCTGCCAATAACAATCCAATCAACTACAAACAACGTTTTTTGCTTTTCGAATAATATACTAACCGAACCACGACCATCGTTTGGACCATGATAGTTAAGCTTTACTGTTGACTCACCAAGGGTAAGTAGTAGCTCGTCATCAAAAGTAAGGCTGGGCGCTACCGTTTTCATTTTTGTGTTTTTAATATCTTGCGCGGCGAGTTTATGCGCTACAAACGTGGTGTGCGGGCTTTTAAATACCTCGGCGCCGTAAATATGATCGCTGTGATTATGGCTATAAATTACATATTTTACCGGTACGTTATAGCGAGTTTTAATTTGCTCGCTTAACCAGGAGGCGGCTTTTTTATTAAGCGGGTCGGTAACAATCGCGCCCTCAGGAGTAATTAAAAATACTGAGCGGTGTCTGTCGTCTATAAAGCGGTGTAAGCCGTCCCCTAAGTCTTCTATTTCATAGGCTTGTGTGGCAAAGCCTATAAATAATAGGGCTGTAGTTAATAGTTTTTGTAGCAAGCGGGGCATACACCATTCCTTTTAAAATTGATTAAATTAATAACGCTATTAAAAGAAGAAAGCATAAAGCTGTAAAAAATTTCAGCTGTTGGTTAAATTAAAACTTAAAACTTAAAACTTAAAACTTAAAACTTAAAACTTAAAACTTAAGCCTAAACCTAAACCTAAGTAAAAGGATCAAATATAAGGCATAAATAAAAAGCCATTATAAAAATGGCTTTAGATAGGTTGGTTGGGTTTATCTTTGTGTTAGTTGTTGGTTTATTTCTTCAAAGATACTGGCATCATCTATGGTTGAAGGTATTTGTAGCTCTTCTCCATCAACTAGTTGGCGCAAATTTTTACGCAGTATTTTACCCGAGCGGGTTTTAGGTAACCTATCTACGCTAACTATATTTTTAAGGCACGCAATAGCGCCAATCTGATCACGAACACTTAAAACAAGCGCTTGTTCTACGTCGGTACTTGAGCCTATAAAATCATTTTTAAGCACGATCATTCCCATAGGGAGTTGCCCTTTTAGAGGATCGTTTACACCAAAAACAGCGCATTCGGCAACAGCAGGGTGCGCGGCTACTATCTCTTCCATTTCGCCAGTAGAAAGCCTATGCCCTGCTACATTTATAACGTCGTCGGTTCTGCCCATAATAAATAGGTAGCCGTCTTCATCAATATAACCGCCATCGCCAGATAAATAATAACCTTCGTATTCATTTAGGTAGCTTGCTTTAAAGCGCGGGGTATCTTGCCAAATTGTTGGTAGGCAACCCGGTGGAAGTGGTAGTTTAATTACCACGGCGCCTTGCTCGTTAGCTGCGCATTCATTGCCATCCATATCTAATATTCGCACGTCAAAACCTGGAGTAGGCACGGTAGAGCTGCCAGGTTTTGTTGCTAAGTACTCAAGCCCTACAGGGTTACAAGCAATAGCCCAGCCGGTTTCGGTTTGCCACCAATGATCGAGCACTGGCAGTTTGGTTTTTTCTTTAAGCCACTCGTAAGTGGGAGGATCTAACCGCTCGCCTGCTAAAAACAAACGTTTTAAGCTAGAGGTATCGTATTGATTAAAACCATCGGCATTTGGGTCTTCTTTTTTAATCGCTCTAAATGCAGTGGGGGCACTAAATAATGCATTTACTTTATATTCTTCAACCACGCGCCAAAATGCACTGGCATCGGGCGTTTTAACCGGTTTACCTTCATATAATACGGTCGCGCAGCGATACATTAGCGGCGCGTAAACTATATAAGAGTGCCCAACTACCCAGCCAATGTCAGACGCTGCCCAAAATACGTCGCCGGGCTTCATACCATAAACGGTTTCCATGCTGTATTGCATTGCCACTGCGTGACCACCATTTTCGCGCACTACGCCTTTGGGTGTGCCTGTCGTGCCTGAGGTATATAAAATATAAAGCGGATCACTACCATTTACAGGCACCGGATCTGCGCTTGCAGCCGTTTGCATTGCCTGAGTCCAATCTATGTCTCGTTTAGGCTTAAGAGTGGCTCTGACTTGTGGACGCTGATAAATAACGCAGTGTTCTACTTTGTGCGTAGCTAAGTCTATTGCGTTATCAATAAGTGGTTTGTATTCAATAATGCTGTTTACTTCAACACCGCATGAGGCGCTAAGTATAAGTTTGGGCTTGGCATCATCAATGCGTACTGCTAATTCGTGTGCAGCAAACCCACCAAATACCACCGAATGAATAGCACCAAGGCGAGCGCACGCCAACATACCAATAACCGCCTGTGGGATCATTGGCATATAAATAACAACGCGGTCGCCTTTTGTAACACCTAACGATTGTATTACGCCTGCAAATTTAGCAACTTCTTGTTGTAGTTGTGAGTAGCTATAAGTTTGCTTTGTATTAGTGACTGGGGAGTCGTAAATAAGTGCTGTTTGCTCGCCAAATCCGGCAATAACGTGTTGGTCTAGTGCTAAAAAACTGGTGTTTAATTGCCCGTCACTAAACCAATGATAAAGCCCGTCGTCGTCTTGTGTGTATGCTTTTGAGGGGGTTTTATACCACGGAATATTTTTACTTTGTTCGAGCCAAAATTGGGCTGGGTTTTGCTTAAAGGCATTATATTGCTGTTGATATTCGCCTGACATGTAAGGCTCCTAAAACTAAATTTGTGTGTGAGAGACCTTACAAAATGTAGGCTTTTTTTAGCAAGCAAGCTATTCGACCTTGGTCGGTTAAAAGTTAATCAACACACTGGTTTTAAAAATACAAAATTGACAATACAAAGCGTGTGGTTCAGCATGGCGGGCAGTAAAAATAAGAGAAAATACGATATGAGTAACGTAGTAAGAGTTGGTGTGGCGGTTATCATAAAGCATCAAAACACAATTTTACTAGGTGAGCGCATTGGCGCGCATGGTGCTAATACATGGGCAACACCTGGTGGGAATTTAGAGTTTGGTGAAAGTGTTGAGCAATGTGCAATACGAGAAGTGTTTGAAGAAACTGGTTTAAAGGTAAGTAAAATTACTAAGCTTGATTTTACCAATGATATTTTTACAGCAGAGAACAAGCACTATATTACGCTGTATGTAAAAGCTGACTTTGAAGGCGGAGAGCCTGAGCTTAAAGAGCCTAATAAATGTTTAAAGTGGCGCTGGTGCGATATTAATAATCTACCAACGCCACTGTTTACATCACTAAAAAATTACTTATCTGAGGCTGTACTAGCCTAGTTATTTTGTTGGCGGTGTCGCTGGGCTTAACTCTAGTTTACTAAAGCTTACTTGAGCGTAATCGCCATTTTGTTTATCTGTAGACCAATCGCCAGTACCTAAACAACCTGGGTACCAAATACCTTTCGCGCTTTTAGTACTACATTGGTTATAAGCGCCTGCTTTAAAGTAATGCCAATCTGCTGCGTAGCCATGTGGATGATCTTTTTCGTCCACTTTGCCATAAGCATCTACGTTATTACCTAAGTTAATAGAGTAGTTAACGTCTTCTTTGCCTTGTGCGCTAAATGTAAGGTGCATAACATTTTTATACACATTTACCGTGTAGCTAAATTCTTCACCTAGTGCAATACCGGCACCGCCTGGCTCGTTAGGGTTTTCCCATGTATTACCCCAAACAGGGTAAGTAATGTCTGTACGGTCAGGATTCGTTTTAGCTAAGTTACGTTCATAGTTCCAAAAAACTGAGCCTGTTTTATGTCCTGGCCATTTTTTGTAATATATTTTAAGTGGCTCATTGCCCCAGCCATAACCAAGCTTGGTATCAATAAGTGCTTGATCTTTACCTGCGTGAATTTGCCCTACAACAACCGAGTAAGCTGCTTTTTTATCAGGATCAGTCGCACGTAGCGCAACGTGATCTACTTTTAACGTTGCTTCCATTTTTCCACCAACGGAGCCAAATCGGTCAGATAGCGGGTGAACAGCCAAAGCAAAGTTGTTTTTAGAGTGTTTAGTTTTAATTTTAGTATTTGATCCACGGATCATTTGTCTAAGTTCACTACGGGTATTAGTAGAGTTAGCACTTGTAAGCGCTTTATTAGGGGAGGTAAATACCATGTAGCCTTTACCATCAAGATAGAAAAAATCAGGGTGTGCGTAAGTCTGAATTTCTTCTACATCTATTTCATCAATTTTACCGTCGTTGTTTAAATCTACTGGTACATTTATTTTCCAGTGTGATAAATCAAACTTTGTTGCAGGTACCGGCGCATCGCTTTGCTGATTAGTGCTTTGGGTACTTGAACAAGCGGTAAAAAGTAAAGGGGTGATAACGGCTAAAGCCGTAAGTTTAAATGTGGATGTATTTTTTATCATTATTGTCTCTGTGTGATGAAGTAAAAATTGTGCGGTACAGGCATCGCTTAATCTCAATCTAGCATACCAATTTAACAATTAAAACTTACCAATTAGTAAAATTAAATATTTTTTAAATGATTTTTTGTTATACCAATTTGGTTTAGGTGTTTTTTAACGGCTTTTATGGAAGTGTTTTCGGTATGTATTTTTTATGTGCTTGGCTCTTCATTTAGTGATGTTTAACGTAGATTTTGGCGCTAATGTGTAGTCTATTTTTTGGGGGGGAGGAGATTTTTAATTTTGTAGTTTGCTTTGCCGCGTTTAGCAAATAACTAAATAACCACTGCCAATAACTAATGTCGGGCTTTAACTATGGTTAGTGCTGCATGTTAGTCGTGTTTGGTAATAAAAGTTGCCACTTGTTTAAAATGGCATGGTATTCACCATTTTCTTTAATGTTACTTAATGCGTCAGAAAGTGCTTTAGCTGTTTTAGGATTAAGTTGATTACTTGCTGCAAAATTAAGTGAAGAGGGGAGATCGCTTAAATGAATTCGTTTTGTTATTAGGCTAGGATCGAGTCCTAGGCTTTTTAGCTCGTTATTAAGTGTAAGTGTATTAGTTACTACAAAGTCGATCCGGTTTTTATAAAGCATTTGCCAAAGTTGATTATAGTAACTGACCAGTATTAAATTGTTATTTTCGGTAAAGCCTTTTTTCTTTAAGTAGGCTTCGCTCAGGTAGCCACGAATGGTTGCTACTTTATACTCTTTAGCAAAATTTAAGTGAACAACTTCATCTACATGGCTTTTTAAGCTAATTAAATAAGCATCTGCAAAATACACTTCGCCTAACCATGTATATTTATTAATCCGCTCTGGGGTTTTTAACAAAGACAACATTATGGCGTTGGTATTTGTTTTATGCTCTTTAAAAACGCGGGCCATAGGCATTATTTCAAAATTAGCGGTTAAGTTTGTTTGCTTCACAACTGCTTTGGCAATGTCGACTAAAGCGCCGCTTACTTCACCTTGCTGATTTTTAAAGTGATAAGGAGGAAGGTCTTCAGCTATAAAAGTAACCGAATCGGCGTTACACAGGGGGCTATATAAAATAAATACAAAAGCACTTAATAAAACACGCAAAAACATAAAAAATCTTTTAAAGCAATAATACACCTAGTGTAGAGAGTATTAACTAAAACATATATATATTATGTTTATATAACGTAAATAATTTGCATTTACTTGGCTGTACTTGCTGTTTTGTATTTTATAAATTGTAATGGCGAGCATTTATGCCAGCGTAAAAAAGCTCGATTAAAAGAGCTTTGATCTTTAAATCCTAAAATATTAGATAAATCAGCAAGTGGCATGCTGGCTATTAATGTATCTGCACGTTTTTTACGTTCTTTTTCAAGTAGCTGAGCAAAGGTTAAGTCTTGTTGTTTTAAGCGTCGTTGTAGCGTTCGGGGTGTTAAATTAAGCGCATCAGCTATGCCTATTAGGTTGCAGTTTTGCAAGGTAGTTTTAGCTGTAAGTAACTGATTAACTTTATCGTCAATACACTGCTGGCTTTTAAAGTTAGAGAGTTGCTGCTCTGACAATTGCTTAAAAGTAGAATTAATAATGGCGTTATCGGTTTTAAAGGGCAGCGTTAAATAATGGCTCGGAAAGCTAATTTGATTATATTCAGCACTGCTTTTTACAGGGCATTTAAACCATGATTCAAGGGCGCGCCTTTGCGATGGCAACCAATTATAAGTGAAACTAATACTACTTGGCGAAAGCGTTAAATTTATTAACTGGCGAATCACACTTACCCACGCGGTCATGTTTCGTAAAACAACATGCTCATTACAACTTTGGTGAGCAATCCAACGAATAGTTGCTGTATCAGTATTTAGTTCAAACTTGGCTTTACCAATATCAGCCACCAAGCTGTCGTAGCTTAACAATGCTTTAATGGCACTGCTTAAGTTATCGCTTGATTCAATTAAGTAACCTAAAACGCCGTAGTCAGCAGTGCGAATTTGCTGACCTAGGGTAAAACCAAAAAGAGGATCGTTAAGTGTTTTTTTGCCATAAACTAATAAAGCATTGTAACTATTTAAACTAATACGCGGCGCTAATTGATGGGTACGCTGATTACTAAATTCGTCAAAGCTAATAGCGTGCAAAGCCGTTTTAGTATTAATGCCTTGTGCTTGTAAGTAATCAAGAATACTTGAAAAGTAATGATCAGCCAATGTGTGCATTTGTCATCTAAAGCTAAAAAATAGTCGTGTATTAGCAAGTTTGCCACGTTAAATTTTTATA
Source organism: Pseudoalteromonas sp. C8 (assembly GCF_011378685.1). Lineage (NCBI taxonomy): Bacteria > Pseudomonadati > Pseudomonadota > Gammaproteobacteria > Alteromonadales > Pseudoalteromonadaceae > Pseudoalteromonas > Pseudoalteromonas sp. C8. The sequence continues at coordinate 112,513 of NZ_WTKT01000013.1, forward strand.
TGCTAGTTGAATGCCTAATAACCTCTTGCTGTAAAAATGATACTTATAACAATAAAACAAACGCTTAATGCACAGCCACAGCAAATAATAAGCACACTATTGGATCATCAACAGTTGCATCGATTTTTTAATGCCAAATTTACGCTGCTACAAGCACAAGACGAAGGGCAAATAGAAGGCGGAAAAGGAGCTGTTAGGCAAGTGAAAATAGGTAAAATAACTTTTTCAGAGCAAATAATCAGTGCCGATCAAAATCAGATCAGTTACCAAATAGTAGGCGATAAACCAGTAGCTAATCATCGAGGCGATATATACCTCAGTGCAAATAAAGACATCAATACTTTAGTTACCGAACTTAACTATTGCATAAGCTGCTCAGCTCCATGGTGGATGCCAAATGCATTACTTAAATATGTTATTACAAAAGATATAACCCAAGCGTTAAACAATTTAAATAATTATTTTTTGGCGGGTAAAGTATGAACTCAGAAATTATTTTGCTCGCTCTTAGCCCAATATTTTTGATATTTGTTTGCTGTGAGTTTATTAAGTTTAAGCGCTATTACGACATAAAAGATAGCCTAGCAAATACAGTGTTAGCGCTATTACACCAAGGCGCAGATGCTGTTGCGTTACTGCTGTTAATGCCTTTATTTAATTGGTTGTATGACTATAGATTGTTTGATATTGAAGTGAGTGTATTAAGTATTGCATTTGCATTTTTACTGCAAGATTTTTTGTATTATTGGTTTCATAAAGCATCGCATCATATTCATTGGTTGTGGGCTGCACATGTGGTGCACCATAGCTCAACTAAAATGAATTTCACCACCGCATTTAGGCAAAGCTTAATGTACCCCGTAGCCGGTATGTGGGTGTTTTGGCTACCTATGATTTTAATTGGATTTGAACCGCTAACAGTATTTAGCGTGGTTGCATTAAATTTGGCGTATCAATTTTTTGTACATACTCAAATAGTAGGTAAGTTAGGCTGGTTTGAAAAAGTATTTAATACGCCTTCGCATCACCGAGTTCATCACGCAATAAATGCAGGTTACCTTGATAAAAACTTTGCAGGTGTACTTATTATTTGGGATAAGTTATTTGGCACCTTTGTAGAAGAAGATAAATCAAAGCCTTGTAAATACGGCATTATAGGGCAGCTTAATAGCAATAACCCAGTCGTTATTACGTTTCATCAGTGGGAGCACTTATTGAAAAGTGTTTATAAGGCCTCGGGAATAAAAGCTAAATGTAGAGTGCTATTTGGCTACCCTACAAGTAGCATTAAATATAAATAATATTGAAAAAGTTAAAAGTAAAACTGCATAGCTAAACTCATTGATGAATTATGGCTATGCCATTGAGCATGCTGTACTTTGCTGCGCAGCGATACATTGCGAGAAACAGCGTAATTCCATGTTATAGCTATTTCGCTGTGCTTACTTGCTGCGTTATCAGTTAGCCATAATATATTGCCAGTTAAAGCGAGTTTATGGTTATTGTTTATTTGCCAAATTACACCGGCTTCGCTGCCTATTCCAGTACTAAGTTGGTCGGTTATATCGCCTGTATTTAGCTCAAATTGACCAAGAATATAGCCGTGTACATTATTAGGATCGCCATAAGATTTACCATAACCTCCTTTTGTAAAAAAGCGGCCTAAACGTTTATTGTCACTTGGTTGTCGGTCAAAGCCCATTTTAAAGTTCCACGACCAGCTATCAAATACGCGGTTATCGGGTGCAAGCGACATAGCATCTAATAAGTAAAAATGTTCAATATCTGCATTTCCTTCGTCAGTAATAGCGGCTTCCAAATCAAAAAAACTAATTTGTGCACCCGCTATAAAACCTTCTGGCCTATCTAGTAAGTCATGATACGCAAGCCTATAGCCAAAATTTGTAAGGTTTGCTTGGTTATTATTTTGTACCCTACCTAGCGATACTTTAGAAGAACCATGACCTTGCTCTGGGGAAGCAATAGGACGGTTTGGCTTAGTAAATGGCGAAGCTACATTATATTTGCTGCGCATTAGGAGTAGCTTAGTTAGTCGCGGGGCAATTTCTTCACGATTTAACGCTTTATCGTAAAATTCAAAATTTAACCATTCATACGCCATTTCTAATATAGCGACTAATTGCGACTGTGAGTAATTACGAGTATTGAGGGAGCCACCTTGCATTAACTCTCTTGCATCATCAAGTTGTTCGTCAGTCATTTGAGTAGAGTAATGGTAAAGCTTAGTACCAAAAGCAGGGCGGTAATTAGGTGTTTGTAATAAGTTGTTATTTCTTAGTACTGCAACGGTATCTGATGGAATAGCTTGCATATTAAATGACGATGTTAAATCAAGGTCCTCTTGTGCAAGTTGTAATAATGCAAGTAATTGGTAAGAGCAGTTTTCATCAATAAAAAAGTAATCGAATGTAGCTAATTGTAGCTCCCACAAGTGCAATAAAATAAGCTCTACCTGTAGCTCTGATAAATTAAGTTTGTATTCCCAAATATCACGAGATTCTAAATCATTATATTCGCGTACTTTTTTATAGTACGGCATAAGCGAAAACTTACCTGGGTAGCTGCCAATCAAGCCTTTTAATGCGTACATGGCTGCGTTGTCTGAGCCATCAGGCTCTGCTGCAAAGTTAACGGCAAACGCGAGCAACTCTTTATGGCGAGTCTGATCTTTTGCATCAATACGAAGTAAAGTGTGGCCAAACATTGATGATGGGCTATTCATAAATGCAGTTGGAAAAACTAACGTAACCCCTTTAGGGTTTATTATTTTTTGCCACGCCTGTAGTTCTGGGCAATTAAGTTCGGGCCAGTTATTTTTAATTTTTGTTTTTAGCCATTTATAACGTGCAGGAAACTGACAACGATATTGTGTTGTTTTTGGGTCAGTATTTTTACCACTAAATGCAGCTATAGTGGCTTTAAGTTCGTCATATGGGCTTGTTTTACCTGTAGGAGATAAAAAAAACTCAGCACTGTCTACTTCACTTTTCCAATCACCTAATGTGGCCAAGCGGTAGTGACCTAATTTAAGCCAGTAAGGGTGTGTTGCTAATGTATTTGTTTCAATACTTTGAGCGTTTGAGTAAGTACTAAAAAGAGCGAGCAGTAAACCAAATAATATTTTTTTCATAATCACTAAATTACAAAAGCCGCTAGAGAAATACTCCAGCGGCTTTATTTATACGTATAAAACCGGCTAATTTAGCTGATTAAGAAAGAGTATAAGAAGCAAGTTGTGCGTTACTTGCAAGAACAGTGTTTAGGTTTTCTAAAACTGTTTGTGAAGTTACGTTTTCAGAAGTAAATACTGAAGAAAACTGTGCTTGAGCAAGCTTATTGAACGCTGCTTTATCTTGATCTGCAACACCCCAAGCTTCAGCTAGAGTAGCTAAAGTTTCGCCTTCACCTTTTGACATATCACGAGCAAGTTGCTCCATGTTACCGTCAATGAATAAAGCGATTTTTTCTGAAGAAGTTACTGTACCAGTACCATCACAACCAAGAGTACCAAAAGTGATACCAAAAGTTTGGTTACCAGATGTACCATTTGTTGTAGCGCCTAAAATTTTAACGCCTTTACCTTGCTGACCAGCAAATAACATAGAACCAAGACCACAACCAATATCTTGGTCAGCCATTGCGTTTGAGAAAGGAAGTAAAGATAGAGCTGCTACTGCGATTAGTTTTTTCATTTTCATAAATCCATATATGATTGTCTTTATTTAGGGTAAATAAAGTTCGCGGAAGATTTTAACAGACTTGCAGAAAAAAGGAACAGGCTAAAACATGAATATTTTACACTCTAATTTTTAAATATATTAAAGTTAATGTCAGGATAAAAACCAGCCTAGTTTCCACTTTTTATTGAACTGGTGGCGGTTTTTTACTTCTTGGGGCACCTAATAAAATACAAGTATGGCAAATACATACAGATAAAAATGCACTAATACCTAATGCACCGCCATAGCCGTCAAGTTTTGGTACAAGAAATTCAAATAAGATTGAAAACAAAATAGATGAGCTTGCTACAGTATAAATACCAAATCGATGTGGGGCGCTCATACCTATGAATGTGCCGCCAAAAAATACAATTGCGTATAAATCGGGGTTCAAATTTAAAGCGCTAAAAATTAAATAAGCAATAATAGAAAGTGAAGACGACGCTCTAACCCCGTCAAAGCGACTATGCTTAGCTAAATAAAATGTTAAAAAAGCCCCAAGCAGTACAAGTAATGGATATTCAATACTCATAATACAATTCCTTTGGCTAATACAAAAAGTGCCACGCTTGCAAAAGCTACGCTGCCAAGCTTGCCACCAAAACCTGTAAACATATTCATAGTAAGCACATACAAACTTGAGCCAATAAGCGAAATAATAGCAATTTCCCAGTAACTGGTAATTAAATGAGTTGAACACATGCCTGCAAAGCTACCAGCATAAATTGCAGCATACGGATGGTTTTTATAATGTGCAGGAAAAGGAATAAACGAGCCAATAAGCCCCGTTAGCGCAGCAGAAATCACTAAAGGTAATGCAAAAGTAGTGTGCATAGCAAAGCAAGCTACAAAGCCTAAAAAGAAAGTGATGAATTTTAAAAGTAAGAATTTAATCATAGCGGCGCATTTTAAACTAATCCTTTTGCGCTTTCTAATACTCTCTAACAAATAAATGTTATAAGTAATTACAAACTTTAAAAGCGTGTTTTTTAAACGGCTTTTAGGTATTAAATATGCTTAATAGTGCCGCTGTTAATGTTCTATAAATCACAAGTTATGTATAATGGCGATAATTTAATGTATTAAAGTGTTAACCAAGGGTTATTTATGTCTAACTGTTTACATCTGGCTATTCCGGCTGGCGATTTAAAAGTGGCTAAAGCGTTTTATTGTGACGTACTAGGCTGTAAAACGGGTAACAGTGAAGAAGGTCGCTGGGTAGATATAGATTTTTGGGGTAATGAACTTACCTTGCACCAGAGTGTTGAGCGCTTACCAACAGTTCGCCATGATGTAGATATGGGAGCTGTGGCAGTACCTCACTTTGGGATTCACTTATCTGAAGATGAATTTAACGGGTTAAAAACACGTATTGAAGATGCGGGTATTGAATACTTAGATAAACCATACCGCCGATTTATTGGTGATGAGTTTGAGCAAGAAACGTTTTTTATTGAAGATCCAAATGGCAATGTGCTTGAAATGAAAACCATGGTAAACCCAGAGGTTTTATTTAAAAAAGTATAAATGCTGTTGTTTAAGGTAAGCTAAAAAAACCACTTTAATAAGTGGTTTTTTTATAACTATTAATCAGTGTTTTGATAAATTAGTTAATATTTACAGGTGAAAAAAATTACACTACATGCATGATTTTTATTCACTCTACAATGTAGGTATAGACACGTAGACTTAATTTCAATTCTCATACTTTATTGTTATTTATGCTGCTTAAACTCATAATTGCACCTTTGCTTATTTTACTAATAACATTCGCCCAAAAACGCTTTGGTAGTTTTGTTAGCGGCATAATTCCTGGCTTGCCTATTACCTCTGGGCCTATTTCTTATTTTATAGCATTAGAGCAAGGTAAATTATTTGCAGCTAACTCAGCGGTGGCCTCTCTTTATGGTATGAGCGGTATAGGCTTATTTTGTTTTAGTTACTTGGTTGTATCACGAAGGTTTGGAATGCTTAAATCGCTTTTTACAGCGTTGAGTATTTGGTGTGTATTTAGCGTTATTACTTTATTTTTACCAGTGAATATTATTGTGGCGAGTGTGGTTTCGCTTTGTATTTTACTCGGTTTAACTATTATCTCTACAAAGCTAAATATATCAGTTGATGCAAAACCATTAAATGCCCGCTGGGAGCTTCCGGTAAAAATGATATTAGTGACGAGCTTTATCGTGCTTGTTACGTTTATATCGCAGCATATAGGGTCTGCATGGAGCGGGTTAATATCTACCTTTCCGGTTATTTTGGCGGTAATGGGCAGTGTTGCCCATTTTAGTGACAAACAAGCCTCAACGTTTAAAATTCTTAATGGCGGTATTATTGGTTCATTAGGTGGATGTGTATTTTTTGCGGTGATTGCGTTTATGTTAAAACATAACTTTATGATTTGGCAGGTGTACGCAACAGCTGCCATTTTCTCAACGTTATTTACTATTATTTTTAGCCAATTTATTAATCGCCAATTTACCAAGCAAGCTATGCTAAACACCAAAAAAGCAGTGCTTAAGATTGACTCGCTCGGTTAACTTACATATCTAAAGCCATTACCTAGTTATGTAGTTGAATTAACATTTCACTGGGGGTTTTATTAAAGTGGCGTTTAAATTCGCGGCTAAATTGCGATGGGCTGGTATAGCCAACCTTTAATGCAGCTTCGTTGGCTTTGCTTCCACTACTGGTTATAAGCTCTTTAGCTTTAGCTAAGCGTACTTTTTTTAAATACTGCAAAGGTGACTCAAATGTTACTTGCCTAAAAGCACGATGGAACGAGGATACGCTCATGTTTACATCTTCAGCTAATCCTTCAACTGTAATTTGATTGGCATAACTACTGTGCATAGTTGAGAGCGTACGGGCGATACGCGCATAATGCCCATCATGCATAGCAAGCCCTATTAAAGTATGTCCTTGTGGACCACAAAGTACACGATATACCAATTCTTTTACTATATCTTCGCCAAAAACATCAGCCTCAATAGGGTTATTAAGCACGCTAAGTAAACGGTGGGTTACTTGCTCCATTGCGCCATCTATTTTAGCCGATTGAACGCCACTCATTTGCCCAGTAGTGAATGGCTTATGTGTACCAATTTGGTTTACTAATTTATGTAACATTACCGGGTTTATATCTATAACAATACCCATAACAGGCAGGTTGTTATCGGTAAAAGCTTCGCATTCAAGTGGCACTGGTACACCTAAAACAAGGTAGTCGCCCTCACCATATTTTATTTGATGATCAGGAAAATGAATTATCTTATGTCCTTGCCCAACAATAATAATACCTGAGTTATATATAAGTGGTTGGCGCGGCGAGCTTTTACTTGCACGATGAAAATACACACCTGGAATAATGGTTTCCATGTTGCCTTCAAAGTTAAGTAAATTATTGTGCTCTGCAAATTTTTGCATCATTTTGGCTATTGAGGACATTAAAACTTCTACTATCGTACGAATTTTGCGTAAAATATCAATCTTGACAGTTTTAGGCAAGCTTTTGCGAGTTATTGAGCTTTTTTTATGTTTGTTTTGCCACTAATATGCACTCATTGAAGTTTAGCTTAGTTAGTAACTAAGCATTATATTTAGTATTTAACCGTCACCTAGGAGCAAAATAATGAAATTTAGCTACGTAAACCCAACACTTATCCAGTTCGGCCAAGAACAAATTGCCTCACTAACTGATTTGATCGCAAAGGATCAAAAAGTACTTGTAGTGTACGGCGGCGGTTCAATTAAAAAGAACGGCGTGTACGACCAAGTTGCAGCAGCACTTGAAGGCTTTGACTGGGTTGAGTTTTCGGGTGTTGGCGCTAACCCAACTATAGAAGTACTAGACCAAGCAGTAAAAATTTGTAAAGAACAAGGTATCGACTTTGTACTAGGTGTAGGCGGCGGTTCAGTAATCGACGGCGTTAAATACATTGCAGCATCTGCAGTTTATGATGGCGAAGGTTGGGATATTCCTACTGGTAAGCACACTATTACTAGCGCATTACCAATTGGTGCAATATTAACATTGCCTGCAACGGGTTCAGAGTCTAACCAAAACTCAGTTGTGAGCAAAGAAGCAACAAAGCAAAAACTACCGTTTGCATCACCAGAAGTACTTCCTAAATTTGCGATTATGGACCCTGATGTAATGAAAACATTACCACAGCGCCAACTTGTAAATGGTTTAGTAGATGCATGGGTACATACCTGTGAGCAGTACCTAACATTCCCTGAAACAGCATTGGTTCAAGAAGGTTACGCAGAGGCACTTTTAAGAACGCTTAAAACACTGGGCGATAACTTTGAAAACCAAGACGACGCATGGCGTGCAAACCTTATGTGGGCAGCTAACCAAGCACTTAATGGTTTAATTGGTTCTGGTGTATCGCAAGATTGGGCAACACACATGATTGGCCACGAGCTTACAGCTGCTTACGGCGTTGATCATGCTCGTTCACTTGCTATTGTTCAGCCTTCTTTACTACGCAACCAATTTGCAGTTAAAAAAGCAAAACTAGAGCAAATGGGTAAAAACGTATTTGGTCTTGAGCAATCTGACGATTTAGCTGAGAAAACAATTTTAGCAATCGAAGCGTTTTACCACAGCCTTGACGTAGCGACCCAGCTTACTGAACATGGCGATGATAAAGCCGCTGCTATTGACAATATTATTGGCAAACTTGAAGCACACGGCATGCTAGCACTTGGTGAAAACCAAGCTATTACGCTTAAAGAAAGCCGCGAAATTTTAGAGCAAGCAGTTGCTTAATTTTCAAAGCTAAGCGCTTACTTAAATATACTAAGTTTTAGCGTTAATAAAAAACCGTCAACCTTTAGGTTGGCGGTTTTTTTATGGTTTATTATAAATACTGCGTTGCTAATTAACCAATAAAGTCTGTATTAATGTTTTTTAATGATGATAGTAAACTGTACTCAACGGTTAGAAAAAATCTAACGATTAAATAAATTAAAACAGGACTAAACTCATGAAATTACTAAACACATTACTTAGCTCAAAAGCAGGCGTAGCAGCATTAATTTTACGAGTACCAGTTGGCCTTATTTTAGCGGCGCATGGTGCACAAAAACTATTTGCTTGGTTTGGCGGTTACGGGCTTGAAGGTACAGGTCAATGGATGGCAAGTATTGGTTTAGAGCCTGGCTATTGGTTAGCAATGATGGCAGGTAGCGCTGAGTTTTTTGGTGGCATTGCATTAGCAATTGGTTTGTTAACTCGCCCAGCTGCTGTAGTTGCCGGCTTTACTATGATGATTGCTATTTTTAGCGTACATATTAGTAATGGCTTATTTATGGCAAACAATGGCTATGAATACGCATTAACGTTACTTGTAGTAACTGTAGTTTTAGCAATTCAAGGAGCGGGAAGCTTTTCGCTTGATAACGTATTAGCTAAAAAACTCGCTAAAAAATAGAGTTTTTTAATTAGAAAAATAGCGGCCAATTTGGCCGCTATTTTTGTAGGTTAACTACTAAATTATTTAGCTGAAAAAGTTAAAGAATAGCTGTACTGCTTTTGCTCAAGTAAATACTCTTTATGAGTACTTGGGCTCCACGAATCATCGCCACCTACACCCATATGCTGATGATCAATGTGTACATGTACGCAATCATCAGCAATTAGTTCGTTAGTGTGTTTTGCTTGCGTTAGCGTACTTTGCGAATACTCGCTGGCTGCAAACAAAAACGCGCCAGTTACAGTTAAGTTATTAATACTCAGCAATTGGCAATCGCTACGCAGGCCATTATCAGTTGGAAATATATACGGTGTATGTAGCTCATTTAAGCTCAAGCTGTAATAACCTAAACGTGCTGCGGCTTTGCGATCTGGGTAGTTTTCAAAAGGCCCTAAACCTAGCCAGTTTATTTTTGTATCGCTTTGCTTGTTAAGCGTTGTACTTAGCCCTATACGCGGCATTGGCGGCAGAGTGTCGTTTAAGTGCACGTCAATGTTTAAGCTAATATTGCCGGTATTATTTAGTGTATATAGCCACTGTGTTTGAGCCTGTAGCACGCCATTAAATTCGTAATTAAATACACAAGTAATACGTACATCAACGCTTGATTGCACTGCGTGAATTGAGCTGCATGTGCGCTGCCATTGCCCTATACCTGCACGTAACCAACGAGCCTCCCATGCATTGGGGTCTAGATTGTCTACTTCGCTTACACCAATGTCGTTATCAAGTGGGGCACGATAAAAGTTATCAACCAGTGGGCTACTAATAACCTGAGTATCGTTTTGTAACCACTGCTCTATAAGCCCTGATTGTTGATTAAAAATCAGTTTAAATTTATCGTTTTCAATACTTAGTTGAGAGTCGGTTTCGCTAACACTTATAGCGTTTTGCTCAGATGATGATACAAATAACTTACTGCTTAAATTGTTACTATTTATAAGCTTAAACTGCTCTGAATCCATAACGTGATTAGCGTTTGCAAAGTGTGAGTCGTTAACTAATGCTACATCTAAATTAAGGTAATATTGCGCACCTTGCTCAAACGCTGTTTCAGTTTTAATAGTTAACGTGTGTGTACTTTGCGGAGCAATATTAAGTACATGCTCGCCTTGCTCAACACAGATGCCATTTTGCATTAACTGCCAAATAAGCTTTTCGTTATCGGTATGTCTAAATACGTAATCGCTAAATACATCAATGGTGTATTGGTTTTGATTTTGCTCACGCAATGTAAATTGTAAATGTTGCTGGCTGTATTTAGCTTCAAACAGGCTAGGGTGCGGTGTTCGGTCTGGGAACAATAACCCGTTTATACAAAATTGACGGTCATTTAGTTCATCACCAAAGTCGCCGCCGTAAGCCCAATAATGTTCACCGTTTTCGTCTGTTTTAGATAAACCTTGATCTACCCAATCCCAAATAAAGCCGCCTTGCAAACGCGGGTATTCTCTAAATGCTTGCCAGTAATCGTCAAAGCTACCTAGGCTGTTACCCATTGCGTGAGCGTATTCACATAAAATAAGTGGGCGAGTTTCACCCGGTAGGCTCAACCATTTTTTAATAGAGTATTTAGGTACCGCATCGTCTTTAATATCGGTATCTACACGGGCGTACATTGGACAAATAATGTCGGTAGCCGTTGTATTTGCGCCGCCGCCTTCGTATTGCACTGGGCGAGAGGGGTCAAAGCTTTTTGACCAGCCGTACATAGCATCATGATTTGCGCCGTGTCCGCATTCGTTTCCTAGTGACCAAATAATAATTGAGGTGTGGTTTTTATCGCGCTCAACCATTTGTGTATAACGCGACATAAATGCACCAGCCCACTGCGGATCGCTAGCTAAACGCCCCATAGGAAACATGCCGTGGGTTTCTATGTTGGCTTCATCTACTACGTATAAACCTAGTTCGTCACATAACTCGTAAAAGCGTGGATGGTTAGGGTAGTGAGCAGTACGCACGGCGTTAAAGTTATTTTGCTTCATCAGCTTAATATCTTCAATCATATCGGCGGTAGTAACTGTATGGCCGTTTTCTGGGTGGTGTTCGTGGCGGTTAACACCGCGAATAAGTAGCGGCTTGCCGTTTACACACAGTTGCCCGTTAAGCATTTCTACTTTTCTAAAGCCAATGTCGTAGGCTTCAACATCGACGGTATTGCCATGCTCATCAAGCAGACTTACAACGCAGCGGTATAAGTACGGGGTTTCGGCGGTCCATTTTTTAGGGCTTTGTATATCAATTGTTTGAAATACAACATCGCTCCAGCCACCTTTTTCATCAACACGTTTATTGTTAGTACTTTGAATTTGTGGCTCACATAGTGGTGTTTTATCATCAAAAATTTGCACTGCTACTTGGTAGTTATTCGGCGCATTAATCGCCGTTTTTGTATGTAGTGCTGCATCGCGATAGCAAGCGTCTAAATCGGGGGTTATAAACACATCACGTATTTGGTTTTGTGGTTTTGTAAGTAAGTTAACATCGCGAAAAATACCGCTTAGCCACCACATGTCCTGATCTTCTAAATAACTGCCATCGCTCCAACGAATAACCATAACGGCAATACGGTTAGTGCCTGCAACTAACAGTTCGCTTAAATCAAACTCGCTCGGTAAACGGCTATCTTGTGAATAACCCACCCACTGTCCGTTACACCACAGGTGAAACGCCGAGTTAACGCCTTCAAAAATAATATGATTACGCTGAGTTAGCTGACTTTCGCTTATATTAAATTCAGTGCGGTAACAGCCTGTAGGGTTGTCGCTTGGTACAAAAGGCGGGTTAACTGCAAATGGGTACTTAACATTACAGTAAATAGGTTTATCAAAGCCGTGTAATTGCCAGTTAGAAGGCACTGTAATACTTTGCCAGTTGCTGTTTAGTGTTTCACTTAGCAACGATTCATCAACCGCTTCGGGTTTATCAAATAATTTAAAGTCCCACTGACCGTTTAAACTTTGTTTTTGTGACTGTGTATTGGTGCGAGCATGGTCAACGCTTTTAAATCCATTGAGTGGGCTGTGCGCTTTTACTTGATTAACTTGTACTGAAATTGGGTTTTCCCAATCTCGGCGATTAATTATGTGCTGTAAAGAGGTCATGTTTATCCTATTGCTTAAGCGGGCAATTATAATGTGCTAAATATAGCTAAAAATAATCACAGGGGTTATGCTTAAAGCTCTCCTTTATTTATCCAAAACTATCATTGTAATTATGCGCTATAACATTAAAGACATACTCGATATTGGTCCGCGCTGTATAGAACGCTTTATTGATTCACAAACGCTCGCGCAAATGCCAAACCTTGAAATAGCACTTGCGGGTTGCTCAAACCTATCGGGTCGTTATTGTGTAGCACGCTCAGCACCGCTAGAACATACACTTTTTTATACGCTTGCAGGGCAGGGTAAATTAACAACACAAAATGAGCAGTACACACTTAATGCCAATACACTTATTGTGCTACCAGCAAAGCAAAGCTTTGAAGTGAAAATTGATGCTGAGCATTGGGATGTTATTTGGTTAAACCTTGCAAATACTAAACGTTGGCAGCATTTAAACTTAGCGCAAGCTTTGGTATTAACCGAGCAAAAACTTGAACCGTTACACCTTGCTATGGAGCTTTTATATAGCGAGCCTAATGCTAATTTACGCGAAAGCGTAACGCCTATTTTAAGTCATTACTTAAATGCTACGCTGCAAAATAACTCACAGGGTGCGGCGCATAACCGTTTAATTAGTTTATTTGAAGAGGTAGACAAGCGCTTGCAGTTTGATTGGACAATAGAGGTAATGTGCGAACATGTGCATTACTCATCGCCGCATTTGCATCGTTTATGCCAAGCGCAATTTGGTAAAAGCCCAATACAACAACTTATTTATTTACGCATTGAACGGGCTAAAAACTTATTGTTAAACACGGCTTGGCCAATTTCGCATGTGGCAAGTTATGTGGGGTACTCTAATATTTTTAATTTTTCCAAACGTTTTAAGAAGTCGGTAGGTGTGTCGCCAAGCGAATTTAGAAAATAACGTTAGCGGCTCTCTACATTTGAATAAATTTAAGGTATTGTGCGATTTCTTAAATTGCATTTTAGAGTTTTAGGTAGGTAATGCGCTCAAACCGTTTTTTAATAGTGATATTATTAGTGCTTGTACATAGCTTTATTAGCTGTGATGGTGCTGCGTATCATTTGCAAGAAGACGTTGATCACGTAACCAGTTCGTTATCGCAAGGCGACTCCACAGCCGATGATAACCAAAGCGATAAAACATCAACTACCGAGATTCATGCCCACCAACATTGCCATTGTGGCTACAACAGCACCTCTAGCCATTCAATAAGCCCAGAGCAAAGTAAAGCAACTTCGCCTGCGTGCTATAACGGGTTAAATTACCCGCCAGATGTACCGCCACCAAATTTTTATAGCTAGCTTTTAATTTTAAATACTTTGTAAAAACTGCCTGCGCTTGTGCGCTATTAGGCTAGTTATTTACATATTTAGGTTGCTTGATCGCGCTTGTTTTTAAAATAGGCGTAGTGATTAAGTTAACTCTGTTTGTTAAAAAACGGACACGCTATATGAATAAAAAACCAATTATGCTGGTGGCGCTAATGTGCGCGCTACCTGCTTTTAGTACTTTGGCGAATGTTAAAACATTAACCCTTAAGCAAGCGCTGAGTAATACCGAACAACAAAACCCGGTATTAAAACGCTACCCGTATCATCAAAAAATATTGAGTGCGCTTAAAACCCAAGCTGCTCTTTCGCCTAATCCTGTATTGAATGTTGAAGCTGAAAACTTACTGGGCACAAACAAGGCGCGTGGCATTCAAGGCGCTGAAATAACGCTCGGGCTTAGCCAACTAATAGAGCTGGGCGATAAGCGCCAAAGCCGTATTAATTACGCAACCGCCAATATTAAAGCCCAAGCAATACAGTATCAAAATACCCGTTTAGCCTTATTAGCAACCACTGCTGAGCGATACTACCAAGGGCTTAAATTTCAAACATTATTAAGTTTAAACAACGAGCGTAAACAGGTCGTAACCCAAGCACTTAAAGCGATTGAACAAAGAGCTAATGCGGGTGCTGCGTCGCAAGCCGATGTAACGCGCATGCGTTATGCACTTAGCCAAGTAGAGCTTGATAAAGCCATGCTTAATAGTGAATTTGAGCGAGCAAGTTTATCGATTAACGAGCTGTGGAGTGAGGAGCAACCCTACGATACTTTTGCTGGCAATATTAATGTAATTACTGCGCTTAAATCAGCACAAGCACTTTTAGATGCGGTTAACCAAGCCCCTGAATTTGCATTATTACAGCAGCAATATTTACAGCAAACAGCTAACTTAACACTGCAAAAAGCAAACGGAAAAACCGATATTAATATAGGGGGAGGCGTGCGCTATAACCAACAAAGCGACTCCAGCTCATTAGTGTTTTCGTTTTCTATGCCACTGCAATTAAGTAATTCAAATAGCGGAAATATTGCAGCTGCAAATAGTCAGCTCATGCTTTTAAATGAGCAGCAAGGGCAATTGCGCATCCAGTTACGCCAGCAAGTACGTACTTTGTACGCTTATTATCAAGGTCGAGCTAATCAGGCAAAGCTATTATCTGATCAAATTATTCCTCAGGCACAAACATTGATTGAGCAAAGCTTAAAAAGTTATCAACGCGGACAAATTTCGGTGTTGCAATTACTTGATGCTCAACAAGCACTTTTTGATTCTAAACGCACACTTATTACAACTCACGCAGAGCTGTACCAAGTGCTACTTACTCTTGAGCGTTTAACAGGCCAATCTTTAATTGAGACTCATCAATCATGAATAAAAATATAATCGCATTACTAGTATCACTTTCGTTTGCCAGCAGCTTTGTAAGCACAGATGTATTTGCCTCTGCTGAGCATGGCGAGTCAGGTCATAAAGAAACAGAACAACACGAGCAAAAGCAAGGTCCACACGGCGGCTTTTTATTAACTGACCCTAAATTAACCCTTGAGCTTAAATTGCAAGAATTTGCAGGTAATGTTGAGCTACGTGTATACGGCTATAAGCAAAATAAATCGATTAATATAAACGACTTAAACATAACAATGAGTTTAAAGCGCTTAGTTGAAGCCCCGCAAAATATACAGTTTGCAGCTGAGGGCGACTACCTTGTTAGCACGCAATCAATTAACGAACCGCATTCGTTTGCACTTACCGTTACTGCTAATTATAAAGGCGAGAGCATTAGCTATGAATACGACCAACACGAAGGCCGTACCACGTTAACAGAGCGAGCTATTGAGCGCGCAGGCATTAAAACCGAGATAGCGCAAAGTGGTGAAGTGGATATTACCGATACGCTTTTTGGCGTTATTGCACCAACACAACATGGCACGGTAGAAGTAATGGCGCCGTATGCCGGATTGATCAGTGATATTTTTGTAAGCATTGGTCAAAACGTTAAAAAAGGCGAAGTACTTGCCAATGTAACCAACCGTGAAACACTGCAAAACTACCCTATTAAAAGCCCTATTAGCGGCGTTGTAACCGAGCAATACTTAAAGCGTGGCGAGCTTGCAAGCACCAGCGCACTGATGCAGGTAGTTAACCTTGATAAAGTATGGGTTGAGTTATCTGCTTTTCCTGAAAATATTGAAAAACTAGCCATTGGTCAAAGCGCTAAGGTGTACGACTTACATCACCATTTAAATACGCAAGGCAAAGTGTTTTTTATAGCCCCAATGATGACTGGCGGGCACATAGCGCGTGCCCGTATAGAGCTTAATAACCCAGACGGGCATTGGCGCCCAGGCATGCATATAAATAGCGATGTAAGTGTGGCTAAAATAAATGCCAGCGTGCGTGTTAAGCCACAAGCAATTCAAGAATTTAACGGTCAACCCAGTGTGTTTGTTCGTAAAAATAATGTATTTGAAGTGCGTCCCGTTACCTTAGGTGCAAAAAATAGCGATTGGGTAGAAGTACTTACAGGCTTAAACGCAGGTAGCGAATACGTAACAGACAATAGTTATGTCATTAAAGCTGATATTTTAAAAAGCGGCGCAAGCCACGCTCACTAGGAGGCACCATGATTAATTGGATAGTTTCTTTTGCGGTTAAACGCCGCATGCTGGTGCTTGCGCTTACATTTTTATTTGCTGGATTTGGTGTATACAACATTCAAAATTTAGCAGTAGACGCAGTACCCGATATAACAAACGTACAAGTGCAAATTAATACCAAAGCGCAGGGTTTTACGCCATTAGAGGTAGAGCAACGCATTACTTATTTGGTAGAAACCGCCATGGCGGGCATACCTAAGCTTGATTACACCCGTTCGCTTTCGCGTTATGGGCTTTCGCAAGTAACGGTTATTTTTAATGAAGGCACCGATATTTATTGGGCGCGTCAGCAAATTGGTGAGCGTATTCAAAGTATTCGCTCCGACTTACCTAATAACGTAGAGCCAAACTTGGGTCCTATTGCCAGTGGTTTAGGCGAAATATTTACTTATAGTGTGCACGCCGCGCCTAATGCGTTAAAAGAAGATGGCACTGCTTACAACGCCGAAGACTTACGCACTTTGCAAGATTGGGTTATTCGTCCGCAGCTTTTAAAAGTAAAAGGCGTTACCGAAATAAACAGCCAAGGTGGTTTTGAGCGCCAATACCAAGTAGCGCCAGTGCCCGAAAAACTCATTGCCTATAAGCTTACTATTAGCGATGTAATTAGTGCACTTGAGGTTAATAACAGTAACCGAGGCGCAGGCTATATAGAGCGCTTTGACGGGCAATATTTAGTACGCTCGCCTGGGCAGCTTAAAACCATTGATGACATAGCCAATACCGTTATAGCTAAGCGCGACGATGCACCTGTACGCATTAAAGATGTGGCTAACGTGCTTTTAGGCAAAGAGCTTAGAACCGGCGCGGCCACTTATAACGGCGAGGAAACCGTGCTCGGCACCGCCATGATGCTAATTGGCGAAAACAGCCGCATAGTGGCAAAAGCCATGGCTGATAAGTTAATTGATGTGCAAAAAAGCTTACCCGCTGGCGTTATTGTTGAGGCAGTTTACGACCGTACTACTCTTGTTGATAAAACCATAGCAACCGTGCAAACCAACTTATTTGAAGGTGCCATTTTAGTGATAGTAATTTTGCTATTACTGCTGGGTAATGTAACGGGCGCGCTTATTACGGCAATGGTTATTCCGTTGAGTATGTTGTTTGCCGTTACAGGTATGGTAGGTAATCGCGTATCGGGTAACCTAATGAGCCTAGGTGCAATCGACTTTGGTTTAATTGTTGATGGCGCTGTAATTGTAGTTGAAAACTGCCTGCGCCAACTCGGTGTAGCTCAGCATAAACATGGCAGGCTACTTACTTTAAACGAGCGTTTAAATGTAGTGACCGCAGCCACCAAAGAAGTATTTACACCGGCTGTATTTGGCATTGTTATTATTATGCTGGTTTACTTACCTTTATTTGCACTAAGCGGCGTTGAAGGCAAAATGTTTCAGCCAATGGCGTTTACTGTAGTTGCGGCGTTAATTGGCGCGCTTATATTTGGCGTTACATTTGTACCGGCTGCTATTGCAGTGTTTGTTCGCGGTAAGGTTGATGAAACCGAAAATGCAGTCATGCGCGGCGTTAAAAAAGTGTATAAGCCATTACTTGGTATATCGCTTAAATTACCGTGGCTGATGGTGGGTATTGCCACGGCATTAGTATTGGTGCTTGGTTTTAAAGTTAAAAACATGGGCGCAGAATTTTTACCGAAACTTGATGAGGGCGATATTGCTATGCACGCGCTGCGCATTACTGGCACTGGTATTGAGCAATCTGTGCAAATGCAAAAAGAACTTGAACAAGCCATATTAGATCAGCCTGAGGTTGCTAACGTATTTTCAAAAATTGGTACTGCCGATGTAGCAAGCGATCCTATGCCGCCCAATGTTGCCGATACTTTTTTAATACTCAAACCGCAAGATGAGTGGCCTAATCCAGCACTCACTAAAGCAGAGTTGGTTCAACAAATTCGTACCCGTGTTAACGATGTACCGGGTAATAATTACGAATTTACACAACCAATAGAAATGCGCTTTAACGAGTTAATTGCTGGCGTGCGCGCCGATGTGGCACTGCGTATTTATGGTGATGACTTAAGCGTACTTAAAGAGTTTGGCGAAAAAGCCACAGGGCTAATGCGTAATATTGCAGGCGCTACCGATGTACGTTTGGAGCAAATGGAAGGATTGCCAACACTTTCGGTAACACCAATGCGCGACCACATGGCGTTATTGGGTTTAAGCGTAAACGACATTCAACAAACACTTGCCGCCGCTGTTGGCGGCGTGCAAACCGGGCTAATTTACGAGGGCGATAAACGCTTTTCGTTATTAGTGCGCCTTGATAAACGTTGGTCTAGCGATGTATCAGCACTTGCTCGTTTGCCAGTTGCTTTACCTAAAGATAGTAACCCAGAACTTGCGTTTGTACCGCTTGGCGAAGTGGCAACAATTAGCATTGAAAAAGGGCCTAATGAAATAAACCGCGAAAGTGGTAAGCGCAACGTCGTGGTAACTGCCAATGTAGAGGGGCGCGATTTAGCAAGCTTTGTAAGTGATGCGCAAGCGAGCATGAATGAATCACTTAATTTACCAAGTGGCTATTGGCTTGAATACGGCGGCACGTTTGAGCAGCTACAATCGGCAAGTAAGCGATTGTCGTTGGTTGTACCGGTCACTTTACTGCTTATATTTGGCTTACTGTACAGCGCCTTTGGATCGCTTCGTGATTCATTGATTATATTTAGTGGTGTGCCACTGGCATTAACGGGTGGTGTGCTTGCGTTATTGCTGCGCGATATGCCGCTTTCAATCTCAGCAGGTGTCGGCTTTATTGCCCTAAGCGGTGTCGCGGTATTAAACGGCGTGGTTATGCTGTCGTTTATTAAGCAATTACGAAGCGATGGTTTAAGCTTGTTTGATGCAATTCACAGCGGTGCATTACAGCGCCTGCGCCCAGTACTGATGACTGCGCTGGTGGCAAGTTTAGGCTTTATACCTATGGCGCTTAATTCGGGAACGGGTTCTGAAATGCAAAAACCTCTCGCCACAGTAGTGGTTGGCGGGATTATTTCATCAACTTTACTGACACTGTTAATATTGCCTGCGCTTTATAAGTTAGTACATTCTAAATTTACTAAAAAAGCAGAAGCTGAATTAGCTTAAATACTAGCTATTGATAATGTAATAAAAAAAGCAGCTGTACTTACAGCTGCTTTTTTATTTGGGTATTATTTAGCAAAAATACTACATTAATTATATTGAAACAAATTATCCCAACGCTCATCTAATATCGTTTTTGCGTGTTCTAAATTGATTGCGCTATACACATCACTAGTGCACGTTACCAAACGCATACGTACCAGCTTTTCAAGTGCGTCGCTAATTTCAAAATCAAGATCGCACTGGTATTTTCTTTTAAACCAATGCTCTATTTGTTCATCAAGCGTTTGGGCGGTTAAGCCGCTTTCTGATTTTAGTAAAAAGGTATACGCAAGCAGCGCTTCTTTTATGTCTTCTTCTTCGGCGGCGTCAATAAGCGTGTGAAAAACACCCGCGTTATTATCAAGGTTTTTAAAGTAGAGGTTATCGCTAAGCGCTTTCATAAATTTAATTTTACGGTTTTTAAACTTACTCCATTCTTTAAAAATAAAGCTGCCAAATACTCCCATGCCAATAGCAAAGGTAATAAAATGTTGTTGGGTCATTTCTACAGCTTCACTTCTAAAACCACCCCAAAAAGCAAACAGAGCAAGCAATAATACGATTGATGCGCCAAGTTTAGTTATAAGTACCACTGCACCGCCAACTAAAGCCGATGAGCCAATAATTGCTTTATCAATTGGGCGCATGCGTACTTCGCTATTAGGAAATAGCATTTCGAGATCGGCCTTTGGCACATTTTGAAACAGCTTTACTATGGTTGAACTTGGCTCAAATCCCATTGGCGTTTTATTTTTAGCTTCAAAATAAGCGCTATCTTTAAAGCGAATAAACACCGCAACTCGGTCGTAATTAGTAAAGTGCAGCGGCTTTTTACGCAAGCCCCAAAAGCTGGTAATAGTTTCAGTGAGTTGCGACTCGCCACGGCGATAAAAAACCACTTCTTCAAAGTCGTCAAATTCAACTTCAAGGCGCACCTTAAATAATGACTCTTCATTTAATGCATCTTGTAAGTCTTCATTGGTTATCACTTCAAAATTAGCGGCATTAAGCACCTTAGCAAAATCTTTAGCAAACTCATGTTGGCACTGCGCTTTTTGATCCGCCGATACTGGCGCTAACGATCGCGTGTCACTGTTGGGATCAAAAGGGGCGTAGTTGTTTTTAAGTGACTCAAGTGTTGAGTGGTAATCGTAATGAATAAGGCTTGCTAGTAAATCGCAAAATTGTTTAAACGATGTTTTTTGTGTACTGCTTTTAAGCTCTTCGCTACACATATCAACAATATCTTGCTTTCTAAAGGGAATAAAACGCGCACTTTGCATAAATTAATAACTACTGTGATAGGGAATCTAACTGCATGGGCACATAATAAAATATTCTTATGGATATTACTAATTTGTTAATGCAGTAGGGCGTATTGATCATTGGTGGTTTAATTTTCAGCAGTGTGTTTGGTTTTTAGGCAAGGCAGAGTCTATGTAGTGTGGTATTCCCCATAAATAAGGCGATAACGCAGCATAAAT
>NZ_WTKT01000014.1:0-126307 GCF_011378685.1 Pseudoalteromonas sp. C8
GAGACCATTACATCAGGTTAAGCATATAGGCATGCAGGGCATGCCTATAGTGTGTGTTTATTTGTTAAAATTGGTATGTAGCACCCAATGTTGCAGTTGTGCCTAATCCTTTAATGTTGTACCCACCGTAAGTATATGCTTGTGCGCGGGCTGGGTAGTAATCACTATTGAAAAGGTTTTCTATTCCAAAATAGCCACTCCACTTGGCGTTAACATTGTATTGGCCACTTAAGTTAAATGTGTTGTAGCTACTAACAGGGCCCTGATCGCCGGAGTATTGGCCTTGTGCGTTTTTATCAAAGCGCTTTCTGTCGCCTACGTATAAAAAGCTCATTGCAAGTGATAGTTCGTCATTTGTTTGCCATGTTACATTAGCTGTTGCTTTAGGTGGGCTAATTTGGCTTGCGCCTAAATAGTCATCTGTCTCGGTGTTTTTACCTTCAACATAGCTGTAAGTAGTACTTAATTTAAGGTCTTGGGTAATAGTGTAGTTAACTAGTCCTTCGTAACCCCATATTTCTTGTGGTGCACGCACGGGTTCGTAAACACCTGTTACTTCATTATATTCACTACTTGTACCAAGCTCTGAGGTACTTCTGTAAAGTGCAAATTCAAAACGCACGTTTTCAAACTGTGAGGTAAAACCAACTTCGTAATTATCGATTATTGAAGCTTGGGTTTGAATAAGCGCAATATCTTCAACGGTCGCAGAGCGAAGTAGGCGACCAATATCAGAAATGTCAGAGCCCTGTGAGTAACTAAAAAATGGACTAAACGCCTCTGTTAAATTGTATTTTATACCAGCGTTATAGGTTGTCGCGTCGTAATTAATACTGTCGCCACGCACACTCAATGGCACTGAGCATTGTGATTCGGTTCTGCACAGCTTTAATGTTTGATAATCACTTACGCTCAAATCGATGCTTTCGTTTCTTACGCCTGCTTTTAGGATAATATCATCGTTTATTACCCATTTTGTTTGTAAAAAGCCGGCAATACTTTCCATGTCCATTTCTGGCACCCACACTCGGCCATCTACTAAAGGTTGCGATGTTTTATCGTTTAAGGCATCAATGCCGTAGATTAGGGTGGCTGTTACATTTTCAAAATCAAACTGGCTATTAAACGTGGCTCGTGCACCTTGTTTATCTGATTTAATAACCGATTGACCACCGCTGTAACCTTCATCAAGATTGGCTAAAGCGGTTGAGAAAAAGAACACGTTTTCTATATTTTGTTTATATAGATCGAGGGTCATTTGTGTGTTTTCAAACAGCGCGTAATCAACATATTTTAGGGTTATATTCTCGTTGCCTTCAGGGCCTTGCGGTTTACCTTGTTTTTGAAGCTCTAAAGGGACGTGTATAGCGTATGTTTTTTCCCCTATATTGCCATCGCCAGTCACATCGCCTAAGTCTGTTTTTTGTTGTGAGCTGTAAAAGTTGTAGCTAAACTGAAGTTGTTTTTCGTCGTCAAAATCGTAACTTAACTTTGTAAAGTAGTTTTGAGTTTCAGAATCAGATAAACCATATTGCAAGCCTAAAATATCGCCCTGTGCATCGCGTTGTACGCCGTTTTCTTCATAGCTTGCTGTTAGTAGATAGCTTAATTTATCAAGTTTACCGTTTACTGCTGCTGATATTCTACCGCCGCCACTTTCTGCTAACTTAACAGTGCTAAAGCGACTTGAAATACTTATTTCGCCTTCCGGTTTACCATCACTACGCGCTTGTTTTGTTATGTAGTTAATAATGCCACCTGAGGCACCATTACCATAAATAGAGGTTGCTCCTTTTATGACTTCAATGCGCGCTATTGCGCTTGCGTCTAACGTTTTTACACCTAATGAACCATTACGAAGAGGGGTTGATTGCGGTACGCCATCAATCATTATTAATGGCGCGCGACCACGCAGTGTTTGTCCTGAATTACTTGAGCTGCCAGTGTTAGGTGCAAGGCCTGGAACCATTTGCGCGAGTAAACTCCCCAGCTCTGAGCTTACTTTTAAATGCTGCTGTATTTGTTGCTGATTAATAACGGTAATTGAGGCTGGTACTTCGTCAATGCTTTCTGATATTCGGCTGCCAGATACAATCACATGCTCTAACTGATCAGAAGTGTATTCATTTTTATTATTTTCATTTGCTAACGTGTTAGTACTTATTGCAACAGCAATAAGGCAAAGCGAAGTTTTTAACATGGGAGGGTCTTAGTTGATAATAAGTTGCGTAATGGTAATTATTATCAACTAATGACGCAAGTGTTAATGAGATTTATTTCCATTTGTGGCGTTTTAACCAAAAATACACACCGCTTACAATAAAAAATGCGAGTGATAGAGCGATTAATAACCATAAAAACTGCACTATAGGACCTGCAAAATCACCAATGTGAAATTTATACTTAAAGTTCCATGCTTGTGTTGTGAAGTTGGTTTTACTTGCGTCAAATGAGTTTAATACTTTACTAGTAAATGGGTTAGTCCAAACCCAGCTGTAAGCATGACTTTCGCCAGGGTTTTGCATTCTCAGTGCAATTGCTTCGTCCGCTTTTTTAGGCAAGTAAATTCTATATGTTTTGCCATCAGGGAATACGCTCTCGGCATTTTTTATTGCTTCGTTATAATTTAAAACAGCTTGAGAAAGAGGGATTATTTTTGGCGCTTTAGGTCTTTGCTCTACTTTGTTAAACGTTACAAATTCTAATACAGATTGAGTTTGTGTTTTCCAGTTAAATGCCATGCCAGTAAAGGCAATAAGCATAAGGGGTATAAAAAAGTAAACACCAAGCACTGTATGTAATTGATACATGAGCACTCTAAATTTGGCTTTTGGTTTTATAGCTAAACGTTTAACTCTATTTTTTGGTTTTACCCATAAATAAAAGCCCAGTAATACATTTATTAAAAGTAGCAATGCACATACCGACATCCAATTTCGAAAGGTTTTTTCACCCTTACTGTTTTCAAACAACAGCCAGCGATGTAAGCCTTGGGCAAACCCATAAATAGTATCGGTTGATTCATAGACGTTTAGTACACTCCCTGAATAGGGATTAACACTAGCGTAGTGTTTATTAGCTAACCTAAACTGCCATGCGGCGTCCGGTGCTTGCTCTGGCATAAAAAAAGTAATTTTTTGCTTAGTTTGAGTTTGTACATTTTGTATAAGCTCATCGTAATGCATAAAAGTAGCTTGTGGTGTTACTTGCCATTTTGCGGGTTCTATTAAGTGCTGAATGTCTTTTGCATAAATCATAACAGCACCGGTTAAGCTCACTATTAATAAAAATAGTCCGCTAATAAGGGCAAGGCCTAAATGAATCCTACGTAACCAAATTTTCAAAAACGGTATCTCATTATGAGTTAATAGTAATATTGTAAATGATAATACGAGCTGTTTTCAATTAAATAGTTGTGTATTTGGTTGGATTTCTATTATGCAATTTTCGATATTATAATTATCGTGTAAGAATATTTTTATGGCTTGCAAATTAATTGCTTGCTGAGTGCTAATAATAAGCTCGCAGTAGCTTTCTTTATCGTCTAATTGCCAAAGCTTAATACTGGTTACCGATTCGATATTAAATTTACTACTAATAGCATCCGATATTGCGTGTGTGTCGATGTTGTCAGGCGCTGCTTGCATTAAAACTTTGCAGCTTTGTTTTAAAAGTAAAATGCCATGATAAATTACATACATAGAAATAAGTACAGTGGCGATTAAATCAACAATATACCATTGATATAAAATAATTAAGGTGCCAGCAATGATGACCACAATAGATGCCATTGCATCTGATACGTTATGAATGAAGGCTGCTTTTATATTTATACTGTGATTTGCACCAGCTCGATAGGTTAAATACGCTGTTGCTAAATCAATCACTAACGCTATTGCGGCCACCCACACAACTATCCAACCATTAATTGGTTGAGGGTTTAAATAACTCGAAATTGATTCAAAAATTAAATACACACCAATTATTATTAGTGTACTGCTATTAAAAAGAGTGGCGAGTATTTCAGCGCGTTTATAGCCAAAGTGATGTGTGTCATCAGCTGGTTTATTACCGATTTTTCGTGCAATCAAGGCTATAAATATAGCGGCGGCATCACTTAAGTTGTGAAGTGCATCTGCTATAAGTGACAAACTGCCCGAAAATAACCCACCAATAACTTGGGCTATGGTTAGTAATACATTAATAAAAACTGCAACGGTGAGCTGCTTATTACTTTGGTTTTCGTCTACATGACTATGTGAATGATCGTGCGCCATTGCCATAATCCCTTCAAATACATTGACTGAATATTGCTTATATCATGGGTGGTTTAAAACAGCTACAGAAGTTGTCGCGTACATGAACGTAATTTTAAGTTAATGATAAAGGCGTATTTTATTAAATGCGTGAATTTAAGTTTGTCGCGCTAAATGTCGAGTTTTTAAGGAGTTTACGGCTCAAAACTTGCGTCTTTATATATTTAGTGCATTAATGTAAGTAATATTAAATGATTAAAAGCTGCTGGGTATTAAGCATGGACAAAGGTTTAAACTTTGGTGAATTAACAGGTAAAGGACAATCTGTTCGAAGTAAGTTAATTATAACCTTTATAATTATAGCTTTAGTGCCACTTTGTATACTTACGTGGTTTAGTCTTGAACACGTAAATCGCACCCTTAAACAAAATGCAGACACCGAACTTAACGAGCTTAATAATATAGGCAAGCAATTTGCTGATATTTGGTTTGCAGACCATGTTAAAGATTTATATTTGCTTAGGTCACAACTTGATATTAGCTCTGCTAAAAAACAAAAATTAATAAATCAATTTGTTGAGCAGTACGACTTCGTTAATCATGTAGAGCTTATAGATATAAACCTTGTTAACTCACGACCTTTATCACCTTTTTTTGATGTTATTAAAGAGCAGCGCTTTGACGACATACGCACAGGTATTAAAAATACAGGCAAGATTCAGTTTCAGTCAATGACTGCCTCAGGGCGCGACTATCATATTATTGGCTTGCCGGTATTAAATGATGAAAATAAGTTACAAACAATATTGATCGCAGATATAAATTTAAACGGCTTATTAAATAATTTAAGTAAAATACACGCTGCTAATAAAGACATAACATTTTATGTTATGTACAAAAATAAAATTCAAAAAAGTAATAATTCAGACGATACCCAACCACTATTTTTCTCTCAAAACGGATCACCAACACAACGTGTTTTTACTTATAGTGATAAGAATGAAGTCACTTTATATGGGTATATTAATTCATTAGAGTTTTTAAATGAATCTGGCTGGCAGCTACTCGTATCAAAACCAAAAGAAGTCGCACTACAAGGCGCCAATTATTATAAGCAGCTTGCTGTATTGACTAATACGGGGGCGTTATTGCTTATATTAACGCTGTCTTGGTGGTTTGGTCGCCGGCTTTCTCAGCCTTTAATTAACTTAGCTAAAATTGTTGAAAATATTACAAAAGGCGATTTGGTTAAAGTTCCAATAATAAACGACAGTATAGAGTTTAATCAGCTTTCATTAGGCTTACGTAAGTTAGTGGACGTAAAAGCAGAGCAACAAAGTATATTACAAAAACAACGTTCGGCACTTCAAATTGCATTAAAACAATTAGCTGAACAAAAAAGCGCATTAGATGAACATGCAATTGTTGCTGTAACCGATTTGCATGGCACTATTACTTTTGTAAATAAGAAATTTTGTGAGATTAGTGGTTTTGATGAGCATGAATTAATAGGCGAAAACCATCGCCTTTTAAATTCGGGAAAACACGAAAAAGAATTTTTTAAAAATATGTATAAAACGCTTAAACATGGCGACATATGGAACGGGCAAATATGTAACAAAGCTAAAAATGGTGATTTTTATTGGGTAGATACGACCATCGTGCCATTTTTAGATGAAAACGGTAAACCACAAAACTATATTGCTATTCGTACTGACATTTCAGCACTTAAATTACAAGAGTTGGAGCTTGAACAGCACAAAACACAGTTACAACTAGTGATTGACTCAACAGCCGTGGGTATTTGGGATTGGTATATCGATTCTAAAAAAGTGACATTTAATAATCGCTGGGCCGAGATTATAGGTTACAAACTCAGCGAGCTTGAACCATGCACTATAGATACTTGGTATACATTTGCTCACCCTGATGATTTAGCTATATCGGAGAGAAAACTTCAAGCGTATTTTGCCGGCGAGACTGACTATTATGTTAGCGAAGCCCGCATGAAGCATAAAAATGGAGATTGGATTTGGGTTCTCGATACTGCAAAAATAGTTGAGTGGAATACCGATGGCTCTCCAAAACGTATGATAGGTACGCATTTAGACATATCTGATCAAAAATCTACACAGCATGAATTGCAAGGAAGTCGAGATAGGTTTGCATCTTTAGTATCAAATATACCGGGCATTATTTATCGATGTAAATTTGATGACAAATTAAGCATGCTTTATATGAGCGACCAAGCGAGTGAAATAACAGGCTATTCGCCTGATGAGTTGATACATAGCGAAGCCATTAACTTTTTTGATTTAATATGCAAAGACGATTCTAAAAAAATAAAAGCTGAAATATTAAGCTGTGTCGGCGCCAAGCAACCATGGTCTGTTGAGTATAGAATTACAGCTCGCGATGGTTCCTTGCATTGGGTAAACGAAAAAGGCCAAGCGATTTACGCAGATGATGGCAACATATTGTATTTAGATGGGTTTATTTTAGATATTACGGATCGTTACAACACTCAATTAGAAATAAATCGTCAGCAAAATTTACTCGAATCAATGAGTAAGCAAGGTCAGATTGGCGCATGGGAAATTGACTTAGAGGCGCATACGCTTTATTGGTCTGATGAAGTTAAAGTTATTCATGAGGTACCAGAGGGTTATGAGCCTAGCATAGATACCGCAATTGATTTTTATAAACCAGGAATACACCGAGACACTATAAGTACCTTGTTTGAATGCGCTGTGACTTTGGGTGAAAGTTGGAGTGTTGAGCTTATTATTTTAACTTATTCGGGGCAGGAGCGTTGGGTTAAATCAATGGGTCAAGCAGAGCTTAGAGATGGAAAATGCGTACGTGTTTTTGGCTCGTTTCAAAGTATTGATGCGCATAAGCGACTTGAACTCGAAAGCGAAAAAACAAACAGGTATAACAAAAATTTAGCCGCACTTACTGTTGCCCCTGAAGTACAAAACAGTAATGTAGAACAAGTTAAAAAGTTAGCAGTTAAATCTATGTGTGAAGTGCTAGATATTGCTCGCGCTTCGGTATGGATTTTTAACGATAAACGGGATGTGATGACATGTCATAGTTTATACATTAAAGGGCAAGGTTTTGTAGATACAAATGCTGTTTTAACTGCTAAAGACTACCCTGCATATTACAACGCCATTTATAAGCAAAACTTAGTAGCTATTGATGATGTTTATACGCACCCAGCAACTGCTGATTTTATAGAAGCGTATGCAAAACCACTAAATATTAAATCGATGCTTGATGCAGTGATAGCAACTGGCGATGGTAATTTAGGTATTTTGTGTGCTGAAACGGTAGACGAGCACCACAATTGGACGCAAAGCGAAGAAACGTATCTTCGATCATTAGCTACTTTAGTGGGAAGTACTTTAATTTCTCAGCAGCGCAAAGTAATTAGTGAGGAGTTAAAAGTAGCGCTTGTTAAAGCTGAAGATGCAGCGCTTGCTAAGAGTCAATTCTTAGCAACTATGAGCCACGAAATAAGAACGCCAATGAATGGTGTGCTCGGTATGCTAGAGCTTGTTCAATTAGAATCATTACCTAAGCCAATAGAGACAAAAGTAGACATTGCCAAAACAAGCGCACATTCTCTATTAGCCGTGATTAACGATATTTTAGATTTTTCTAAAGCCGAGGCTGGTAAAATCGAACTTGAAGAAATTAACTTTAATGGACGAGATTTAATTGGCGAAGTTGCTGCCGCGCAAGCATTTACAGCTCAAGACAAAGGCATTGAAATAATTTTAGATTTGTTAGCCTTGGAGCCTTCGCAATTATGTGGTGACCCCGGGCGAATTCGCCAAGTGCTTACTAATTTACTGAGTAACGCCGTTAAGTTTACGGCTAAAGGCGAGGTTGTGGTAAGTGCGAAAATTAATAAAGTGGTTCAAGGTTTAGAATTTGTTGTAAGTGTAAAAGACTCAGGCATAGGAATAAGTCAAGACAAACAACAGCAATTATTTACTCCGTTTTCTCAAGTAGATGCATCAACAACGCGTGAGTACGGGGGCAGTGGCTTAGGGCTTGCCATCTGTAAACAACTTTGCGAGTTAATGGGAGGAGCTATTTCTGTCACTAGCGAAGCAGGTAAAGGAAGCACCTTTACTGCCTCTATAATGCTAACACCGGGAGATCAAAAAGAGCGTTATATTCCTAATATTAATATGGAAGAATTAACTGTTTTAGTTGTTGATGATAACGAAACAAATAGAATAGTAATTTTACAGCAGCTTGAACACTGGGGCGCGAAAGTTGTTCTGGCTTGTGACGCACACCAAGCACTTGATATGTGTGCGCAGCAATATAAAAGCGAAAATTGCATGTATGATATTGCAGTGCTTGATATGCAAATGCCAGGAATGGATGGCATAGAGCTTTGTAAAGCATTAAAAGCACATGAACATTATAAATCAATGCCACTTGTAATGATGACTAGTATTGCTGGTATGGAAGGCGCTCAGCGCTATTCGGATGCTGGTTTTCAGGCATATTTCCCTAAACCAGTAACCACCGCCGATTTAATTTCTGCACTGTCTGTTATTACGAGTAATGGAGCAGGAGAAGTGCTTCCACTCGTTACGTCAGGTTATATTTCGTCACTCAAAAAAGAAAAGGTACAGGAGTCTTCCCAAATATTATTGGTAGAAGATAATCCCATTAACCAACAGGTGGCTAAATTAATGCTCAAAAAGCTTAATTGTGATGTTACGATTGCCGGGAATGGTCAACTGGCAATTGATATATTAAAAGCTCACGATTCAGGGTTCTTTGAGCTAGTACTTATGGATTGCCAAATGCCTGTTATGGATGGTTTTGCTTCAACCGCGGCTATTCGCAAAGGATTAGCGGGTGAACAACACAAAAATATTAGAATTATTGCTATCACCGCCAATGCAATGGACTCCGATAAAGAGCGTTGTATTACAGCTGGAATGGATGATTACTTGAGTAAACCTATTCAATTAGATATTTTAAAAGATAAATTAGAGCAGTATATTTAAGGTAAAAATACAATGAGCCAACCCGTTATAATACGTGATGCAAAACCAAGTGACGCAAAAACAATTTTGCACTTTATTACCGAACTTGCCATATATGAAAAAGAACCTGATGCAGTAAAAACAGACGAGCAGGCAATATTAGATACTCTGTTTAGTGAAGGTGCAACTGCGCACAGCATAATTTGTTTAGAAGGTGATGAGCCAATTGGTTTTGCGGTATATTTTTATAATTACTCTACCTGGTTAGGTAAAAATGGCCTATACCTTGAAGATTTATACGTAAGCCCAGATAGCCGTGGCAATGGCGCAGGTAAAGCCATTATGAAACACTTAGCTAATAAGGCCATTAGTAATGACTGTGGTCGTTTTGAATGGGTAGTGCTTGATTGGAATAAACCCGCTATCGATTTTTACAATAGCATTGGTGCAAAGCCACAAAACGAATGGATTATATATCGCTTAACAGGGCAGGAATTATTAGACTTCGCTAAATAGTTAATGAAAATCATTTGCATTTAGTTTTGTGGGTGTGTAAGTTAAATACACACTCATAAATAAACGTGCAGATGATTATATGATCTCAAGTCAAAAACAACCCCACTCAGATTTACTTTATCTTGATCAAGCATTAAGCCCTTGGCAGTCGAATATAATGCAAGGTAATTATGCATTTGAACAAGGTGCACTTCTCGAAGCCCGCGATAAATACTTATTAGC
The DNA here is from genome assembly GCF_011378685.1 of Pseudoalteromonas sp. C8. Taxonomy (NCBI): domain Bacteria; kingdom Pseudomonadati; phylum Pseudomonadota; class Gammaproteobacteria; order Alteromonadales; family Pseudoalteromonadaceae; genus Pseudoalteromonas; species Pseudoalteromonas sp. C8. The sequence continues at coordinate 10,016 of NZ_WTKT01000014.1, forward strand.
TAAAACACTTGCAGATCATCTTCTTCAGCAATTTTTATATGCTCAGATTAATAACACTGTCATTCATGCTATTGAGCACTGTATACCCGCACTTGTTGTTGCGTCACATAATTTAGCTGATACCTATATAGCTATGCAACAGCCTGAAAATGCATGCAAATGGCTATGCGAAGTACATTTAACACTCTCTTCATTAATTAAGCATACTCATTACGATATACAAAAAGTGAGTAAGCACCATTACATTAAAACTTCCTCTGAACTTGTATCATTTGCAAGACGCTATCATTTTTTACCTGAGCTAATAGAGCAAGTGAATTTTTACTTATGCTCTAAAGACTCAACAAACAGCCTGCTACATTAAAATAAAGGAGTAATTTATGGCGTTTACATTGCCAGCACTTGATTATGAATATGATGCGCTTGAGCCTCATTTAGACAGCAAAACGATGCATATTCACCACACATTGCATCATCAAACGTATATCAATAAAGCCAATGCTGCTTTAGCAGATACCGTATATGAAAACGTAAATGCTGAAAAATTACTTAAGGGAATAAACAGCCTGCCTAGTAATTTGCAAAAAGCAGTACAAGAGCATGTAGGAGGGCATTTTAATCACAGCTTATTTTGGCAAGTAATGAGTCCACAAGGAGGAGGTGAACCTGAAGGTATTGTGGCTCAGGTTATTAATGAGCAACTAGGCAGTTTTGATAAATTTAAAGACCAATTTACAGCCGCAGCAATTAGCCAATTTGGTAGTGGTTGGGCGTGGTTATCTGTAACGCCGGATGAAAAGTTGATTGTAGAAAATAGCGCTAATCAAGATAGTCCTTTAATGCAGGGAAATATCCCTATTTTGGGACTTGATGTATGGGAACATGCTTATTACTTGAAGTATCAAAACAAACGCCCTGAATATATTGCTGCATTTTATAATGTAATTAATTGGCAAGAAGTACAAAGGCGTTATTTATTGGCTATTGGTTGAATGCCGAATATGGCTAGTAATGTGAGTTTTTTTGTATAAGCTAGGCTCTATAAGGTTATTTTACAGAGTCGCTTATGGACATTTTACATTGGCAAAAAGCACGTCAGAGCCGCGATCCTCGTTTTGACGGGCTTTTTTACGTAGCGGTAAAAAGTACCGGTATTTATTGCAGACCTATTTGCCCTGCGCCAACGGCTCACGAAAAAAACGTTGCTTATTATCAGTTTGCCCATAATGCGGCGCAAGATGGTTTTAGACCCTGTATTCGTTGCAGGCCCGATAGTGCCCCTGGCAGCGCAGCATGGCAGGGTACAAAAACGACTGCACTTAGAGCAAAACAGTTAATAGATCAAAATGACGAGCACGACTGCGAAAAATTAGCAGCTCGTTTAGGTGTAAGTAGTCGTTATTTAAGACAGTTGTTTAAGCAGTATTTTGGCGTGTCGATTACGCAATATCGATTATTTAACCAATGTCACTTTGCTAAAAAGCTGATTCAAGAAACACATTTACCCCTTACCGAAATAGCGTTTTCCGCAGGTTTTAAAAGCATTAGGCGCTTTAATGATGCATTTTTACAGCAGTTAAATATAGCTCCCTCGAAGCTGCGCAGTGGCGATAAAAAACCAACGTCAACACTCACTTTAACCCTGCCATTTAGGCCGCCTTATAATTGGCCTGCTTTGCAGGGCTTTTTACAAAGGCGCTTGATAAAACCAATGGAGTGGATAACACAAACGAGCTACGGACGTACTTTTGCAAGTGAGGAATACAAAGGAAGTTTTACCGCTGAATTTATAGCGAGTAAAAACCACTTTAGTGTATCTATCAATATAGACAATACGGTGTACTTACAACCTGTTATAAATAATATACGCCGTGTGCTTGATTTAGATGCCGATATTAATTTAATTCAAACGCATTTAAGCGCCAATATAAACAATGCGTTTACAGTGTGTGAAGGGCTCAGGCTTCCAGGGATTTGGTCAAGTTTTGAAGCCGGTATAAGGGCGGTACTCGGACAACAAGTGAGTGTTACTGCGGCGCATAATTTAGTAACAAAGTTAGTTGATGAATTAGGCGAAAAAGAGGGCGATCCCGTTTATTTTCCTACAGCTAAAATTGTTGCTAATAGTGATTTTGCATTTTTTAAAATGCCACAAGCACGCAAAAATGCGCTACACAACTTAGCCCAGTTTTGTGCACTAAATCCTGAAAATGACGATTTAGACGAATGGCTTAATTTAAAGGGAATTGGTCCTTGGACGGTAAATTATGCAAAGTTGCGAGGGCAAAGCCAGCCCGATATATTACTTGATGGCGACTTAGGTGTTAAAAAAGCTCAAGCGGCGGCAAACCCTTTCGTACCTGCTAACAGCGCTCCTTTTCGCTCTTACTTAACTTTTCAACTTTGGCAGCAATTATAATGATCATTCAAACATCAATTTCGAGCCCTATAGACGACATAATTATTCAAGCGACCGAGAAAGGCGTGAGTTACGTTGGGTTTTATCCACCAGTTGAACACCCTCATACGCCATTTGAGCAAGTTACTAACAAGGCGGTGCTTATTTGCGCTGCGCAGTTAAACGAGTACTTTGCAAAAAGTCGCACTACTTTTGATGTACCACTTGATACAAGCGGTACGGTATTTCAGCACAGTGTATGGCAAGCATTATTAACGGTACCTTTTGGGCAGTCGCAAACATACGGTTATATTGCAAGCCAACTCAATAACCCAAAAGCAGTGAGGGCGGTAGGTGCTGCTAATGGTAAAAACCCGATTAGTATTATAGTGCCTTGTCACCGAATTATTGGCGCAAATGCAAAGTTAACGGGTTATGCAGGTGGGCTTGATAGAAAACTATGGTTGCTGAAACACGAAGGATTAATGTAAATTAATTTAACGAATATTTTGTATGTTTAGTACTACATACTACACTGTAGATTTAGTTTATAAATAAAAATCACTATGAAAATTAGAACGTTACTTTATATTTTTGTTTTGAAGTGTATTGTGTTTTGCGATGGCGTTACGGCCAAAGAATTACTTTTTTGTTATGAAGATAAAAACGCAGCACCACTATTTTTAGGTGTTGATAAGGCTATACCTATTGATCAACCTGAGGCCTCAGTGGAGGTTTTAAGCTTATTAGATAAAGCGATTGATGGTGTTGAGATTAAATTTGTTCGAAAGCCATGGCGTAGATGCTTAAACGATTTAGAATTTAATCGAGTGAATGCTGTTATTGCAAGTTACCGCACAGGACGAGAAAATGTTGCTGTTTACCCTGTTGATGAACAAGGTAAGTTACAAGAAGAGTATGCAGTAAGTGAATTTGGTAGCTGCCTTATAGGGCGTTATAAATTTCATAAAGAATGGGAGACTCGCGAAGTATTTCAAAATAAAGCATTTACGATAGCTATTCCTAATGGCTATGGGCTAAATAGCGCGTTAAAAGAAGAACCATTTTTTATTCATAATACGTTCTCTAAAAGCAAAGCTTTTGAGTTGCTAGATAAGGGCGTGGTGCAGGCGAGTGTCGATCTATGCCAAGTAGATGGCTTAAAAGTGTCGAGTTACCCTTATAAAAGTAAAAATGTTAAACCTATTTACCCACCGTACGAAACCAGCCATGGTTACCTTATTTTTTCAAAAAAATTCTACGAAGAAAATAGCACTCTAAGCTTGGAAATGTGGCAATGGTTATCAAAATTTGAAAGTGCACCTGTGTATATTAAATACTTACAAACACTTAAATAAAAGGGCCTGTTTATCTTTCGAGGTTAAATTTGCAGCAGCGTGTTTGGTTTTTAGGCTAGGCGGAGCCTATGTAGTGTGGTTAGTCCCCATAAATAAACGATAACGCATTATAAATGCCAAACACGGGCTGCCCCTGGGTTTGTCCTAGTAGGGATTTACTCTTTGTTGCTCGGTTTTTATTTAGCTCACTAGGTTACAAATCTCGCGCCGCGATTAAATCCCCCCTAGATAGAACAAATTACAATCCTGAAAGGTCACAGGCCCTGACAAAATAAAATTCGCGTTTGTAAATTGGTATTAATTTAATATTAAGGTAGCATAAGCGCACTTTTTATAAAATGGCACCGCAATGGCTCAATTATACTTTTACTACTCTGCAATGAACGCAGGTAAATCAACCACGTTATTACAATCTGCATTTAACTATAAAGAACGTGGCATGGAACCTGTCATCCTTACTGCGGCCATTGATGATAGACAAGGCGTGGGTAAAGTATCGTCTCGTATTGGCTTGCAAGCTGATGCGCATGTATTTGATGCTAGCAAAGATGTTTTTGATCTTATTCAATCACTCAACAATGATAAAAAGCGCCATTGTGTATTAGTTGACGAGTGTCAATTTTTATCAAAAGAACAAGTAATGCAATTAACCGATGTGGTTGATGAGCTTGGTATACCGGTATTGTGTTATGGCCTGCGTAATGACTTTAGAGGCGAGCTATTTATAGGGTCGCAATACTTACTTGCGTGGGCTGATAAGTTAGTTGAGCTTAAAACTGTATGCCACTGCGGGCGTAAAGCTAACCATGTACTTCGTACCGATGAAAATGGTGAAGCAATAGCCGATGGTAACCAAGTAGAAATTGGCGGCAATGACCGATATGTTTCGGTATGCCGCAAACATTATAAAGCCGCGTTAAATATGGGCCGACAAAGCATTTAAAAATGTATCAATATCTTCGCGCGTAATATCTAAATGCGTTACTAGCCTAAGCTGCTTGCTTGGGCTAAATAATATACCTTGTTGTTTAAGTGCCTCAGCAATCTCTTCAATATTTATACTGTTAGTGTATGTTGCGTAGACCATATTAGTGGTGTTACTCATATCGACAGTAAAGCCACTGATTTCACTTAATTGTTGAGCCAAATAACGTGCATTTGCATGATCGTCTTTTAAGCGCTCTATATTGTGCTCAAGTGCAAACTGCCCAGCGGCTGCAAGCATTCCGGCTTGGCGCATACCGCCACCAAGTACTTTTCTCCATCGTCTTGCTTTATTAATAAGTGCTGGTGAGCCTATTAATAAAGAGCCTACGGGCGCTCCCAAGCCTTTAGATAAACAAATAGAAACTGAATCAAAGTGTTTTGTAATTTCAGTGATATCAACATTTAGCTCAACTGCGGCATTAAATGCTCGTGCGCCGTCTAAGTGCAGCGCTAGATTATGTGTGTTAACAAAGTCACGAGCTTGGGCTAAGTACTCAAGAGGCAGCACCTTTCCGCCAATGGTATTTTCTAAACTAAGCAATCGCGTTTTTGCAAAATGGCAATCGTCTGGTTTTATAGCCGCCGATATTTTACTAAAAGGCATACTGCCATCAGCATCGTTTTCGATAGGCTGTGGTTGCACAGACCCTAAAACAGCTGCACCGCCGCCCTCAAACTTATAGTTATGCGCATTTTGGCCACAAATGTATTCGTCACCTCGCTCACAATGCGCCATTATTGCAAGTAAGTTGGCTTGTGTACCTGAGCTACAATAAAGTGCGGCTTCAAAGTTAAAACGCTTACACGCATAAGCTTCTAGTTGGTTAACGCTTTCATCATCACCATATACATCATCACCAACCGGTGCGCTGTACATAATATCGCGCATTTCTTTTGTTGGTTTTGTAACTGTATCAGAGCGAAAATCTATCATGATTGCCTTATCCTTTTTATTGTTTTTAATAAAATTAGTATTAATCAAGCTCGCTACAAATTTGCTCGCGGGTTTCTTTATCAAAGTAGCTCCATGCAATAAAGCGGCTAATTTTTTGACCTTGTGCCATATCAACTATTTTATATTGTGCTATCGGGTGGGCTTTTAATACTTCTTCAAGGGCTGCAATATTATCTTTTTTGGATACTAACGACGTAAACCACAGTACTTGCTCTGCAAAGTCTTCGCTTTCTTTAATCATATTAGAGATAAACTGTACTTCACCGCCTTCGCACCATAATTCATTATTATGGCCACCAAAGTTAAGCGCGTTACTTGGTGTTTTGCCTAAGTTTTTCCATTTACGTTCACTACCTTTAGTCGCTTCTTCTTCACTGGCATGAAACGGAGGATTACAAAGTGTTAAATGGAATAAATCCTTTTGATTTATAACGCCTTTAAAAATATGTGATGCGTTTTTTTGTTGTTTTAGGGTTATTTTTAAACCATTAAACTGAGCAATTTGCTTTGCTATTTTTACTGAGGTTGCATCAATATCAGTCCCTGTAAAATGCCACTTATATTCACTTGTACCAGTAAGCGGGTAAACTAAATTAGCGCCAGTACCAATATCAAGTACTTTAATTTGCTTACCTAAAGGTATTTGTTGTTGATTATCATCACTTAATAAGTCGGCTAAGTAATGAATGTAGTCAACACGCCCAGGTATAGGTGGACATAAGTTGTGCTCGGGAATATCCCAAAAATCAATATTATAATGTGCTTTTAAAAGAGCTTGATTTAATGTTTTAACGGCTTTGTTATCACTAAAATCAATGCTTTTAGTAGCTGCAGGTGTTGTTATAACAAAGGGCAGTAGAGCAGGGTGCTCTGTTGTTAATAAATCGAAGTCGTACCCATTTTTATGTAGGTTACGAGGGTGTAATTTTGAACGTGCTTTATTTTCTTTCATGGCTTCATTTTAACAACAGATATGATGTGATGATTGTAACAAATGCTGATGAGTAAAGTGCAGACATTTCCTTTGGTATATTTAATATTGCTGGTAGGATGAGTTGAAAATAATAAAAAGGAATAACTGTGGCGATTTCTCAGCAATCAATAATTATTAATTTAGCTGATCAACAAACACTTCATTTACGCCGTATTAGCGATGAAAATCAGCAAGGGCCTGTCGTATTTTTTATGCATGGAGCTGTAGAAAACGGTAAAATTTTTTATACCCATTCAAATAAAGGACTTGCCCCTTTTTTGGCTGAGCATGGATATAGATGTTATGTGGCCGATTTACGTGGCCGAGGTGATAGTAAACCGGTTATTTCAAGTGACGCTAAGTACGGGCAAACTGAAGCCATTTTAGAAGATATTCCAGCGTTTATTAAGCAAATAGAGTTGATTGAAGGCAAGAAGCCTGACTACTGGGTTGCTCACTCTTGGGGCGGAGTATTAATGAACAGCGCGTTTGCACGTTTCCCTCAATATATTAATGATGTAAAAGCGTGTGTGTATTTTGGCTCTAAGCGTTCTTTATTTAATAATCATCCTCAAAAACTATTACAAGCCAATTTAATTTGGTATTTTATGGCGCCTTTACTTGCTAAAAAACATGGTTATTTAAATGCTAAGGGCTATAAGTGGGGAAGCGATAACGAAACTCAAAAGTCGCATTATCAAAGTATGCAATGGGCTAAAAAGAAGCCATGGATAGATTCTGATGATAATTTTGATTATGCAAAAGCGCTAAACAGCCTGCATTTACCGCCAACGCTTCATATTGCTGCGGTAAAAGACAAAGCACTAGCTCAACCAATCGATATTCAAAAATTTATGGACGAATCTGGGCCTGGCATTCAACAAATGCGAATTTACGGTCGTAAACACGGGCATAATTTTGATTACGATCATATTAATATGCTTACCCACCCAAGTGCGCGTGATGATCAATTTAAAGATTTACTTAATTGGTTTAAAGCACGTCCGTAAGGGCCTGTTGACCTTTCAGGATTAAAATTTGTTCAATCTAGGGGCGATTTAATCGCGGCGCGAAGTTTGTAACCTAGTGGGCTCGATAACTGCTCCTGCTTTATTCTACTGGCTTACATCCATGTAAGAATAAGTAAAAACCGAGCAAAGCTTCCGCGTCCTGCTCACGCCCCTTACCTACATCCATGTAGGCAACAAAGAGTTAATCGTCCCTAGAAAGAACCCGAAGGGCAGTGGATGTTTGGTCTTTATGCTGCGTTATCGCCTATTTATGGGGAACAACCACACTACATAGGCTCTGCCTTGCCTAAATACCAAACAGCCTACTGCAAATTTAACCTCGAAAGATAAACAGGCCCTAATTAATTCTCATCAAGTAACTTTAAAAGCGGTGTTTTGTAACGCTCCCACTTAGCGATTGCGGCGTTATTAATAGGTTGGCGAATAGCATGTTTACTCAACGTGGTTACCGGTGTTTTTTGTTTATAAAACGCTAAGCAGCGCTCTTCAAAATGACAGTTTAAAAAACCAAGTAACTGCGTTAGCTGCTCTTTTGGGTTACTCACTAAATCTTCGTAACTGACATCATAAATTGGCATATCTTTAAAGGAGTGCCAATGCCTCATCATTTTTTCATACAACTTATGATAAAGCTTAAACTCAGATAGTGAGCAAAAATAAGGCTCGTTTTCAGCAAAGTAATTAGTGAAGATAGAAAATGCGGTGGCATTAAAATCACGACTTAAGTTTATAAATTTAGCATTAGGAAACAGCCTATATATAAGTCCTAGCGATTGATAATTACTAGGCAGTTTATTTATTATAAAAGGTCTGATGGGCGATGCTGTTTTTAAAGTTGTGATATACAGTTCGCGGGCTTTTTTTATTAGGTCAGGCGTTAAATGCGCTAAACATTGCGGGTAAGCAACTCCCGTTTTTTGTTCAATAAAAGCAACTGCGTTATTACTAATACTTGTACTCTCTCCTAGGCTCGAAAACTGACTATGGCTTGCCAACATTTGCTCCAGGAGGGTAGAGCCACTACGAGGCATGCCAATGATAAAAACAGGCGTAATATTACCTGTAAACTTTTCATCGGCAGAGGCAATAAATTCCTCGGTGTTGTATTTTATTATTTCATCGTAAAAAGGGATTAAATCTTTAGTGTTAAATTCACTTAATTTTTTTTGTAATTTATTCGCCAATATAAAGTAATTAAATGCTTGCTCGGTATCTTCAAGTGCATCGTAACTGTTTGCTAATGCGTAGTAACACACCATTTTTAAACGTAAATTGCTCGTTTGAGTTAATAAGTGGTGTAAATTACTTACATAATTATGCTCTTTATTAAAGCGGCCTAACTGTACAAGTTCAAATAAAATATAGGCTGTTACTGGGTAGGTGCCAATACTGAGAGCTTGGGCAAACGTTGTATGGGCTTTATCTAATTCGCCATATGTTAAGTAGTGTTGGGCTAAGTAGTAGTGGGGTTCTGGGTTATGACTCGCTAACTTTTTTGCATATTCGAGAACAGTTAACGCATCGTTTGGCGAATTAACACCGTTAAACGCATCTGCTAGTGCATGTAATGGTTCAAGCATATGAGGCATTCGCTCACATGCTTTTTGGAGTAAGTATACAGCAGAGTCATAGCGTTCTAGTCGTAAGGCAATTCTGCCTAAGCCAAATAAAGCTTCACCATTTTCAGGGTTACTATTTAATAGCGTTTTAAAATGAAACTCAGCTTCTTTGAGTTTATTTTGTTGCAGTAGTTGGTTAGCTTTATTAAGTAGCATAGTTATACCAATTTTATTAAAAAAACAATCTTTCTATCGCATTAAATAGCGTACTCACTGCGTTAAAAATTATTCATATAGAGCAACTATATATCATAATTTTCGCCTTGTTATTACGCTATTTTCTGAGCGCTATAATAGAACACTTATTCAATGCAATTGGTATTGTTCATTATTATTTTTATTAACTATAAAATTAAAAAGGCGAAATGTCTTTAACATTTCGCCTTTGGTTCTTCATGAAAATAGTTTAGAAAGTATATGTTGCTTTCGCGTAGTAAAAGCCACCGTTAATACCAAACGGAGATGTTTCATAGTATTGACCACCCCAGTTGTTATTAGGAATTCCCGTTGCATCTGCAAAATCAAGTTTTTCAGCATCTTGGTCAAACAAGTTTTGAGCGCCTACAGAGAAGCTAACTGATTCATTTAAGAAGTAAGTAACTTCAGCATCAATAGTGACGGCAGCATCTGCTGTTTTAGCTGTTGCATCATAATCAACGTGAACACCTTGGTATTCGCCGTAGTAGTTTGCACGAGCAAATGCAGAAACTGATTCCCACTGCTGAGATAATGTGAACGTTGCACGATGATTCGGTAAGTCTTCTTCTAAGCGCTTAACCTTAAACGCACCTGTAATCTCACTAAATTGAGTTACTTCAGTATCATTCCAGTTATAAGCAAGGCTAAATGTAGAGCTACCGCCCATTAGTTCAGCTGTATAGTTGGCAACTAAATCGATACCTTGTGTTGTTGTATCAAAGTCATTTGTAAAAAAGCTTACTTGAGCAAGACCTTGTACATTAGGAACTCCAGCCGCTGTAAGTGTATCTTTATCTGCTTGGCTTAAGTTGATTTTATCTGATTGACTAATACGGTCATCTACTTGAATATTGTAGTAATCAAGCGTTAAAAATAACTCGCCGATTGTGTATACAGCACCAAGCGTATAGCTTTGCGATTCTTCCGGCTCAAGCTCTGTACCACCTAATTGCACTGCAATTGGGTTTGTTGGTGGAAGAAGCGCTGAATCTTGTAATACGCCGCTATCTAAGCTTGTTTGTACGTTACTTACGTTAGCTTGACCAACTGTAGGTGCACGGAAACCGCTACTTACAGAGCCACGAATATTTAAATCTTCAGTTAAATGGTATTGAGCCATTACTTTGTAGTTAGTTGTAGTACCAAAGCTGTCGTAGTCTTCAAAGCGAAGCGCCACGCCCATTAGGAAATCTTCAGTAAACGGTGCTTCAACATCAACATATGCTGCATAGTTACGACGAGAAAACTCACCTGCTTGTGATGGTTTAAAACCAGGGAAGCCGTTAGAGCCAATACCAAAACCTTGTTCTGTTAAAGGGCCTGCAGTGTAAGATGCTTCATCACCAGAAATGATAGTGAATGTTTCTTCGTGCCATTCAAAACCACCGGCAATATTTACATCATAAGCTAAACCAAAGTCGACACCCTTTGATAAATCAAAGTTAAAGTTTTTCTCTAGTTGCTCATATTTACCTGGGCTGAAATCACGTGGTGTATCTGCACCTAAAGAGGCATTAACTGTATCGTAAATAAAGTAACGTGATTCATTTAAGCCCACAGTACCGCTTAAGTCATAGTAAGTATCTTTTAAGAAACCACCAGTGAATCGCCCTTTAGTACCGATAGTTAAAGAAGTATCAGTAATGTTGCCGCCAAAGTTAGGTGTAAAACCACCTGGAAGCGATTCGTTAAATGCAAAACAATCTGGGTTGTTCGCTACACCATTTATGTAAGCTGGATCATCTAGTACGTTGCCATCTGTTATTGCAATAGTAGGACAGTTAGCGCTCATATCAGGTGTTAAATCTGCAACAAGCAGAGTTTCGCCACCATCATTTGAATAAACACCAGAACGCGTTTGTGGGTTACGGTAGTAAAAGCCACCACGTACATCACGTTCAGAGTAGTTACCAAACATGTAAAATTCAGAATCGTTAGTGAGCTCTAAACCCACGTTACCAAAAATTGTAATATCGTCATCAACTTCTGGTGCGCCCCATACTTGTGCTAGCGAAGATACATCAGGAACACCGGCAGCTGAAAGAGCTGCAGCATCGGCACGCTGAACTGAGCGGCTTGTTGCATCTGCTGTTTTGTATTGAAAACTTAAATTAGCAAAGCCATTGTCGGTAAAAGGTAAACCCACGTTACCCGACACTTGTGTTGTATCCCCATCGCCTTCATAAAATTGACCATGGCGAATTTCTAATTTACCGCCTTCTGAAGCGTCTTTTAACTGGAAGTTCATTACACCGGCAATTGCATCAGAACCATACTGTGCGGCTGCGCCATCACGAAGTACTTCTACTTGTTTAATAGCAATGCTTGGAATTACTGAAATATCTGCACCTTGGGCACCATCATTAATACCACCGCCTAAAAACGCAATTACAGAAGCACGATGACGACGTTTGCCGTTTAAAAGAACTAATGTGCTGTCTGATGGTAAACCACGTAAGTTAGCTGGGCGAACAAGAGAGGCTGCATCGCTAATAGGGTTTTGATGTACGTTAAAAGATGGCACGGCACCTTTTAAAAGTTCAAGCATGTCAGTGTTGCCCGACTTTTCAAGCTCTTCGCCACCAATGATATCGATTGGCACCGGTGAATCACCGATTGAACGTGGAGCTGAACGCGTACCTACTACGGCAATTTTCTCTACGTTTTTGTTTACTTTAGTTTGTTGTTGCTCGTCTGCTGCAACAGCAGTACCTGAAAAAAACAACCCTGCAGTGGTTGTAGCTAAAGCAAATTTGATTGCTTGGTTTAGCGCATTATTTTTTAATTTCATTCTAATTTTCCCCAGTTAGAATAATTCTTATTTTTGATGCTAATTTCACATCATTTATTTTTTACTTAATTTTTGTTTCACATAAGTTTGAGGGTTTAGCTCAAAAGCCTAATCAATTAAGCTTACTTTTTGTGAAGTCCTATCTACAGACTATAGGTAAAAAACGAGGAGAGCAATTGTTAATTAACCGTTTGATAACAAAAAGGTTCAATTTAATAAAAAATGCAACAGTGGTGCAAAGTGAAGTGGAAATGAACTAAATAAGTGCAAATAGGGTTGTTAAGAGGAATTTTAATGCGTTGGAAATATTAAAATGTTATTTATTTGTTTCTTTCTTGTGTTTTTTAATGTTTTGTATGCAGCGCCAAGCCACTAATTTTTCTTTATATTCATCCCACACACAGGGGCAGCAACTACCGCCGCCACAGCATTCATCAGATTTTGGTTTTTCAGGCTTTTGCGGTATTTGACTTGATAAATTTTGCATTATTGTATGTATTTAATACTAATTTGGTGCAATAAGAGTAAGTGAAAGGCCGTAGCAAGTAAATTATTCTTTGTGAACCTGCGCCGCTGTGTGAAAATAAAAGCTATGCGATTATATAAAGTTATTCACCGTGCGCCTTGGCGGGTAGTTAAAATTAGTAAGAAACGCCAACAGCTGCGTTTTCGTCGTGCTATGGTGGCGCTTAAAATCGCACTTGCTCAAGAAAAACAAGAAACCAAAGAAATGCTCTCTATTTATAGGCGCTATACCCAAGGCCAAACAAGTAAAGAGGAGTTAAAACGCGCTAATGAACAGTTTGTTGATATTCTAAAAGGGCTAGGGCTCGGTGTGTTTGCTGTATTACCTTTTGCTCCGCTTACAATTCCTTTAGTTGTTAAATTAGGGAGTTTAGTGGGAGTTGATGTACTGCCAAGCTCGTTTAATATAAACAAATCTATTAAAGAACTTGATGCTAAAATAGATCAAGAAAATCAAAAGCAAGAATCCAAAAACAGCTTAAAAAAGTAACTAAAATCCCTTCAAATTAGCGATACCTTTTAGGTGCGCTTATTGATATGCTCTTAAGTACCATTTTTATATTATATGAGCTTTTTAATGAGTGCATTACTACGTCATACATCTTCTGGTATTCCTTTATCTTTTATTCTTAAAAACGAATTATCTGACTGGCAAGCACAGCAGCCTGCATTTATACAAAATTGGTTAACTAATACAGGTTTTGAAAAGCAAGGTGTTGCTTTAATCCCTGATGCTAAAACGGGCGAGTTAAGCCAGGTATTTTGTTTAATGCAAAGTAGCGATGATTTTTGGGCTGCGGGTAATTTAGCAAATACACTTCCTACTGGTACTTATCAAATTCAAGGCGAGAGCGCTTTTGTAGAGCAAGTTGCTTTAGGGTTTGTGCTTGGTGGTTACGAATTTAGTGAATATAAAGAAAAACCAACAGCAAAAGCGCAATTAGTCATTAGCGATAAAGCGTTGTTTGACCGTATTAGCCAACAAGCTGATGCCATTACACTTGCACGTGATTTAGTAAACACCCCAGCGGTAGATATGATGCCGCAACATTTATCGCAAGTAATGGAAGATTTAGCTGCAACTTACAATGGCGAATTTTCACAGTGGATTGGTGATGAGTTACTAGAGCAAAACTACCCGACTATTCATATGGTGGGTCGTGCAAGCGAAAACAAACCGCGTTTACTCGATTTAAAATGGGGTGCAACAGATGCTCCATTAATTACACTAGTAGGTAAGGGCGTATGTTTTGACTCAGGTGGACTTGATTTAAAACCAAGTTCTGGCATGCGTAACATGAAAAAAGACATGGGCGGCGCGGCGCACGTAATTGCACTAGCACAGCTTATTATGGCAGCTAACTTACCAATTAGATTACGAGTGCTTGTACCCGCTGTTGAAAATGCAGTATCGCGCAATGCATTTCGCCCTGGCGATGTTGTTAAAACACGCAAAGGCATTATGGTCGAAATTGATAATACAGACGCAGAAGGGCGCTTAGTATTGTGTGATGCATTAAGCGAAGCACAAAACGATAATCCTGAGCTAATTATTGATTTTGCTACCCTCACGGGTGCATGTCGTGTTGCGTTAGGCACGGAGCTTCCGGGCTTTTTCTCAACAGAGCGCGATGTAGCAAACGGTATTATTGATGCAGGTTTAAGTGTATATGACCCTGTTTGGCAGCTTCCGTTGTTTGAGCAATACAAAAACTTACTAAAAAGCGATGTAGCCGATATGGCAAACTGTGCAAGCACACCATTTGGTGGTGCTATTACTGCGGCGCTTTACTTAAAAGAATTTGTTGAACCAACAACACCATGGGTACACTTTGATGTAATGGCATGGAACTTACGTGCATTACCAGGTCGTCCAACAGGTGGTGAAGCGTTAGGTATTCGCGCGGTGTTTACTTACTTACAAAACCGTTTTAATAAATAAGTTTTTGATTCAATAGTAAGAACTTGAGCTTATGAGTTTTAAACCTCATAAAGCTCAAGTGGCAAGTTATCTGGATCGGCAAAAAAGGTAAACTTTTTGCCGGTTATTTCATCCACTCTAATATCCTCAACGTTTACTTCGCACGACTCTAAATACGTTTTTGCAATCTGTACATCCGCTACCTTAAAAGCTAAATGTCTTAAGCCTTGTGCTTCGGGATAGCTTGGTCTTGCGGGCGATCCATCAAACGAAAATAGCTCTATTTGGCTACCATCGGGCATGGCTAAATCTAATTTATATGAATTACGATCAGCTCTAAAGTGCTCATTAATAACGTTAAGTTTAAGTACATTGCTATAAAAGTGTTTAGAACGTGCATAGTCACTGCAAATAATGGCAGCGTGGTGAATACCTAAAAGTTTCAAATTTAATTCCTTAAAAAGCAAAAACGCACTTAATGAAGTGCGTTTTATATGTTGCTTACTACATGTTGTGTTAGCTTGGCTGCGCTTCTTTACATGCTTTAACGGCCGGTGCTACAAGTTCTAAACCGGTTTTATCACATGGCGGTAAAGCGGCATCGCTTACACTAATAGGCGTTACGCGTTCGCCCCATTTTATGTAACTTGCAGCCCAGGTAAGGCCTGCACCAAATGCAGCAGACATAATGTTTGAATGCGGTTTAATTAACCCTTGCTCAACGGCTTCACATAACGCAATAGCAATCGTAGCAGCAGAGGTATTACCATACTCACCAATGTTAACCATTACTTTTTCGTCAGGTACTTTTAAACGATGCTGAATAGCCTGAATAATACGTAAGTTAGCTTGGTGTGGAACGAGTACATTAATGTCATCAAGGCTCAAATCGGCTTGTTTAAGTACATCGTCGCACGCTTCGCTCATGCCTTTAACAGCACGTTTGAAAATTTCACGACCTTCAAATAATAAATCAGATGGACCAATTGACTCATATTTATTTAAATCACTACCAAAGTTAGTGATGTGTAAAATATCGCGGTCTTCACTGTCACAACCAGTTTTGGTTGCTAGTAAACCAGCTGGCGTATCTGCCGCTTCAAGTACTACTGCACCTGCGCCATCGCCAAATAAAACAGCGCTATCGCGACGTGCCCAGTTTACGTACCAGGTCATACGCTCAGCGGCAATGACCACTGCTTTTTTGATCATACCCGCTTGAATTTGTGCTGTAGCAGCTTGCAATGCATATAAAAAGCCCGAACATGCCGCGTTTGTATCCATTGCGGCAGCGCCTGTTGCACCAATGTTTTTTTGCACTTGTGAGGCGGTATTTGCCACAACAGTAGAAGGTGTACAGGTTGCTAATATTACTAAATCAATATCTTTAGGATCAACGCCTGCGCACGCAATAGCATGCTTAGCTGCAACGGTTGCCAGCTCGGCGGTACTTACATGGCTCACACGGCGAGATTTAATGCCTGTACGCGAGGTTATCCACTCGTCGGTGGTATCAACTATTTCACTAATTTCATCGTTGCTAATGCTTGCTGGTGGAATGCATTTACCCCAACCAGTGATATGTGCGTAAGGCATAGTATGTTCTCTTAAGGTGGTCTGACATGTATTACTAATGGGTGAGTTATACCAAAAAACGGCTTTCAAGACTAGTTTATAGCATGCTTTGTGTCGTAAATATTCGCAATTACAGGTTATTTAAGGTAATGCTAGTATAAAAAAGGAGCAAGTATGAAAACAACACTAATAACAACATTCACTGCAATAACGCTGGCATTAATAGCAAATGGGGCTTTTGCTCAACAGCATAAAATTATTTATGCGGGCAGTTTACTTGCATCCGAGGATCAAAAAGTAAAAACAGAGCAAACGTTAGTCATAACAGATAATACAATAACAGCCATTAAAAACGGCTACCTCACAAAAGTAGAACTTAACCTACCTGATGCCGATATTATAAATCTTAAAAATCAATTTGTAATGCCTGGTCTTATTGATATGCATGTTCACGTTACGTTTGAGCGAGATGCTAAAGCAAACCCTCACCGCTGGGCAACAGAATATGATGCCGATTATGCTTTGCGCTCAATTAAATATTTACAACGTACGCTCGATGCGGGTTTTACATCAGTGCGAGATTTAGGTAGCGATCACAAAGTTATATTTCCGCTAAAACGTGCTATTGAGCGAAATGATATTAACGGCCCTCGCATTTTTGCAGCGGGTAATACAATATCGCCTACCGGTGGACACGCAGATATGCACGGTTATCGAAAAGATATTACAGATGCGGTTACAGGCGGGATTGGTATATGTAATGGCGCGGATGATTGTAGCCGTGCGGTACGCGAGGTAATTAAAAGTGGCGCTGATGTAATTAAAATTACTGCCACGGGTGGAGTACTAAGTAATACCGCTGCTGGTGTTAACCAACAACTTACAGATGCAGAGCTGATTGCAATTGTTGATACTGCTCATCACTTGGGGCGTAAAGTTACAGCGCATGCACACGGTACACAAGGTATAAAAGCGGCCATAAAAGCCGGTGTAGATTCTATTGAGCATGGCTCTTATCTAGATAAAGAGGCAATAAAGTTATTTAAAAAAACGGGAGCTTATTTAGTACCGACGCTTTTAGCGGGTGCAACGGTAAGTGAAGAGGTGCTTACAAATCCAAATATGCCACCGGCAATAGTCGACAAAGTGCGTGAAGTGACTCCAAAAATGCAAGCTTCGTTTCAACTTGCACTGAAAAATAAGGTTAATATAGCATTTGGAACAGACTCTGGGGTGTCGCGTCATGGGCTCAATGCTAACGAATTTAGTTTAATGGTAAACAATGGTATGAGCGAAGCCCAAGCTATTAAGTCAGCAACTATACATGCAGCTAAACTGCTGGGGCAAAGCGCACTCATTGGCGACTTGAGTGTTGGTAAACAAGCAGATATTATCAGTGTAAATGGCTCACCGCTTAAAAATATCGACGTACTTAAAAACGTGCAATTTGTTATGAAAGCCGGGCAAGTTTATAAACAATAGGGAAGGTTATGAGCAGCAAAATAAAAGTGTCGTTGTTTAATCATTTGATTGACGCTGAGCGCCAGTTACTAGACCCAGAAGTTCGCCAATCTGAGCGGGCATTAGATGCTTTGCTCGATGATGAATTTATCGAAATTGCTGCCAATGGCACTACATTTAATAAATACCAAGTACTTACCCGTTTACCTACCGAGGTTGTGCCACAGTTTTATAATCAGCATTTTAAGGGCCGAATGCTAAGTGATGACGTAGTGCAACTTAGTTATCAAGCAGCTTATAGGCGCTCTGCTCGCAGTGAATTTAATTATTCATTGCGTATGTCGCTTTGGCGTAAACAAGGCGAGCAATGGAAAATGGTGTTTCATCAAGGAACGCCTTGTGCACCGTTTTCAATTTCGATGGATGATGATTAAAAATCATATAACCGTTAAAATAACCTTATTAAACATTTGATTGGGCAATCACCTCTTGTTAATGCAAACCGACCCCACCATTAGTCGACTATTAATGCTGCGAAGCGGTGCTATTGCGGTGCAATTAATTGCTGTGCTTAGCGTTTATTTTTTACTAGAACATCAAATCGCATTACTGCCATTACTGATTGTTATTGCCGTTGAGGCTGTGTTTCAGCTTATTAGCCTATTTGCCTATCGTAATGTAAGCCGCGCTAAACCTTTGGGTATGTTGATGCAGTTAACCGCTGATGTATTATTTTTAACGGTTTTGCTCTCTAAGCGGTGGTGCAACCAATGCATTTGTATCACTGTTATTGCTCCCGATAATGATCGCTGCTGTTACGTTGCGAGAAAAAGGATTAGCTTATATTGCGGTATTAGCCATTGCCGCATACAGTTTTTTACTGATAAAGATGCCCGATCACAGCATGCATCAAATGAATATGAGTGGTCACTTTATTGGCATGTGGGTTAATTTTGTTTTAAGTGCTAGCGTAATCGCATTAGTGATTGGCGCAATGAGCAGGGCACTTAAAGAGCGAGAGCAAATTATTGCAAACGTGCGTGAAAAACAATTACGTAATGAACAGCTTGTTACCCTTGATGGGGCCGCTGCACAAATAACCCATCAACTAGCGACCCCAATTGCAAATTTACAGCTATTGTTTGAAGAGTTATTAGAAGACCAACCAAACAACCCCATTGTTAAGCACATGCAAGCGCCGCTTACTCAGTGTAGTACGCAACTTAACGACTTTAGAAAACTCTCAGAGCAGCTACGCCTCAAAAATTCGCAAGAGCATACCAGCGTAAAGCAACTGCAGACACAAATTACAGACACACTTCTACTGCAATACCCTGATCAGCAAATTAAATGGATTACGCCACCTATTGCAGCAACATTGATAAGTGATGCCATGTTATTGCCTGCTATTTTAAATTTATTGCAGAACGCCGCGCTCGCTAATCAAAAACAAGGCCAAACTCAATTAGAGCTGAGTTGGCAGCAAGATAACTTACATAGTGAATGCGTTTACTTGTTAATTCGTGATTTTGGCCCTGGCTTTTCATCATCGCAATTAGCAGAGCTGGGCGGGCAACTTATGCCAAGCGATCAAGGAATGGGGCTTGCTGTGCTTTTATCAAATGTTACTTTTGAGCGTTTGAATGGCTCACTTACCTTGTTTAACCATGCAGATGGCGGCGCTGTCGCCAAAGTTAAACTCGCTATTGTAAACACTGAGAATAACGCCTTATGAAGTTACTTATAATTGAAGACGACATAAATTTAGCCAGCACACTGGCAAGGCGCTTAACTAAACAAGGCTTTATCTGCGAGGTGGCGCATAACCAAAGTGATGCGTTACTTACCGCGCGTAAACTATTGCCCGACTTTATTTTATTAGACATGAAACTAGGTGACGATAACGGACTTGTACTCATAAAGCCGCTGCGTAGTTTGCTCACTCAGGCTCATATTGTTTTACTAACTGGGTTTGCAAGTATAGCAACCGCAGTAGAGGCAATGCGTTTAGGCGCAAACGACTACCTTACTAAACCGGTTGATATGGCAACATTATTAAAAGCGCTTAACACCGAGCCTGTGGCATCGGCATCGAGTGTTATTGATGATGCGGTTATGTCGCCAGAGCGTTTAGAGTGGGAGCATATTCAACAAGTATTACACAGTAATAATGGCAATGTGTCGGTTACCGCAAGGCAACTTAATATGCACAGACGTACTTTGCAGCGCAAGTTACAAAAAAAGCCGGTGCAGCAGTAATTTAGTACTTAATTTAAGGAAAGTGTTATGAGCGATGATGCAGTGACAATAATGCAAAATCAAAAAATTATATTATTTGATGCGCAATGTAAGCTTTGCAGCGCGTGGTGTAACTTTATTATTGCTCACGACACTAATACTATTTTTAAATTATGCAGCGTGCAATCTCCAAAAGGAGAACTGTTGTTAACGCATTTTGGTCTATCAACAACTGAATATGCCTCAATGGTTTACCTAGAAAATGGTAACGCGTATACACAAAGTCATGCTTTTTTTAACGTTGTTAAGCAGCTAGGTTACCCATACAAGCTAGCAAACGTATTTAGTATTTTGCCAAATAGGTTTAATAATTGGTTATACGATAGGGTTGCTTTAAACCGCTATACCTTATTTGGAAAATATCAGTATTGCAGAATTCCCAACCCAGAGGATGCTAAACATTATTTATAAATTAGGCGTTATACACTGCAGTATAAGTAGATGCCAGGTTTATGGGGTTGTGTTAAAATCGCCGCGTTTAATTTTAGCTAACGGTATAAAAGGCTTTTTTCATGGCAAACACAGCACACGCACTTCACATTTTGGTAAAGCACAAAGAGATTGCAGAAGATATTATTAAGCAATTAGGTAAAGGTGCAAAGTTTCAAACCTTAGCTAAAAAGTATTCGTCATGCCCATCTGGTAAAAAAGGTGGTGACTTAGGTGAGTTTAGGCGCGGCCAAATGGTCCCTCAGTTTGATAAAATTGCATTTAAAGGTGCAATTTTAGAGCCTCACTTAGTTAAAACTAAATTTGGCTGGCATGTAATTAAAGTGCTTTATCGTACTTAATAAGCTCGCTGACAATTATTTAATAGGCTGCACACTGCAGCCTTTTAAGTGTTAAGTCTTTTTATTTAATCAACATCCAAATACCTGCAGCAATCATAAACAGGTTTTCGGTCAGAGAGACAAACCCCAGCGGTACATTACTATCACCGCCAACGCAGGCACACTTAAGCTCTCGTTTGTCTATGTAAACAGCCTTAATCACTGACACGGCTCCAACTCCTCCAATAAATAAAGAAATTGGTGCAACAACATAAGCTGAAAGCCCTGCAATCATGCCTATACTGACAAATGCTTCTAAAAATGGATACACATAAGCATACCTAACTACTTTCATAGCAAATAAATCATAGGTTATAAAAGAATTACTAAAGCTGTATAAGTCGCGTAATTTTTGAATAGCCAGTACGCCCATTGTTAGCGCGACAAACAGCATAACTGTATGCATAGAAAAAAGTGCAAAGCCAGTCGAGTAGCTAAATGCAAAGGCAAGTAATAACGTGACAGCAAAAATGGCCGTAACGGGGGTATAAGTTGTACCTTGTTGGCCTGGCTCTGATTTATTAAAGTAAGCGCGCAAATCATCATATCCGCCAATGCGTTCGTTATCGATAAATGTTTGGGGTGTGGTATCAACATTGTGTTTTTGTTGAAATGCATCGGTTTCTTCACGCGAAGTCAGTGGTTTATCATCTACCTTATAGCCCTTTCGCTTCAGTAAATCTTTTGATTTGAGTCCAAATGGGCAAATATGCTCATCGGTTACCATTCTGTATAATATTGCTGACTTAGCCATGCTTGCTCCTCATATGTAATTCGTTATTAATTAGCCCTTTAGTAATAGTGAGAGTGTATAGCGGTATGAAAGAATTTAATGGCACCTTGTAATATTTACGTGGCATTTGAAATAAAATAGCGCGCAGCACACTCATTAAGAACACATAATAGACAATGCACGTATAGTGCCAGCGCTTTTATAAAAACGTAGAGGGTAAGATTTGAGTAGCAGAGGGTTTTTGTTAAAAGCTTATTGAAATATCGGCTTACATTAAAGGTTAGTGTCAGGTATTAATTTATACAATTTAATAGGTTATAAAATGGTTTGGTCTCTAAAGTTGGAAGGTGCGGGAGTATTGTAAGAAAATCCATCGAAAATTAATAGAAGCTATATGCTGAATTTCTCTTATTGTGAACATAGGAGGTGAATATGAAAAAGCTTATACTTTTATTGTTATCATTTTAACTATGGGCTCTGTCATTTAAATATATGTTACAGATGGGGATAGTGATGGTTACAAGCAAATAAATTGGAGTTGCGCATTTGAATACCACAAAGAACTAGTTGGTCAAAAAGTAACTTCAACTGCCTTTTATACGCAACTAGGTTAGTGTTAAAAGTTTCAAATCTTAGCTAAAAAATATTCATCCTGCCGATTAGGGCAAGAGGCAGTGACCTAGGTAAATTTGGGCTCGACCAAATGTTTTATCAGTTTGAAAATTAGCCTTTATAGGCGCTATTTTAGAGACGCTCCTAGTTAAAACTAAATTTGACTGGCGTGTAATTAAAGTACTTTATCGTACTTAATAAGCTCGCTGACAAATACTAAAAAGGCTGCACACTGCAGCCTTTTTAGTTATCAAGCTATAAATTTTATTGAATGTATAGCTTGGAATTGTTGGGTTTAAATGAAGTTGGAAACTTTTTAGTGAAAATCAGATGACCACTACACTAGTTAGTTATTATGATGGGGTAAATAGGAAAACTAAAAGTTTTACTTCTTAATCTTTTCCAATAAGCCTTCAATAGGTCCGAAGACAAAACCTGTATTAATTCCGTCACATTTATGTTCTGCTTGAGTATGTGTTTCACCGGGTATGAAATTAACATCAAACTCCAAGAGAGTATCAAAGATTTTAATATTGGTGTAAGCATTTTTTACATCACCATCTCTGAATAACTGATAAAGCAAAAGCCAATATGTATCAATAAAGTAGTTGTCGTTTGAGTTAATTACTTTATCTGCAAAATCAACAATTTGCTTATTACCAATAAGTATTGAATTCAGAATAGTCAAGCTGACGCAATCTTCACTCGCTATAATCGCATCTATAGTGTTATCGGCAGGAGCAATTCCTAATTTTTTCATTATGTGGAGAGGCCAACAGATTCCATCTGAACGACGATGTTTACAGTTTTCAATAATTAGGGCATTTAGATGATTATCAATGTCACCTCTTTTAATATTGGATTTTTCAATTAACCTATCAAGGTATGGGATTAAAATAGGGTAGTGCCAAGATAAGTTCAGAACACAGCTGTATACGGTCGCTGGGGCTTGATGATCAAGAAAGTTTACTATCAACTGAATAGCATATTTCAATACACTGCCGTCAGGTGTTTGCTTGTTTACAAGAATTGCATGATTGATGAATGTGATAGCTTCAGAAGCTGTTAGCTTTGGCTCATCTTCGTGGGATTTATTCAATCTACTAGGTAGGTTGCCAAGCAATTCTAATACCCACGCATCTTGATCTGGTGCAGGCTGCTCGATAATCTGAGTTTTTTGAATATTCAAAGATAGCTTGTATCTTGCTAATAAGTGTCCAAGTAGTAATAGAAATTGATGTGCGGATTCATTTGTTTCACAGTAACAATTGTAATCATCCACGTATCGGTGAAAGTGATAACCAGCTTCTAATAGCTCCGAATCTATTTTTCCAAGTATGATTTCAAGACTAATATTTGAAGTGGCAGAACCTATTGGAATACCTTGTGTTTCGTTACGTTTGCATTTTCTTTGGTATTTATCGACCAGATTGAACCACAAGTGATGTTGGCGATTAGTCTTGGCGTAGTCGAATCCAACAAGCCCCCATGCGATAGCATGTGAATATATACTATTGAAGCAGTTTGATATGTCAGCTTTGACTTGAAAGCGCTTACCAAAACTCTCAGTTAGTGCTCGTGTGGTTTTTTCAATGGGGTCTTCATAGTTCATTACCATGATTCGACCATCTTCATGTTCTTCAGGTTTTATAATACTGCTTTCGCTGGTGGTAAATGGCTGAATCTTATTCCAGTGGTCGTGCAAGTGACTTGCGAGCAACGCGTATGCTTTAGGATGAATCAATGATAGTTCACGGAATGCGTTGTTATACCTAGTAGCATTATATGTCACTACATCATAGCCACTGCTTTCTCGGGTGTCAGATTCCCTAAGTGCTGCTAATGCTTCACAGACCTCTGGAGTAAACTGCCTAGTGCTAATAAGTGGTGGTAGTTCCCCTATATTAGACTTCTGGTTTGGGAAATAATTGTAGCGAGTCAAAGCTCTGTAGAACTTTCTTTTTGTATAAGCGTCCATTCTTACATCCAGATAACGAAAGTGAATGAGGATATTACGTTATTAAAAAGCTGTTTAAAATATTTATTTTACGCATGTTTATGTCACAAACATAAGAAGGCAGGTTGAATCTTAAGTGTACTAAGGCACTTTATCGTACTTAGTTTTCTTTAAAGTAAAGAAGCAACCTTCGCTATATAGAAAAAGACTGCATTGCGCAGCCTTATATATGTTAAACAGCAATTTACTCGCTAAGCGTCTTGCTTGGCTTCTTCTTCACTAATTTGTTTTAGTGCTTGAATGAATGAGTCGCTTGGTTGTCCGCCAGTAAGTGCATATTTATCGTTTATGATAAATGTAGGTACTGAAGTAATACCCATCTGTTTAAAGTTGTCTTGCTCTTGGCGTACGTCTTGAACGTATTTGTCTGAATGTAGGATACTGCGCGCAGTTTCTTTATCAAGACCTACTTTTTCAACAACGTCGAGCAGTGCTTCTTCTTGATTTAAGTATTTTAAATCAGTGAAGTGCGCTTCAAAAAAGGCGAGTTTTAACTCGGTTTGCTTACCTTCTTCACGTGCCCACATTAATAAACGATGCAAATCAAAGCTGTTGATCATGATGCGTTTGCCATCAAAATTAAAAGTAAACCCAGCACGTTGACCTGCTTCGAACATGTTTTTACGATTTTCGTCGCCTTGCTCTTCTGTTAGGTTGTACTTTTGCATTAAATGTTCGTTTAAATCCTGACCTTCAATTGGCATATCTGGATTTAGTTCAAAAGGATGCCACGTAATATCTGCGCTCATTTCGTCTTTGAGTTGCTCTAGTGCAGTTTCTAGGTTTTTATAACCCACTACACACCAAGGGCACATTACGTCTGAAACGATATCAATTTTAAAGTTTTTCATATTTATCCTTTTGAGGATTGCTTATAACTAAGTATAAAAAAGGATATTGGGATTAATTTAGCTTTATCAATACCAAACTAAAAAGAGCAACTAAACAGCTGCTCTTGAAGGAATTCAGTTTTAAGCGTTAAGCCCAAATGGGTCGTCAATACTATAACTTGGTTGTGTAAACCAATGAGGGCCGTTGTCGGTCATGTAAAAATGATCTTCTAAACGTACGCCAAATTCATCAGGTATAACTAACATTGGCTCGTTACTAAAGCACATGCCTGGGGCAAGTGGGGTTTTATCACCGCCAACTAAGTATGGCCATTCATGAATGTCTAGCCCAATGCCGTGGCCAGTTCGATGCGGGCAACCCGGTGTTTGGTACTGCGGACCTAACCCTTGCGCCGCTAAATAAGTACGTGCGCCCGCGTCTACGTCTTCGCACGTAGCACCGATTTTAGCTGCATTAAATGCCGCCATTTGCGCTGCTTTTTCATGATCCCAAAACATGCGTTGGCGCATTGTTGGTTCGCCAAATACATAGGTACGGGTAATATCAGATAGGTAATCGTGTACTTTACAGCCGGTATCAATTAATACCATATCGCCTTTTTTAAGTACTTGGGCGTCTTTAACCCCGTGCGGAAAAGACGTTGCAACACCAAATAAAACAATACAAAAATAGTTACCTGGCGCGCCTACTTTTTGATGTGCTTGTTTAATAAAGGCTTCCACTTCGGTGGTGGTTATTCCCTCATAAAGCATGCTTGCTGTGGCTTGATGTACGGCTAAGGTCATATCCATCGCGCGCTGCATTAAGCTAAGCTCGTGAATTGATTTATGCATACGGCAATGCGCCGTTACAGGTTGTGCGTTTATGAGTGTTAAACCCGTTTGCGCTTTATTAATGCCGTCGAATATAAAAAATTGTGCGCTTTCATCAATGCCAATGGTTGCGTTTTCATTAATATTTAACTTTTTTAGTACTTCGACAAAAAGTGCATAAGGATTTTCGTGCTCTTGCCACCCATGAATAGGCCCCTCTATTACTTTAAACCCGTTTAGTGAACCAATTTCGAAATAAGGCGCAATATATTGTACTTCACCAAGGGCGGGTAATATCGCGCCAACCATGCGCTCGCTCGCGTACCATTTCATCCCTGTAAAGTAGGTTAGGTTGGTGCCAGCGTTTAAATAAATTGCATCTATGTTGTTAGCTAGCATATACGCTTGCGCCTTGGCTATGCGCTCTAAATGTTCGTCAGCTGCAATAGGGGTTAGCGTGTGCGTCATATTGCTTAAGCTTGCCAACGCTTGCTCGCTAGATTGTGTACCAATACCGATGGTAGTCATGTTTTTCTCCTTGGATTTTTAACTAGTGTGATTAATACCAAGGTAAAATTCAATGTTATGCGATAAGAGGCTAGTAGTTTATAGCCTCTTAAAAGGTCATATTATTTTTTAGCGTAAGGTAAACGCGTGAGTTTATTACTTGTGTGGTAGCTATCAAGCCCAGTTACTGCCACTGTTTCTATTGCTTGTAAATCTAGGAAACCGTCGCTTTGCAGCGCGGCTTTATCAACAAAAACATCCATAATTTCGCCAATAACGAGCTCAGTTCCATTGATGGCTAAATGTTGGTTTTCTACAAATTTAACCGAGTACTTTAAGCGGCTTTCTTTTACAAAAGGGGCTGCAAAGTCGTTTAAGTATTCAGGCGTTAAGCCTGTAGCATCAAACTCAGATTCGTCTTTATCGTAACGGGCTGAGGTTTGATGAGCTTGTTTATAAATCGACTTATTCACTTGATTAATGGTGTAAGTGCCCGTTTGTAAAATATTTTCAAACGTATGACGCGGCACACTATGAGGACGCATTATCATTGCAACTAACGGTGGGTTAGCCCCAAGGTGAATAACGGAGCTGACAATCGACAAGTTAGTATTGCCAAGTAAGTCTTGTGTACCAATTAAGTTAGCGCTTTTAAAACCCGAAAGAGAGTTGATTAAGTGAGTACGGGTATGTTTTTCAAGTGCGTCTATTCGCGCTTTAGTAAAATGCATTAAAAATCCTTACCACGGTATGGTTGAACCTTGCCAGTCTAAATAAGCAGGTTCACCGTTTAGTTTTAAATCAGGGTTGTTGTTTGTTAATTCAAAAAGCTGCCCAGCTACAAATTCAGGCGTAAATAACTTACCTGCAGGTACGTTTTTTTGAAAAGGCTTTGAGAGTTCGGTATCGGTAGTGCCTGGATGAAACAAAATGAGTTTTGTGTTTTTAGCACGACGAGCAAGTTCAATAGCCGCCGTTTTAAATAGCATGTTAAGCGCCGCTTTAGATGCGCGATAAGTATACCAGCCACCTAATTCATTGTCGTTTATGCTACCTACGCGCGCACTTAATGCTGTAATAGTACACTGCGTTTTGTGGGTTAATAGAGGCAATATGCTCTGTAAACAAAGTAACGGCGTGAGTGTATTAGCATTTAGTAACTCGTTAAAATAATCAGCGTTTAAATCTTCTAACTTTTTTTCGGGCATGTGCTGAGTGTTATGAAGTTTACCATTGAATATAATAACTTGATGTAATTCAGCTTGAGTATCTTTTAAGTGCTGGGTAAAAATAGCCAGGCTTTGAGCGCTGTAGTCGGTGCTAAAGTACTCAGTATGTGTAGGGGCGCTGCTGTATTCACTTGAGCTGACACACAGAACTTTAAATTGTGATGCATGGTTATTTAAGTGCTCAACATACGCTTTAGCAATCGCACTACTAGCGCCAAATAAAACAATGGTTTTCATTTACTACCCTTATTTTTTAAACTGCATTGCCCATTAGAACACGTTGTGTTTGGCATTAAAATTTTACTAAGGGAATGTCTGTATTTTGCAAATAACACATATCCACAGTCAGCGAAAAAGCTAATTATTGGCAAGCGAAAAATTTTCAACCAGCCGTGTTTACCCACTATTTTCCATGCCTCGTAAGTTACATCAAGCCCGTAAATCATTTCACCTGATTGCTTTTGAGCTTGTAGGTAAGTCATTGCTTTGTCTCTATCAATATACGAGTACCGCTCACTGAAGTCGGTCGCGTTAAGATCTTCAAGCGTAATTAGGTTTTTAGTATCTGCGTGCTTTAGTTGCTGCATTTCAGTGCTACAAAGAGGACAGTTACCATCGTAAAAAATGACCATGTGAATGCTTTGTGATTATTTTATATATACTTTTTTACGACAAGACATTGCAAATGGATCTATTAAATATCTCTTCATAATGATATTAATAGTGTCCTACGAAAAAATGGAGACTGATAAATGAGTGAACAATACGCCGCCTTGCGAGGTAATGTAAATTTACTAGGGCAACTACTAGGACAAACAATTAAAGATGCCCAAGGTCAAGCGATTTTAGATAAAGTAGAAGAAATTCGAGCTTTATCAAAATCATCTCGCAGTGGTAACGAAGACGACAGACAAGCGCTTATAGAAGTTTTACATGCGCTTAGTGACGAAGAGCTTTTACCGGTTGCCCGTTCATTTAATCATTTTTTAAACCTTGCTAATGTAGCAGAGCAATTTCATACCGTTTCGCGTTTTAATGACGTTGGCCTTGGTCAACAAAACCCTCTCACTCAAACATTAAAAACGTTAGCTACAAAAGCAGAACAAGGCCAGCTAGACAGTAATCATTTGGCCGAAACACTCTCAAAACTCCACATAAATTTAGTATTGACCGCTCACCCAACCGAGGTTACACGCCGTACTATTATTAACAAACACGTTGAACTAAGTGACTGCCTTGCATCATTAGAGCGAAAAGATAACTTAGTGCAAGAGCGTGACAATATTTTAAATCGTATTGAACAGCTGATTAGCCAAGCGTGGCATACCGACGATATTCGTCGCTCTCGTCCAACACCTGTTGATGAAGCTAAATGGGGCTATGCCGTAATAGAAAATAGCCTTTGGCATGCGGTACCGCGTTTTTTACGTGAATTTTCAGCCAATGTTAAAGACCAATTAAGCTTAGAGTTACCGATAGATTACAGCCCAATTGAGTTTACATCTTGGATGGGTGGAGACCGTGATGGTAATCCATTTGTAACATCGCAGGTAACAAAAGAGGTGCTTGATCATGGTCGTTGGATGGCACTTAACTTATACATTCAAGATTTAAAAACGTTGTGCGCTGAATTATCTATGTCAGATGCCAGTGATGAGCTTATTGAGCTTGCAGGGCAAGAGTTTGAACCATACAGAGCGGTAATCAAAAAGCTTAAAAATCAGGTTGCTGAAACAGTGGCGCACTTAGGTGCTAAAATTAAAAATAAGCGCAGCGATTCACAAGACTTAATTACTGATATTAATCAGCTTAAATACCCGGTTGAAGTGTGCTATCGCTCGTTATTAAAGTGTAATATGAAAGTAGTTGCGGATGGCTTATTACTTGATTTACTGCACCGTATAAATAGCTTTGGTTTGCGTTTAGCTAAACTTGATGTGCGCCAAGATTCGTCTCGCCACGGCGATGTGTTTTCTGAGCTAACGCGTTACTTAGGTTTAGGCGACTATAACCAATGGCAAGAGCAAGACAAACAAGCATTTTTACTTGCAGAGCTTAACTCACGCAGACCGCTTATTCCAAAACATTGGCAACCAAGTCCTGATGTACAAGAAGTACTTGATACCTTTGATGTGATTGCCAAGCAAGACGAAGCTACATTTGGTTTGTATATTATTTCGATGGCGCGCACAGCGTCAGATATTTTAGCGGTACAACTATTGCTAAAAGAAAGCGGCTGCAGCTTTGATTTACCAGTAGCACCGCTTTTTGAAACACTTGACGATTTAAACGCAGGCAGTGATGTAATTACCACATTGCTTGATAATGTTTGGTATCGCGGGCACATTAAAAACACACAAAACGTAATGATTGGTTACTCTGATTCAGCTAAAGATGCCGGCATGATGGCAGCAGGTTGGGCGCAGTACGAAGCAATGGATAAACTAGTACAACTTGCTGATGCACGTGGTATTGAGCTTGTTTTATTCCACGGACGTGGTGGTACAGTAGGTCGTGGTGGTGCACCCGCTGCACAAGCGCTGCATTCACAACCGCCAGGCTCTTTAAAAGGTGGTTTACGTGTAACCGAGCAAGGCGAGATGATTCGCTTTAAATTTGGTTTACCCGATGTAGCACTGCAAAGCTTAAATATTTACGCAGGCGCAGTTCTACAAAGTAACTTACTACCGCCACCGGAGCCAAAGCCAGAATGGCGCGAAGTAATGAAGCTAATAAGTGAGGAGTCGTGTGAGCACTACCGTAATGTAGTTCGCCATGATGAAAACTTTGTACCTTACTTTAGAATGGCAACACCTGAGCTTGAACTGTCTAAGCTACCGCTTGGCTCTCGCCCTGCAAAACGTAATCCTAATGGTGGCGTTGAAAGTTTACGTGCTATTCCATGGATTTTTGCTTGGAGCCAAAACCGTTTAATGCTTCCAGCATGGTTAGGTGCGTTAACAGGCTTAAAAGCTGCGCTTAATAAGTACGGCGCAGAAACCCTAAACGAAATGAGCTTACAATGGCCGTTCTTTAGATCGCGCTTAGAAATGCTAGAAATGGTATTTAGTAAAGCCGATTGCTGGTTGAGTGAGCATTACGACAATGCGCTGGTGGAAGATATGTACAAACCACTGGGTGTAACACTTCGTAAAGAGCTTCAAGAAGCCATTAGCTTGGTGCAATCACTTAGCCCGCAAAAAAGCCTACTAGCCGAACAACCTTGGATTAAGGAGTCGATTAGTTTACGTAACCCGTACACCGATCCACTTAACTTACTACAGGTTGAGCTTTTACGCCGTGCTCGCTCAGAGGAAAAACGCAACGAAGGTGACATTGATAATGCGTTAATGATCACGATGACAGGTATAGCTGCAGGTATGCGTAATACCGGCTAACACTTTATTTTGTTAGGTATACCTATTGGTATTAAAAGGGAGCACGCGATATGCTCCCTTTTTTTGCGTTAAATAGGCTGGTATTTAACATCCTAACCTTTTAAACTACTTAGCCATTGAATAATTAAAAAATGTTATGGCTTCAGCAACTTTTACTGTACAGCAAGATACAGCACTTACAAATTCTCACATCACATTAAACGTAGCGCAAACAGCGTCATTACGTAGTCAATTAAAATCACAACATGGCATATTAAATTCTAATAATATTAAACAGTTATGCGCACAACTCAATGTGTCTGATGATGCATTATTACAAGGTTTAGTACCTTTGGCTTCTGAGTATGCTGTTGCGCCGATATCAGATTTTCATGTAGGCGCAATTGTTAAAGCACTTGATGAAAACGATGAGGTAAACTTTTACTTTGGTGCAAATGTAGAGTTTGATCATCAAGCATTGAGTTTAGTGGTTCATGCAGAGCAATCGGCTATAAATAACGCATGGTTAAACGGTGCTAAAAAAATAGTTAAAATAGCGATTAGCGATGCACCGTGTGGGTATTGCCGCCAGTTTATGAACGAACTCGCTGATGCGAAAGAGTTTGATATTTTATTGCCAGAGCAACACTTTAAGTTGGCAGAATTACTGCCGCACTCGTTTGGGCCGACTGATTTAGGTAACGCGTTTAGCTTGTTTAATCCAGAGCCTCACCAGCACGTATTTGCAAATGATCAACTAGATGAAAAACTAGCAAGTACAGCATTAAACGCATACGTACCCTATAGTAAAAACTTTAGTGCAGTAAAAATTAGTACATTTGAAAATGGTGATTTTTACGGAAGTTACGCAGAAAACGCAGCGTACAGCCCAAGCTTGTCGCCACTACAAAGTGCACTTAGCCAATTATTTATCGCAGGGCTTAGCTTTAACGAAAGTACAGTAAAATCAATTACACTTTTAGAAACCGCAGGCCATGAAAACCAAGAGGGTGTAGCACGTGCTGTACTTGCAAGTTTTAAAAATCTACCGGCAATAGAAGTAATTAGCGCTCAGCTAAAATAACCTCTTAAAAACAATAAAGCACAGCCAGAGCTGTGCTTTACAATTTTATCTATTAAGTTTACTTGGTATTAATCAAGTAATACTTTAGCCGCTTCTAATACTACCGCTACAGATTTACGCTCAATTTCACCATGGTCAACATTTGGTATTTCTTGGCGAGTACGATTAACAAGTACGCCGGCAACACATGCTGCTTGTAAACCAAGGGCTGCACACATAGTAAATAATGTTGCTGATTCCATTTCGTAGTTCATCACGCCCAGTTTTTGCCACTCTTCGCAGCTACCTTGTAGTGATTTAGGAACGTAACCAGAATGCGTATCGTAACGCTCTTGTCCTGGATAAAATGTATCGCTTGATGCAGTAATACCAATATGAAAATCGATATTTAAGTTTTTACATGCTTGTACCATAGCTTGTGTTGCATAAAAGTCAGACACAGCAGGGTAGCTAAGAGGAGCAAAATGCTGGCTTGCACCGTCTAAACGTACAGACGCTTGGCTAATTAAAATTTCGCCTTCGTTGATATGTGGCTGAATCGCACCTGTTGTACCAATACGTAAAAATTTACGCACGCCAAGTTGTGCTAATTCTTCTACTGCAATCGACGTAGATGGACCACCAATACCCGTAGAACAAACAACCACCGAATGGCCGTTTAGTTGACCTAAGTAAACATGAAACTCACGAGTTTGAGCAAGGCAGGTTGGGTTGTCTAGGAATTGTGAAATGCGTGCAGCACGATCTGGATCGCCCGGTACAATCGCAAGTTTTGCACCTTTAAGATCGTCAATACATAGTCCTAAGTGAAATACCTTTTCCATAGCTAAGCCTTTTTATAATAAATTGTGTCAATCTAGCATCATTGCTAGAAACGTTTATCAAGTACAGGACGATTGTCCGTTTTATCTTAACTCCTCCAATTAAGTCTTAATAATTTTAAGGATTAATTTGATTTATTCATCAACTATGAATATTCAATCAAGTGCTTATATACGTAGGCTTGTTGTGCTGTTGACATGTTCAAGCAGACATAATAAGTATCAACCAAGCGCGTAACTACAATTAAATAGTTTATGGTAAATGTTCATTAATATTAAATTAATTCAATGGCTTAAATTTTTATTAAGCACGTAAAAGATAACGTGTTTATTTATATTAGGTACAGACTTATTTAGCAAAGTGGAATTTATTTGAAGTTTAGGCACTTTTGGTGATTTTGCATAACTAATCAAAAGTAATTAGCTACGTACAGAATAAAAATCGAAGGAGTTTATTATGAGCACACAATTTGAAGCATTTAAAAACAAAGTTGAGCACTGTTTGTGCGCACCTGGTGATGGCGTATACACAGTAAATACTGCAAAGGAGCGCAAAGCCGCACTGCGTAATAAGCTATACGGGCAAACTGAAAACGTTGATAATTTGTGGCGCGAGTCTTTAAATGAATTACCAAATTCTCCGCATAAAGCCGTTATGTTAGGTATTAGCTCAGACTGTGGCGGTGGTATTTTACGCGGTGCAAACTGGGGGCCACTGTTTGTGCGCTCAGCTTTAATTGATCAGCAACCGCAGTGTCACTCGTTTGATTTAGGCGATGTACGTGTAATCCCACATTTACTTCATGATAAATACCTAAATGATGCAACCATTTCTAATTGCCAAAAAGCCCTATACGGTAATGAAGATAACGACTATTACGTAAGTCCGTTATCAATCACTGAGGATGTATGCGACAGCTTTTACGCGACATTTAAAGATAAAGGGATATTTGGTATTGGTGGCGATCACTCAATTAGTTACCCACTTACCAAAGCGTACTTAAAAGCAAAACGTGAGCAAGGTAAGCGTACCGCTATTATTCACTTTGACGCGCATACAGATTTACTCGTTGAGCGCTTAGGCATAGATTTATGTTTTGGCTCGTGGTGTACACATATTTTAGAATTTTTACCAGCACCACATCATTTAATACAATTTGGTATACGCTCAAGTGGCAAGCCTAAAGCGCACTGGGAAAGTACCTTTGGCGTTAAGCAACATTGGGCACATGAAATCATTGAGCGCGGCGCAGCAGCGGTTGCTGCCGACGCTATTGCACAATTAAAAGCTGATAACGTTGATGAAGTATACGTAAGCTTTGATATTGATGCGCTTGATGCAGAGTTTGCATCTGCCACAGGCACGCCAGAACATAATGGTTTAACACCACAGCATGCGCTTGATATTTTATCAGCCATTGCGGATGAGTTTCCGATTACGGGTGCTGATATGATGGAAATAGCGCCATTTACCGACAGCTCTTTAGTTGGCCAATCAAGCTCTGAAACGACACTTAGAGAAGGCGCTAAAATTTCAGCCTTTTTAATTAGTGTGATGAACAAGTAAGCTGTATGAGCTATAAATACTAGCACTATCAGCGTATAAGTGTGCATTACATGACTAAAAACTAGCAGTTCATAAAGCCTCAGCTATATTTATTAAATACTTATAATGAGTTAGTTGAGGCCTTGCTAAATGAAATTATTGATCTTTTTATTGTTCATTAGCTGTATTAAAGTTGATGCAACTGAAATCACAATAGTAACGGAAGTATTTCCGGATTTTCAGTATCTCAATGAAGATAATAAACTCGTTGGCCGCTCTGTCGAGAAAGTTCATAAAGCGCTAGAAGGTACTGATATAAAATACACTATGTTGGCGCATAGTTGGGCCATATCTTACAATGCAGCGCTACGCGATAAAAACACCTGTATATTTTCAATTGTTCGATTACCTAATAGAGAAAGTAAGTTTAACTGGGTAGGTGAACTGGAAAGCTTTGATTCTGCCATTTATGGTCTAAAGTCCAGAGGTATAAAGTTAAATACTCTCAATGATGCTAAAAAATATAAAATAGCAGTACTGCGTGATAATTTTAGTCATCACTATTTGCTTGAGAGGGGCTTTAGTGAGAACAAGCATTTATTACTCATCGATAGCCTAGATAAAATAGATAAACTCATAAGCACTCGTCACGATATTCTTGATTTTGTTGTTCTTAGCAAAAAGCAATTTAGCTATCGAATAAAAACTGAGCCTAGGCTTGAGCTACTCGAGCCATTACTAAATCTAAATACAGCCCAATCTCCATTATTTTTTGCTTGTAATATAAATATGGATCCGGCCTTAGTTGTTCAATTAAAAGTCGCCTTTAAAGGCAATTAAACAGTTTAAAAAACAGTTTAATCAATGTAACCTCATGAAATTAAATTACTTTAATATATTTTATAAATATAAATTGCCGCATTTTAAAAACCGATTATAATCCAGCTGCTTTTTGTTTAAAAAAGCACTAACTTTTTGGAGCGTTAAATGGGTGATTTAATCGGGATTAGCTTATTGATCTTGATCAGTGCGTTGTTTGCTATGTCAGAAATAGCAATTGCAGCGTCGCGTAAAATAAAACTGCGAGTAATGGCAGATGAAGGGAATATAAAGGCAGCAGCGGTACTAAAGCTACAAGAAAATCCAGGGGCTTTTTTTGCCATGATCCAAATAGCACTCAACGCGATAGCGATATTGGGTGGTATTGTGGGCGAGCAGGCCTTATCGCCTTATGTTGAAAGTGTGTTGGTATTGTTTTATCAAGGTGCGCATTTAGAAAAAATTAGCTTTTTATTCTCGTTTTTTACTATTACATCCTTATTTATATTATTCGCCGATTTAATGCCAAAGCGTTTAGCGATGATCATGCCTGAAGCGGTCGCTGTTAGAGTGGTTACAATAATGCGCTGGGTTACCTTTGCATTAACCCCGCTGGTAATGTTTTTTAATGGTGTCACTAACTTTGTGTTGCGCTTATTTAAAGTACCCGCTGAGCGAGAAGACAATGTGACAACAGAGGACATTGTTGCCATGATGGA
This sequence comes from Pseudoalteromonas sp. C8, assembly GCF_011378685.1. Taxonomy (NCBI): domain Bacteria; kingdom Pseudomonadati; phylum Pseudomonadota; class Gammaproteobacteria; order Alteromonadales; family Pseudoalteromonadaceae; genus Pseudoalteromonas; species Pseudoalteromonas sp. C8. The sequence continues at coordinate 46,064 of NZ_WTKT01000014.1, forward strand.
AGCAGGTGCTGCATACGGTAGTTTGCAAAAGCAAGAATATGAACTCATTGGCAATGTGTTTGACCTAGAAGCGCGATTTTTATCAAGCGTAATGACGCCACGCGACCAAATTGTATATTTTGATTTAAACGAATCTAGCCATGATATTGCGACTAAAATTATTGACCATCCTCATAACCACTTTTTAGTGGTGTCAGGAAATTTAGATAAGTTGCATGGCTCTGTTGAATCTAAAGATATTTTACGACAAGTACTAAAGGGCGAAGCTGCCAATATAAACGATGATCTCATTGATAAAGATGTTTTTTACTTACCCGAAACATTAAGCTTATCTGAAGCTTTAAATGCGTTTAAAAGTGCAGCAAAACCATTTGCTGTTGTCGTAAACGAATATGCGCTTTCGGTGGGTATTGTAACGGTAAAAGATTTAATGAAAGGGTTTATGGGTGATTTAATCACTCATCAAGGCGACGAATTAATCATAGAACGCGATAAAAATTCATGGCTTGTAGATGGCTTAACCCCAATTACCGATTTAGCAAAAGTACTTGATATAGAAGAATTTCCTGATCAGATGCACTATGAAACGGTCGCTGGCTTTTTAATTTACAATATGAAGCGAATACCTAAACGCGCGGAGCATTTAACTTTTTCAGGCTTTAAGTTTGAAGTTGTTGATGTAGAAGGAATTAGGGTAGAGCAGTTGTTAGTTTCAAGGGTTATTAACCCGCAGAGTGCTAATATCCTTTAAAATAAGGTGCGCTTTAGTTTTTATATAAATAGCCAAGCTGTATTTGCTTGGCTTTTTTGTGTCTGTTAAAAACTTCGTTTCTAAAATAAGAGATTATTTCAATATGTTAAGTTGTTTTATTTTCATACAGTCTTGATTCTATTTTCATCTAATTAACATTAAATGCAACCTAAGACGTATATTGTACTGAGGAGTGTAAGTTTGTGTAAATTTCTTCTAATTAAGATTCATTATCAGCGCGTTTTAATTTAGAATGATCGTTCACTCTAAACTAAAAGGTATTTAACATGCAGCGTTCCCGCATCGCTTTATTTGTATTGTCAGCCCTCGTCGGTTCTGTTGCTTTAACTGGTTGCGATCAGGCTGCTGAGCAGTCACAAGCTTCAGCTCCTAAAGCTGTACCAGTGGGTGTACTTACATTAAAAAGCCAAGCGCTTACTCTCAAAAAAGAACTTCCTGGTCGTATCAGTGCATTTCAAATTGCTGAAATTCGCCCACAAGTAAGTGGTATTGTGCAATCTCGTTTATTTGTAGAAGGTAAAGAGGTTAAACAAGGCCAGGCTCTGTATCAAATAGATCCTGCGACATTTGAAGCAGACTTAGCAGCAAGTGAAGCAAGTGTTGCACGTGCTCAGGCGAGTATTTCAAGTAGTAAAGCTAAAGCATCTCGTTTTAGCGAGCTTTTAAAAATAAAAGCGGTAAGTCAGCAAGACTTTGATGAAGCAGATGCTGCATATAAACAAGCAAAAGCAGAATTATTAACGGCTAAAGCGCAGTTGAAATCGGCGCAAATTAACCTTGATTATAGCCATGTGTCGTCACCAATTAGTGGTCAAATTAGTAAATCAAGCGTAACTGTAGGTGCATTAGTTAGTGCTAACCAAAGTACTGCACTTGCTACAGTGACTCAGTTAGATCCAATTTATATCGATTTAACACAATCAAGTAATGAGCTTACCAAACTTAAAAAAGCAATATCATCAGGTGCTCTAAGTGTTGATTCGACTAGCCAAACTGACGTTGAACTTATTATGGAAGATGGCTCTATTTATCCTCATAAAGGCACATTGCAGTTTTCTGAAGTGACAGTTGATCCAAGTACTGGCTCAGTAATACTACGTGCTAAATTTTCAAACCCAGAAAAATTATTACTACCAGGCATGTATGCCCGAGCTTCTATTGTGGAAGGTGTTAAGACGGGTGCTATTTTAGCTCCGCAACGTGGTGTTAGCCGCAACTCAAAAGGCGAACCAACAGCAATGGTTGTCAGTAAAGACAACACAGTAGAAAGCCGCGTATTAAAAGTAGATAGAACGATTGGTTCTGATTGGCTTGTTACTGATGGCTTAATGGATGGCGATAAGTTAATAGTTGAAGGTTTACAAAAAATCCGCCCTGGTGCACCAGTGAATCCATCTGAAATTCAATCGTCTGCTAAAGCCGATCAAGCGCAATAACGGAGAGTTTTAATGTCACGATTTTTTATCGATAGACCGATATTTGCTTGGGTACTCGCTATTGTAGTGATGCTTGCAGGTATTTTGGCGATTAGGAGTTTACCTATTTCGCAGTATCCTTCAATTGCACCACCTGCAGTGAGTATTACTGCAACGTACCCTGGTGCATCTGCACGTACACTTGAAGATACGGTAACGCAAGTTATTGAGCAAAAAATGAAAGGACTTGATGGCCTGCTTTATATGTCATCTACGTCTGAGTCGAGTGGTTCTGCTACGCTTACACTTTCGTTTAGCGCTGAAACAGACCCTGATATTGCACAAGTTCAAGTGCAAAATAAACTAGCGACAGCGACTCCACTATTACCAGAAGCAGTTCAAAGGCAAGGTGTTGTAGTTGCAAAGTCAGCGCGTAACTTTTTAATGGTTTATGCTTTTGTGTCTAAAGATGGCAGCATGACCAATATTGATATTGGCGATTATGTTTCATCAAACGTGCAAGATATTGTCTCGCGTGTTGAAGGCGTAGGTGAAGTGCAGCTGTTTGGTTCTCAGTACGCGATGCGTATTTGGTTAGACCCTTCAAAGTTACAAAATTATAAGCTGACACCTGCTGATATTAGTGCATCAATTAGTGCGCAAAATGCGCAAGTATCTGCCGGTCAACTTGGCGGTATGCCTGCCGTTGATGGTCAGCAACTTAATGCAACAGTAACGGCGCAAAGTCGATTACAAACGCCAGAGCAATTTGAACAAATATTAGTTAAAACCAATCCAGATGGCTCTTTTGTACGTCTAGAGGACGTTGCTAGAGTAGAGCTTGGCGGTGAAAGCTACCGCGTTGTTGCTCGTTACGATGGGCAACCTGCATCAGGATTAGGTATTAAATTAGCCAGTGGTGCTAACGCACTTGATACTGCCGCTGGAGTTAAAAAAGCAATTGAAGAGCTAAAACCGTTTTTCCCTGAAGGGTTAGATGCTGTTATACCTTACGACACAACGCCGTTTGTATCGTTATCTATCGAAAAAGTTATTCATACCTTAATTGAAGCTGTTGTACTTGTTTTTGTAGTTATGTATTTGTTCCTACAAAACTTTAGGGCAACACTTATACCAACAATAGCAGTGCCAGTGGTTTTACTAGGTACGTTTGGTATTTTGTACACCTTTGGTTATTCAATAAATACGCTAACGATGTTTGCGATGGTACTTGCCATAGGCTTATTGGTAGATGACGCAATCGTTGTTGTAGAAAACGTTGAGCGCTTAATGACCGAGGAAAAACTCTCGGCACTTGAAGCTACGCGTAAATCTATGGATGAAATTAAAGGCGCGCTGGTAGGTATTGCCATGGTGCTTTCTGCGGTATTTATCCCAATGGCATTCTTTAGTGGCTCTACCGGTATTATTTATCGTCAGTTTTCTATAACACTGGTATCGGCGATGGGGTTATCTGTTTTAGTTGCTCTTATTTTAACGCCTGCATTGTGTGCAACGCTTTTAAAACCAAGCCATGTACATAACAATGAGACGTTATTTGGCCGATTTTTTACAGGCTTTAACCGTGGTTTTGATAAAACAAATTCAGGTGCACAAAGCTTTGTAGGCCGTATGCTTACGCACTCTAAACGCTACTTACTTATTTATGGTGTGATTGTGGGCGGTATGGTTTATGTATTCTCAAGCTTGCCAACGGCATTTTTACCTGACGAAGACCAAGGTATTTTGTTTAACCAAGTTTCACTGCCAGCAGGCTCTACAACACAGCAAACGCTTGAGGTTGTTAAAAAGGTAGAAAATCACTTTTTAAACGATCAATCTGAAGCTGTGAATGGTATTTTTACCGTTACTGGTTTTAGTTTTGCAGGCTCTGGCCAAAACTCAGCAATTGCCTTTGTTAACCTTAAACATTGGGATGAGCGTCAACGTGACGAGTTATCTGTTCAAGGTGTTGCAGGTAAAGCGATGGGGTACTTTTCAACGATAAAAGAAGCGTTTGTGTTTGCATTCCCGCCACCTGCAATTGTTGAACTGGGTACTGCTAATGGTTTTAATATCTTTTTACAAGACCGTGTAGGCCTTGGCCATGACGCACTTTTGGCGGCACGAAATCAGTTATTAGGTTTAGCAAGCCAAAGTCCAATTTTAGCGGGCGTACGTCCAAATGGACAAGAAGATATGCCAGAACTACAACTTGATATAGATTTGGCAAAAGCCGAAGCGCTTGGCGTGTCGCAAAACGATATTAACAGTACACTTTCGACAGCATGGGGTAGTAGTTATGTGAATGACTTTATTGACCGTGGTCGAGTTAAAAAAGTGTATATGCAAGGTGATGCACAATCGCGCATGGTGCCTGAGGATCTAAATAAGTGGTATGTGCGCAATGATAATGGCGATATGGTGCCGTTTTCAGCGTTTGCTAGTGCCTACTGGACGTATGGTTCGCCACGTTTAGAGCGTTACAATGGTTTTTCAGCAATGGAAATTCAAGGTAGTGCAGCGCCGGGCTACAGTACAGGCCAAGCAATGGACGAAATGGAGCGTTTAGTTAAACAGCTGCCTAATGGTATTTCGTCTGAGTGGACCGGTATTTCATTCCAAGAGCGCTCAAGTAGTGGTCAAGCACCTTTACTATATGGCTTATCGCTGTTGTTTGTATTTTTATGTTTAGCTGCACTTTATGAAAGTTGGTCGGTACCGTTTGCGGTAATGATGATTGTGCCACTGGGTATATTTGGTGCAATTATGGCAGCGCTAGGCGGTGGCTTATCTAACGATATTTACTTGCAGGTAGGCTTGCTGACCACCATTGGTTTGGCATCTAAAAATGCGATATTAATTGTAGAGTTTGCGATTCATAAAATGGATGATGGGCTTGGCTTAGTTGATGCGGCTATTGCAGCTGTACGCTTACGATTACGTCCAATACTTATGACTTCGATGGCCTTTATTTGTGGTGTTTTACCACTTGCAATAGCCTCAAGTGCGGGTTCTGGTGCGCAAAATGCGTTAGGTATTTCGATTATTGGTGGCACACTCGCATCATCAATATTAGTTGTTGTATTTGTACCGTTGTTCTTTGTGTTAGTTCGCCGTGTATTCCCTGGTAAAACTAACGAGACAACAAAGGAGAGCGCAGAATGAGCATTAAAACATTCAGCCTAAGTGCAATTACTTTATTGGTGCTAAGTGGTTGTCAATTAGCGCCAGAGCAAAAAGACCTTGCTCTACCAGTATCTGATGCTTATGCATCAGGTACTGAGCAAAACGCTGCGCAGCAATTAAATTGGCAGCAGTTTTTTAATGATGAAAAACTACAAACCTTAATTACGCAAAGCCTTGAGCATAATAAAGACATGCAAATTGCAGTGCTTAATGTGCAGCGTGTGCGTGGTTTGTATCAAATTGAAGACTCTGCTTTGTATCCGTCGCTTGATTTAAATGCTTCTGGTACGCGCCAGCGTTTACCGGCTGATTTGTCGGGTACTGGCGATGCAGCTATTAGCTCGCAATACAGTGCAACAGTGGGCATTACGTCTTACGAGTTAGATATTTGGGGCAAAGTACGCAATCAATCAGCGCAAGCACTCCAAAATTTATACTCTACAGAGCTTAGCCAATACAGTACGCAGGTGTCTTTAATTTCAGAGTTGGCAAATGCGTGGCTTAGTTACGCGACGGACTTACAACTGCTAGAGCTTGCAAAAGAAACGCTCACCTCTCAGCAAGAATCATTATCGCTTACGCAAAAAAGCTTTGATTTAGGTGCGACTTCTTCAATTACCCTTGAGCAGCTTAGAAGTACAGTTGCTACAGCAAAAGTAGACATAGCAACGTACAAACGTTTGTTAAAGCGTGATAAAAGTGCCTTAGATTTATTAGTGGGTAAATCTGTTTCAGCTGATTTACTGCCTGGTAAAGACCTGACTAACTTGATCAGCATGCCAGAAGTGCCGGTCGGTTTACCGTCTGACCTGTTATCGCAGCGCCCTGATATTAAAGCCGCTGAGCATTTAATGCTTGCTGCAAATGCCAATATTGGTATTGCACGTGCGGCGTTTTATCCAAGTATTAGCTTAACAGCCAATGCCGGGTCTGCTTCAAGTGATTTAAGTGGCTTGTTTGATTCAGGCTCAGGTACATGGAGTTTTGTGCCGTCAATTAGCTTACCTATTTTTAATATGGGACGTAACCAAGCAAATCTTGATGTAGCAAAAGCTGATCAAGAAATTGCAGTGGCTACTTATCAGCAAAAAATTCAAAATGCGTTTCGCGAAGTTGCCGATGCACTTGCTGATAGAGAAGGTTACCAAGAGCAATTAAGTGCCCTTGATATGCTTATAAGTAGCCGACAAATCACGTTTGATTTATCAAAAATGCGTTACGAAAAAGGCGCAGATAGCTACTTGCAAGTACTTGATGCTCAGCGTACATGGTACGGCGCACAGCAACAGTTAATTTCGGGTCAGCAAGCGTATCTTGCAAGCCAAATTAACTTGTACAAAGCGCTTGGTGGCGGATGGAACGTAACCAGTGAAACAGCTCAGGTAGAGAAATAATATTTTCGGCTTTTAAAGCCGCATTACATATTTACATGGCGAGACTATTTATAGCTCTTGCTTTACTGGGTTTATGACTTGGTAGTGGAGTTGAACATGAAGCCTAAAGCAAAAAGGCAAACAGATCCCGCGATAGCACTGGCTAGGCGTGAGCAAATATTAACAGCTGCTGCAGAGTGTTTTCGCCGAAAAGGTTATCACGGTGCAGGTATGGCTGAAATATCTAAAACGGCAGGGATGAGTGCAGGCCATATTTATAATTACTTTGAAAGTAAAGAAGCCATTATAGAAAGCATTATTGAAAAAGACATGGAAGAAATGTTCTCCATCTTTCAAAAGTTTGAAGATCACCCTGGTGATGTTTTAGCGGCTCTTTTAGATGGCTTAAATATTGGTGTGCAAAGGCACATGGACACAGGCTCGTGTGTTATTGATTTAGACATGATGGCAGAAGCAGGTCGAAATATTAAAGTAGCAACTCTCTTGCGTGAAACCGATATTCAAGCAAGAGGGCGCATGAGACAGCTTTTAACAAGCGAGCGAAGTGCGCTCAAAGACATTGATGAGCTTGAACTTGAAAGCCGAATTAACGTTATTTTTTCGATGATGGCGGGGTTATTACTCAGAAAGTTACTCTACCCTGAGCTCACCGAAGAAACGGTACTCATAGCGCTTCGCCCTGCGATGAAAACATTACTGATGCCATTTGATAAAGCGCAGTAACGCTCAAAATAAATAACCAAAAGTAAGCTAGCCAATATTTTGGCTAGCTTTTTTATTTTAGTCTATTTAAAAGCGCTCGATTGACCACTGAAGTGCAATGATTGCGATAGCAACGGAGCCCATTGGCATTAACCACTTTTTATACCAAGTGTAGTGTCGCACATAAATGAGTATTGGTAAGGCTACTAGTAAGATACTAAGTTGTCCGATTTCGACGCCTAAATTAAACGCTAAAATGCTAAGCAGTTGATAGTCGCTCGACAAGCCAAGCTCGCCAAGTACGCTCGCAAATCCCATCCCGTGCAGTAAACCAAAAGCAAAAGTAAGCCAACCTAAACGAAGTACCAACGGCCACACATTATTTAATGCTGCAAATAAAACCGATATAGCAATTCCAAGCTCTACCCAGCGGCTATTTGGTGAGACTAAGCTCATAGCTGTTGCGGTAAGCGTAATAGAGTGCGCAAGTGTAAACGCGGTTACTATCCATGCTGTGTGTTTAATAATTTGTTTTTTAGAGCTAATACCTTGCCATGCTTTATCGCTGCGCTTTAAAACACAGGTAAGTAACAGGGCGATTAAAAATAAAATATGATCAATACCAATCCAAATATGTAAAACACCCTGATACACGTATTGATTAAACGTACTTAAATAACTTGTTTGCTCAAAGCTGAACGTTTGTTGTGCCTCGTTGATATTAAATACACGAGATACACCGTTTATATTTACGATGGACTTATGATTGGCATCGGTTTTAAAAAAAGCGGAATAGGAAAGGGAGATTACTTTATTGTCATCACAGCTAAACAGCAGCGGAATGACTAAATAAGGTTGGTTAAAATGATTATCTAGCTGATAGATTCCTTCACTTTTTAAAGGGCATATTTGCGCGTTTTGCGTGATATTTAAATTTTCTTCAATGAAGTTATTAATTGAGCTGCGTTTTGCTTTTATTTCTGCCCACGAAATTTGCCCGTTTTTATCTAAATCCAGAGGCACTGCGTGCTCTAAGTCGGCTATATTAATTTGCCAGGTACCCGTGTATTGGTTTTTGTTGGTGTCGTTATTGTTCTCGCTATTTAAGGTTATATAACTTGTACTTAGTTGATGGGCAAAGCTGTAAGTTGAGAAAATACACAGCATTAAAGTGAGTATAAATAGATAAGGCGTTTTCATAGTGTGTCTCGTTGCATCGCTTTTGCTTGAATAAGTAATTGCTCATCGGTGCTCATTTTAGCCTGTTGCCAATTAATATGAGCCCAGTAAAGTGCTTTTTCGCGATTTGGTTGTACATCAAGGTAATATTTAGCTAAGTCACTTGCATGAAAAGAATCTTTACGAAGCTCTCGTAGTGTAACTCTTTGCGCCATTGTATTTTGCCATTTTTTATCGCGTTTATTTAGTTTTTTTTCTGCGATTGAAAGTCTTAGCAAAATAGCATCCTCTAAATTACTTTTATCAGGAAGCAGTACGCTTAATGTATTTAATACTTGTTGCGGTTGATTTAGAGCAATTTGAATATCGGCCCATAAAACAATAAGGCTCACAGGGGCTTGAACTAAATCTACACTTTGTAAGTGAGACAAAGCTTGTTTGTAGTTGTTTAAACGGTAGCTCATTTCACTTAAAACATGGTTTGTAGCTAGGCTAGTTTGATTATTATTTATAATTTTTACTAATGCTTGGTAGCTGTCTAAAACGCTTTCATGTTGGCTTTGTACATCGAGTACACAGGTGCTAGCAGTAATAGTGCTTACTTGCCCAATTAAGGCGACGCAGTGTTTTTTTGCTTGTGCAAACTTACCTTGAGTCATAAATATATTGGCTAGCAATAAATGGCTATTACTATGTTTTGGCTCGGCAATCAAAACGTTGTTAGCAATATCAATAGCTTCGTCAAAAAGGTGCTCTTTTTGTAAAACGCGAGCATATAAGTAACCAATTTGAGATGAGGGTGTTTGTTTATATAGCTGGGCTAAACGGGTTTTAAGTAGCCCCTGTAAGCGCTCTGTTTGGCCGGCATATTGGCTGTTAGTGACTAATGTATTTATTTCGTCAACAGAGAGGGAAGCACTAAGCGTTGAATTACTTTTAGCAATAACTGCATCATCTTTTGGGGTAAAAAGCGCAGCGCTTAACGCAAGGGGTGTTAGGCATAAAGTAATAAATGCGACGGACTTAAAAATTGATAAATACATTATAAATATCCTTTGAAAAAAGCCATCCATGGCCTGTCAGCTTAATTACTTGGTTAGTTACCGTTTGTTGAAATTAATCCATCAACATCGGTATCTGTGTTTGTAAACACCCGACCGTTAACTGTTAATGGCTCTGCATTTGGGGCTTGATTAAATGCATCGGTTGCAAATTGAGCAAAGTCGACTTGTAGTGCGTCAATTGTAATGTTTACTGTTGCAGTTACTTGCGAATTAACGCCATCACTTACACCAAACATAAAACTATCTGAACCTGTCGCTTCTTTATTCGGTGTATAGGTAAAGTTACCATCGCTATTAACGGTAACAGTTCCGAGAGTTGGCTCACTTGTTAACGAGTAAGTCAGTGAATCGCCATCATTGTCGGTTGCGCTAAGCATATCGGTAATGCTTACCTCAGTTTGTGTAGTTAGCATTGCATCACTTGCGGTAGGCGCTGTGTTTACAACCGGTGTAGGCTGTTTTTTATCATCATCGCTACTACATGCTCCCAATGTTAATGCACTGAGGAGAACACAAATATGGGTAGTTTTTAAATTACGCATTATTTTACTCCTTATTTAGAGCCAGCAAGCGGTGTTGCAAGGTATGGGAATGATGAATCCATCATTGTTGCATCAATAGGTGCACCGTCAGTAAATGGCACTGTGCCTGTATTAGCATCCTCTGGTACACAGAGTCCTAAATCAGTGTCTTCACCATTTACAGGAATAGGATGACATAAACGACCCATCACAACACGAAGTGCAATATCAACCACATCATCACCCGGGCGACGACCATTTGGGAAGCCGGCTAAATCATTACCCGCTACACCAAATGCAGATTGATCAGCTTGCGCTGTTGCTGCAATGTCTGTATTTAAACGTAGCATTTCTGAAGGTGTTACTGTTGCTTGTTGATTAACGCCTGCAAAACCCGTTAAAAATGCAGTGATTAAATCAGTACGCGGGAAGTTAGTGGGTGCCAGAGTTTCTAAGTTTGCGCCAAGAGTGGTATTAACAGCATCTTTAAACAAAATATTTAATAACTCTGGTAGTGCTGGGTGAGATACATAATCTAAAAATTGTGCATCGTCTTTAGGGTGCGCAGTAGAAAATGTGTCTTTGTCTTTAATACCAATTACCAGCTCATTTACAAGCGGGCTACCTAGTCGTGAAACCTGAGTTAATGCACCACCGTTTACCGCATTATTAGCAAATTTAGCATTTGGGTTTAATACACGTGCTTGAGGTAAGCTTGCTGTTGTCCATGCACCAATTACTTTGTTACCTTCACCGACAATACAGCTTTTAGGTATTTCGATAGCGATTGATGTTACGTTTTTATCTGCAAGGTCGTCATTATCGGCTGATTGCGTTATACCACCTGGAAAACCACCGCCGTCACCAGCACCAGGGGCGCTATCGCCTTCTACAGGTACATAGTTAACTAAATCAAATGTTTTACCTAGGTTAACTACAAATGGGTCTTTACGTTGTCCTACAAAAACTTGTGCCATGCTTTCACAGTTAGGAATTGAAACCTGATACACAAATTGGTCAGCATAAGTTTGGTAATCGCTCATTGAGCCAAATGTTTTATTGCCGACATAATCAAGCGGTTTAGAAAATGTGCTTGAGTTTGATGCAGTGTTGTTTAATACCGTTGTTTCGCCAGTACGCTGCGCGCCGCTAATCATGCTCATTGTGTATGATTCGCTAAAATTTGCAGCGCTGTCATCACCGGCAGATACACCGCCTACATTTTTAAGCGGTACAGACACGGTGCGTTGATTACCTTCAGGTCCAACAGTTAATTGCACACCTTGGTTATCATTAGGAAGCATGCTTTTAAAGTTAAACGCAAATGTAATATCTTCAACAGCATCGCCGTCGTTATCTATATGAATGCTGTAGGTAGCATCTGGGTCCATTGCAAAGTAATTAGGACCGCCGTATGCATCTTGCAGCGGGATATAGTTAGCAATTAATGTTACAAAATCATCACGACCTTGCTCGTAACTATTAAATACATAAAAATCGGTTGAATCTAAAGTCGGGAAACGGCTTATATTTGGCGCTTCTCTGTGGCTAGATGCTTCACTTGGTGCACTTACAAACGTACTACATATTACTACTGCGAGTATTGATGGAGTTAAAGCTTTCATGACTTTGTCCTTTAGTTTTGATTGAAGTCATAGCTAATAACGGGGCAGGATTTAAATTGGATGCAAAAAAGTTAAATTATTTTTATTTTTTGTTAAAAAAGTTTTAAAGAAGGTTGGCTGCTTTAAGTAAACAGCCAACTTTAGTCATAATAGTAGGGTTATAAAAGTACTAGCTCTGTGGTGTAAAGCACTTCAGTAGGAGAGCCATTTGGCGAGCCGCCAATAGGTTCTAAGCTCACTGCTAACAATGCGATATCACTTGCGTTAAAGCGGTTATCTTTAAATAATATTTTACTGCCTTGCTTGGGCAGTAAACCCAGTGAAATAGGTGCATCTTGCCCTTTTAAAATCATCCACAACTCATAATCTTTATTAGTTTGGGCAACCAATTGGCTACTGGCTTTAATTGAGAGCCCTTGCTCGCTTACATCAATAAACCACAATGATTGTTTATCTTGATTTTGAACCAAAGCAATTTGTTGAGTGTGCATAACATTGGTACTAGGTTGAATAACTAAAAAGGCTAAAACAATACACGCAGCAGTTGCCACAAAAGACCATGTACGCCAAATTGAAGGCTTGGTATGTATCACTGTTTTACTTGTTTGTGGCCTGTTTTCAATACGTTGTAGTATATTTACCCATACCTCGTCACGTGGCGTTTGCGGCGTAATAGCACTCGCTAAGTTGTTTAGGTTTTGCTCCCATAGACTTGTTGCTTCACGTGCTTGATTTGAATTAAGCAACAGACGCTGAAAACGCTTACGGGCAAGCCCTCTAAGTGTGCCAAGCACATACTGCCCAGCAAGCGCGTCTAATAGTTCGGGTTTATTATAATTCATAATGTTAAACACCTTTGTAGCTGCATAAGCCCACGCCTGATCCAGCTTTTAACTGTACCTAATGGCGTTTCTATATGATCCACTAGCTCGCTATGACTCAGCCCCTTATAATAAGCTAAGTGAATAGCTTGTTTTTGTTGTGGCTCAAGCTGTTCGATACAATTAACCAGTTTTGTTTCTTCATCGTAATTAACGTCAACATTTTCATTTTCATATTCATCATCGCCTAACGACTGCTCTTTTCGTACTTTGTGATAGCGCAGCGAGTCGAGACTTCTATACCTAACTATACTTATCATCCAGCTTATAACAGTGCCTTTTGAAGCATTATACTCAGATGCGTTATGCCAAATTTTTATAAAAGCATCTTGTAGTGCCTCTTCCGCATAAGCTCTGTTAGTGAGCATGTTTAAACTAATAGCAAAAAGTTTGCCGCTAGTTTGCTGGTACAAGCTCGAGAAAGCATTTTTGTCACCTTGTGCTGTTGCGCACAAAAGAGGGAGTAAATCATCGTTATCCATAGGGGTCCTGTTTTTCTTATTATCATTGAGTAAACGGTTGAGGGCGTGATTTGGATGCAAAAAATTTTAATTGATTTTTAGATTAGCTGCTTTATACGTTAGTACAAGCAATAACCGATCAGTATTTGAAATTTAGACGTGTAAGTATAATTTATTCACATGTTTGTAAAAAATGCACAAAGAGCAGATTGCACTTAAATTTATTTTATTATTAATGTTATATATCAATAATTTATGATTTTAATTTGAATTTAAAATGCCGTTTATATGGCGTGATATTTGCAAAAGAGTACATAAAGCCGTTTAAATTAAAATTAGAAAATCGGAATTATTTACACAAAGGAGAGATTATGTGGGCTGCAATTGGTTATTCACTTTTAGCATTACTACTTATTTTTATTGGGTGGGAAGTAAACTCTGTTTACTTTGCTATTGTTTTTTATTGGACTGCGCTGTCACTTTTATTAGTGAGTACCGCATATATTTTTAATACAGCAAAAATATTTAGAAAACGTGAAAATGGAGTGATCCCATTTTATATACGTTGGGCGTTTGTGCCATTTTTATTTGGTGTGCAAATTTATAATGCCTGGTCGCGTAAGCATGACAAAGTACCGCCAATTCAACAAATAAACGAAAATCTATTTTTAGCTTGCCGATTATTTCCCTCAGACATAGACACATTAAAAGATAACGGAATTACAGCGATTTTGGATGTAACGTGCGAGTTTGACGGTCTAGAGTGGAGTTCAACGCAAGAGAACTTTAATTACTTAAATATTCCGGTGCTTGATCATAGTGTCCCTTCACATTCGCAGCTGAATCAGGCTATTAATTGGATACATCACCATATTAAAGAAAATCGTCGCGTAGTTGTACATTGCGCCTTAGGCCGTGGGCGGTCTGTTTTTGTAATGGCGGCTTATTTATTGAGTCAAAACAAAAATGCAGATGTACATGAAGTACTTGCGCAAATAAAAGAAACCCGCGAAACCGCAAACTTAAATAAGCATCAACTTCGTCATTTAGCTAAGCGTCATAAAAAAGGCGAGTTGCTGATTAAAAACAAAGCTGTTTTAATTGCAAACCCTGTTTCGGGTACGCGATTATGGCAAGAAAAAGAGCATTTAATTGTTGCGCGGTTATCCGCCTATTACGATTTAACAGTATTGACTACTTCACAATGCGTTAACGGTATTGAGCTTGCTAAACAAGCAATTGCGCAAAAGCCAGACATTATAATTGCGTGTGGAGGCGATGGTACAGTGGCCGAAGTTGCAAGCGTACTTGTAAATACACAATGTAAGCTAGGAATCATCCCAATGGGGACTGCAAACGCACTTGCGCATGTATTGATGGGTATAAGCTCTAAGTTTATTCCAGTAGAACAAGCCTGTGACCTAATTATAGATGGTCAAACAAGCACAATAGATACGGCTTATTGCAATAATGAATTAGTACTTTTATTAGCGGGTATTGGTTTTGAGCAATCAATGATTGAAAAAGCAGATAGAGAGTCAAAAAATAAATCGGGGCAACTTGCCTATTTAAATGGTTTTTTTGAAGCTTTTGGCGAGCAAAAATCACAGCTACTTAATGTAAAACTCGACGATAATGAGCCCAAAGAAATATGTACAAATAGCTTTATTGTGGCTAACGCTGCGCCTTTTACAACATTATTGGCTCAAGGTGGTGGGCAGCCAGATCATAGTGACGGGCTTCTTGATGTGAATTGGCTAACACCAAATGACGAAAACTCAACCACAGTATTGAGTATTGCAGAGCTGATGTTTAGCAGCTTAACGCAAACACATTTAGCTATAAACTCGCACCATACAAATGCTAAAAGAGTCGAGGTTACAGGCGATGGTGAGCTTAAATACGTACTTGATGGTGAAATTAAAACTGCTCACAAACTCGTTATTACTGTTGAGCCGGCCTCATTAAAAGTGATTTGCAAAGAACAATAAATCGCGCTTGTTACAATCAAAAAAGGAGCTAAATTAGCTCCTTTTTTACATCATTTTTTAATTGATGGCCAAACAAACCCTGTTGTATCCGGCGCTTGAGAAGGTGTTTCTCTCGGTGCACTTTTTGGTCTACGAATAGGTTTATTATTTATAGTGTGAATATAAAGTGCTTCCACTTTATCGCGAGCCCAAGGCGTTTTACGCAAAAACTTTAAACTCGATTTAATGCTGGGTTGATCAGTAAAACATTTAATTTTTACTTGTTCGCCAAGTGTTCTCCAGCCAAGTCGCTGTTCTAACTCAACAAGTATTTGTTCTAACGTGACCCCATGTAAAGGGTTTTTAGGTTGATTATTCATAGCCATACTACTTATTTAAACTGCGTGCATTGTAGCTCAAATCAGCTTTTAGCGCTAATTCACAGTGATTGTTTTAGGAGCTGTTGGGTAAATAGCATTACCTTGTTTATCTATTTTAAGCCAAATGAGTTGGCTGTTACTGTGCTGGGGTGTTTTAGCACCGCACAAAAGTGTAAATGAGTGAATTTGTATTAATGCGCCTTCGCTATAGCGTTTGTTGTCGTACCAACAGTTTGATTCTTCATTTACAAACTGGTTTGCATCAATAATTGAATGGGTTTTAAGGGTTGTTGCTTCACTAAGTATTGAATACGATAAGCTGCTAAAACAAAAGCATAGAATTAAAAAGTTACGCATTAGAGGCCTTTAAATAGGGAGGGTTAAAAATAATACATTAAGCTAAAAAACGTGCTAGTGTAAAGTACACAAAGTGATTTTAATTATAAACTTAGTTACTCACAGAACAACTTGGATTCAAATAAAAAGGTGCACACAATGCAATTTAATCAAACAATGATCGAAGAATTCACACTATTAGCAAAGTTTCCTCGCGACAGTAAAATGCAGGGTATTAAATTACACTCAGACGCAGAGCCAAGCTTACTTAGTGCAGCGCAACGTTTATTTGAAAAAGGGATTATAGATAGCCCAGATGGCGGATATTTAACTGATCTGGGCTTAGATTTAATTGAGCACATTACGGTGATTCATAGTGCGCTACAAAGCTAGCTAACCTGAACTCTGGTTAGTTACTAAACTAGCTTAATTTGCATCGGGTTGATTTTGCGGTGCAGCGTCATTAAATGCAGCTAATTTATTACAGTGTTCGTAAATAGCTGCAATTTTTGGATAAGCGCTCATATCTACGTTAAAACGAATTGCATTAAATACTTGCGGCACTAAACAAATGTCAGCAAGTGTTGGTTGATTACCAAAACAGTAGTCATCATTTTCGTTTAGCATCAGTTCTATTTTTTCAAAACCAACTTCTATCCAATGTCGATACCACTTATTTTTAGCCTCGTCATCAACACCTAATTCGTTCGATAAATATTTCAGCACGCGTAAATTATTAACAGGATGAATATCGCAGGCAATGGCAAAGCTTAAATTTCTTATTTGTGCTTTTTGCCACGCAGTCCCCGTAATTAATGGCGATTGCGGATAAGTTTCATCAAGCCATTCCAGTATTGCAAGCGATTGTGCTAAAACACCATCATCGGTTTCAAGTGCAGGTAGTAACCCTTGCGGATTAGTCGCTAAGTATTCTTCCCCAAGCTGCTCCGATTTTAAAAGGTTAACAATAGCAAGTTCATGATCAATTGCTTTTAAGTTAAGCGCTATACGCACCCTATAGGCCGCTGATGAGCGAAAGTAGCTGTATAATTTCATAATTAATCCTGTGAACCTGTAAATTGTTTTTTAATAGTACGCCAGCAATCGGTGTAGTTTGGTTGGCGTTCTTTACCTTCTAATGCATATTTTGTTGGTGAAATTATATAGCGCGACTCAAACATAAACGCCAATGTGTTTTCGTATTTTTGTGGTGTAAGCTCAGCGTTTGACGCTTTTTCAAATACGTCTGCTTCAGGTCCGTGTGGCGACATACAATTGTGTAAACTTGCACCACCAGGTACAAAACCATGCTCTTTTGCATCATACACACCTTCAATCAAGCCCATAAATTCACTCATAATATTGCGGTGATAATAAGGCGGGCGGAATGTATTTTCGGCTACCATCCAACGCGGTGGAAATATCACAAAATCGACATTTGCCATACCCTCAGTAGCAGAAGGAGAGGTTAGCACAGTGAATATAGACGGGTCGGGGTGATCAAAGCTCACTGTATTCATTACATTAAAACGCGATAAGTCGTATTTATAGGGTGAGCTATTACCTGTCCATGCAACAACATCAAAAGGAGAGTGCTTAATTTCACAGCTAAATAAATTACCGTTGAATTTAGAAACAAGTTCAAAGTCACCCTCTTTATCTTCAAAGGCAGCTACAGGGTATTGAAAGTCTCTGTCGTTGGCGTAACCGTTTGCACCAACAGGTCCTCGCTCTGCAAGCTCTAACGCATGGCCATAATTTTCACAAATATAACCACGGGCTGTATCATCAATTAAATCAACAGCGAACTTAATTCCTCTGGGAATTACAGCAATTTCACCTGGTTTAATGCTTAACTTACCGCACTCGGTGTGAATTAATAACTCACCTTGCTGAGGGACAAACAACATTTCGCCATCGGCATTGCAAAAGTAACGTCCTTGCATTGACTGATTAGCGACATATACATGAATGCCAATACCAGATTGCCCATTAGCACTGCCATTAGCAGCCATAGTTACCAAGCCATCAATAAAATCAGTAGGCTGTGAAGGCATATCAATAGGATTCCAACGTAGCATTGTTGGTGGTGTTACGGCCTCAGTAATTGGGGCTGTTCTTATTAGGCCGTTATCAATTGCTTGGTAATCACCTTGCACTACCGAAGGACGAAGGCGGTAAAACCAAGTGCGACGATTTGAAGCGCGAGGAGCCGTAAATGCAGTCGAACTAAATTGCTCGGTGTATAAATCGTATTTAACTTTTTGTGGGCTAAATTGTCCTATTGGCAATGCACCGGGTAGCGCTTGTGTTTCAAATTCATTACCAAAACCGGTCATATAACTTAATTGTGTCGCCATTACTGACTCCTGTGAGAGGGGGGTTGGTTTAATATTATTTTTATTTCAGTTAAGATACTCTCAAGTGAGACTAATATCAAATGTGCAACTCCGCACCTGTGTAAATATTAATGAACACCAAAGTAAACCTTACAAAGGTGGGATAACTAAAAATGAAAATTGATTTAGCAACGTTTTTACCTTATCAATTAACGAATGTAGCAACACGTGTAAGTAACGACTTTGCCGAGGTTTATCAAACTAAGTACGGTTTAAATATTCCCCAGTGGCGAATACTTGCTAATTTAGCGCAGTATGGCCAAAGCAACGCAAAGGATTTATGCACGCAAGCAAATATGGACAAGTCGACAGTGTCGCGCGCGGTAAAAGTTTTAATAGATAAAGGTTTAGTGAGAAGTGAGCTAAATGAGCAAGACAAACGCGCAGCATTACTTGTGCTGAGCCAAGCAGGGCAAAGCTTATATGAAAATATAACGCCCGATGCACTGAATTGGGAAAAACAATTACTGAGCACTTTAACCAACGAAGAATACGAAGTGCTAGTGAGTATTTTTGAAAAGTTAAATAACAAATTAAAGGCATAAAAAAGCCCACCAAAGTGGGCTTTTAAAAGATGTTTTAGGTTACAGTTCTGAATTAGAAAGTGTAACGAAGACCTACACGCATTTGCCATACAGATGCATCTGATTGCACTGATGTATTTGCATTGTTTGCATTAAAGCCTGAGTAAACGTAGCGGCCTTGATCATCAATTGATGTTTCGATCATGCTAGCGCCTACGAAAGGACCTTTCTTAAGTACGCCCCAATCGTCGTTTAACAGGTTAGTAAGGTTATCAATTACGAAGAATGCTTCACCTTTGTGACCTTCCATAAAGCCTGGAAGCTCTTGTGTTAACTTAAAATTAAACTTAACAAACCAATCTGAGTTTTCAGCGTTACGGCTAGTAGTTTGACCACGTTCTAAATCATTTGATGCGATGAAATCATTGAATTCATTGATATCAGCAGCACTCATGTCGTAAACAACGTTAGGATCGTTTTCAAGTGGAACATACAATAGTTGGCGGTTACCATTCCAGTTGTTGTCACCAAAAGTACCATCACTTCCATCAAACGTGTAGCTGTATGGTAAGCCTTTATATGCTTCACCAAATAAGTTAAAGCGAGTAGCAAATCCATCAACAAACTCATGACTATAACCAAGAGTCATAGTAAAACGATGTGGGATTTCGTAATCAGATGAAGCAACACCTGGGTTACCTGGATCTGTTAGGGCAATGTTACCGTAGTTTGAACCAGCTACAGAGCTAGTCATTGGGTTAACATCATCAGAATCTGTGTATGCGTAACCAAAGTTAACGCTTACACCATTATCAAACATCTTGCTAACAGCTAGAGAGATAACTGATGAATCACCGCTATCACCGCTAACATTTGTTAGTAAGTATTCGTTTGAACGACCTTCAATCTCATCATAAATAGGACGACCATCAAACGTAGTTGTACCTGTATCTTGAAGTGCGATGTCACGCATTAATGCAGCATCTTTTTTCTTCGAATATAAGTAATCAAGAGAGATTACGTATTCGTTTTCAGTTGTGTATGTTGCACCAAGTGAATACTTCCACTCTGAAGGAATTTCGAAGTCTGGGTCAACAGCGTTTGTTTGTGAATCACCTGAGCCGATTACGGTGTTAGCAACTTCATCAAACATGTCTTGTGGTACTTCAAAACCAGGCGTGCCGCCATTTACGTTTGGCGTATTGAATAAATCAACCGAGCTGCGGTAAGTACCGATGTTTGTAATACCATCGTTAGAGTACGAGTTAGATAACCAAACGTTAGGGTTACCGCCTGAGAACAAGCCAACACCTGCGCGTACTTCTAGTTCGTCTGTTGCATACCACTGGAAGCCAACACGTGGTTGAATTAAATCAATACCATCAAATGTACTTTGGTTACTGTAGCCATAGCGCTCAGTAAAGTTTTGATTTAAGTTAGGTGCATCATCACTTGTATATTTGTCATAACGTAAACCAAACGTAATGTTTGCATCTAGGTCTGTAAATGCGTATTCATCTTGAACATAAAACGTATGCTGAGCGTACGAAAAGCTTGCAGCTGCATCGTTAGGATCATTAGTACCGGCAGCATTGTTGTAGTAAACAGCATTTGCGATACCTTGTTCAAATAAATCTATACCAGTTATGCCTGCATCTCTATCGTTGTAAAAACGGTATTCGCCTTCAGTATGTTGTACGAATAAGTTAAATACATCTAACTCTTCAAACTCGTAACCAGCAGTAATTGTGTGCTGATCTAAGTAGTATGTACCTGCAACTTTAAATGTAGTTGTATCGTAATCTAAGTCATTAGATTGACGTGAGTCATCTGGACCAATATAAACTGTACCACCGTTATCAGTACTAATTTGCATTTCACCAAAGCTGCTTGCTGCATCTAGTGATTGTACTGTTGCATCTAGCTCAGACTTACCAATACGAACTTCAGTAGAGAAGTCATCTGACCAATCAGAGTAAACAGATGCAATGATTGAAGTGAATTCTGCACTTTGGTCATAAAAGTGATTAGATAGTGATACACGGCTAGAGCCAGTATCTGACTGTGAAACAGTATTACCATCGTTGTAGTTATAGATTAAGTTTGCACGATGATCTTCGTTGATGTTCCAATCTAGTTTAACTAAGATTTTTTCATCTTCAACAGGCATACTTGAAGGCATTCCGCCTACATCGTAACCATATACAGTTTGAGCAACGCTTGTGATACGCGAGATATCATCAGCAGTTACACTGCCACTGCTTAAACCATCGTAGTTAAACTGTTGAACACCTTCAAGTTTTTCATATGAAGTGAATAAAAATAGTTTATCTTCAATTAGTGGAAGACCTACGTTGAAGCCGTAACGTTTTTCAGTATAGTTACCGTTATCAACGTCATCACCTTCAATTTTATCACCCTTGAAAGAGTCACTAGTGTAATCGTAGAAAACAGCGCCATGAACATCATTGCCACCAGATTTGGTAACTGCGTTGATGTTACACGATGTAAAACCACCGTATTGAACGTCAAACGGTGCAAGTTCAGCTGAAACTTGTTCAATTGAATCAAAAGAGAAAGGGGCGCGAATAGTAGGGTAACCATTTGAGCTTAAGCCGAAGTTATCGTTCATACGAACGCCGTCTAGCGTTAAGCTATTGTAGCGAGGGTTACCACCACCACAGTTAATTGTACCACGGCTATCATCAATTGTGATACGCGGGTCGATACGGATAATGTCTTTTAAATCACGGTTAATAGCTGGCGTATTTTCAAGATCAGTTAGCGTAAATGTAGACGCCGGACCAGTACCACCAGACATAGAGCTAATTGGCGCGCCAGAAACTACAATTTGTTCCATGCTTGACTGTGACTCAAGAGAAACGTTTACTGGGTAGTCGTTACCAATATTAAGAATAATGTTATTGAATTCTTGGTCTGCATATACATCTGAATCAACAACTACTTTATAAGGACCGCCAACACGCAGGCCTTTAGCTGTGAAATAACCAGCGTCATTTACTTCAGTTGTTTTTACTGATCCAGAAGGTACGTGTAAAATTGTTACTTTAGTGCCAGCTGCTGGGTTGCCGTTAGGCCCCATTACTTGACCTTTAATTGCAGAGGTCGTTTCGTTAGCCATTGCAGCGCCACTTACACCAACACATGCTGCAATAGCAAGTGAAAGAGCTGTTTTGCGTAATTGAGTTTTCATTTAATTTTCCCGTGTAGTTATTAATTAAATTTTTATATTTTTATTTTAAAATTTTGTAAAATAAACAGTTGAAGTTCATTTATTCAAAATCCGTTACTAGTGTACCTTATTTATTCGTTACAAATAAAATACAACTGCAATATATTTTTAATAAATAGTAATATATTTGTCTATTTAAGTGTTTTTTTGAGCAATAACTCTATATCGGGGTATATATTACGTGGGCTTTATGACAAACATGTGAAATTGTAGGGGTAAAATAAAAAAACCCATTACAAATTTGCAATGGGTTTATTGTAACTTACAAATAACTTAACAAGTTATTGATGCAGTTTTAAGACTTAAAACTTGTAGCTAATGCCAACTTTAGCCTGCCAAGCTGATGACGATGAACTGATTTGTGAGTAATTACGCACATCTGCACCGCCAAAGCTGTTGTCTATTTTATATCTACCTTGATCATCAAGACCACCAAAGTCATAAATAGTTTGGTTAGAGTAACCTAAGCGTTTTTCTACACCCCAATCGCTGTTTAGAAGGTTTGCGAAATTATCAATCATTAGATAAACCTCACCAGTGTGACCTTCAGCAAAGCCAGGTATTTCTTGCTTAATGCTAACGTCCATTGTAGTAACCCAAGGTTGCGTTGCTGTATTTTTATCTAAGATCCCACCACGTTGAGATATACCAGCACGCTCTAATAACGGTTCTAACTCAGCCCAAGTCATTTTAGAATCAGCCCAATTTACATTCGGATCATCAGCACCTGTAGGGATATAAGGTAAGTAAGCACCATTAGTGAATAAAGAGCTAGTATCACCTAAGTCTTCATCTTTATACATATTCATTGTGTAACTAAATGGGCGACCTGAACGACGTTCAAAATAAACATTGAACTTGGTTGCATATCCTTCAAAAAATTCAGTGTTATACGCTAAGTTAATTTTAAAGCTGTGCTCAACTTCGTAAAAGCCACGTGCTGCAATATCTTCATTACGATTTACTGTAATATTGTGCTTATAGTTACCTTCTGCCTGAGAAGCTGAACCTGCTGATGATTCTGTAACATCTTGGTGAGCATAGCTTGCCGATACAAACAGGCCATTGTCCCATTGTTTAGCAATACCCGTTGAAATAATAATTGAACGACCATCATCCGATGAATTAGTCATTTCTATGTCAACATTATCGCCACTGTAAATACTTTGATTGATAACACGTTCGCCGTCCGCTGCTAAGCCTACTGGGTTAATAGACGAATTATGCCATACCGCTTCATTCTCTTTTTTATGGTAAGCAATTTCTGCTTGCCATTTAAAGCCATCACCTAATAGTTCAGAATCAAACTCATATTCAAAACCTATTTGGGTGCGAATGCTTGAAGGCAATTTAAAATCAGGGTCGATATACGCAACGCTACCAGCACCTTGCTCTAATGTATTTTTTATTTCATCAGGAACCTGAGTAATATCAGCTGTGTTATTTGCATAGTAATCATTAATTACATCGTTTTGTGCTGATACTAAAGTAATGCCATCACTTTGGAATGAATTGTTATACCAAACATTTGGAATGCCGCCTTGGAAACGACCAATACCACCATTAATAGTAAGCGCTTCTGTTACGTAGTACTTAAAGCCAACACGAGGAAGTATAATGTCTAGGCCATCAAGATTTTCTTGGTTAGTAAAGCCATACGTATTAGCAAAGTTTTCATTTAGAGTTGGTTTATCATCAGATGATAAGCGCTCATAACGAACACCTGCTGTAACTTCTAAATCATCACCTACATAAAAAGTATCTTCTATGTAAAGCGCTAGCTGGTTACGTCTTACATCATATGCTGTATCAGCTGAATCATTAGTGTAAGCATTTTGATAAGAGAAATCATAAGAACCAATTTCACGGTTTTCAAAATTTTCTAAGCTATCAAATTTCCACGTTCCAAGAGAGTTTTGAGCAAACAAGTTATATAAACGAAGTGACTCGTACTGAGCTCCAAAGTTTATTTCATGCTCATCCATTAAATACGTAGCGTCTAACGTAAAAGTTAGATTTTGTGTTTCTGAACGGTTTGCATGGCGGTATTGATCTGTACCAAAGTTGTAAGAAGGACCATTTCGACCGTCTTCCTCTACAGTAATGCTTCCTAAGTTAGAGCGAGTTGCGCTATCAGAGGTAACATCTTTATACGACACACCAATTTCTGTTGAAAAGTTTTCAGTCCAATCAGAGTAAAGTTTTGATGAAAAGTTATTAAACTTAGTTACGTATGCATAAGTACTTGAAACTAAAGCTATATTATCACCGCCAGTGCTAGAGTTACGCTCATCTTGGTCGTCTTGCCATTGATAAGTGAAATCTAAACGGTGGTCATCACTTGCGTTCCAACTTAATTTAACAAGCAAGTTTTTGTTTGTATCTTCTGGCGCACCGGCTAATGAATCAGTTAAGCCGTATTCATTATTTAAGATAGAAATGAAACGATTATAGTTAGCTTCAGAAGTATTAAATTCATTTGAAGCACCAGAACCGTCAAAGCCGTAATCTAGATCTAATTCACTTGACCATTCTGCATAGTTAACAAAGTAAAACAGTTCATCTTCAATAATCGCTCCACCGACATTAAAACCAAATCTTTCTTCAGTTTTAATCGGCTCTACTTTATTTGTAGAGTAAGTTTTATGACCTAGCTCATCAAGATCGTCTTCTTGTACAATATTATCAACATCGCCAGCTATCTCAGGAGTAGATATTTCATAAAAGCCAGAGAACTTAAACTCATTTGTACCAGATTTTGTTACTGCGTTAATAGTACCGCCACCAAAGTTACCTTTAGAAGCTGAGAAAGGAGATACATCAACAGAAACTTGTTCAATAGCGTCAAGTGCTACAGGAGGCTGAGAAGTAGGGTAACCACCAAAGTTCAAGCCAAAGTCATCATTTTGACCAATACCGTCAACTGTTAAACCGTTGGTGCGAGGGTTACTACCTGCAAACGTTAGCTCACCATTACCATTAATACTGGCAAGTGGGTTTAAGCGCGCAATATCTTTAATGTCGCGATTAAAGCTTGGCATATTTTCAATAGTGTCAGAGCCAAATGTACTGCTAGAGCCACCTGATTGTTGAACAATCTTATAACCAGACACTTCAATCTTTTCGATGTTTAGCGGAGCAAGCTGCGAGCTTAAACGGTAAGTTTCACCAAGGTTCAAGTAGATATTTTCAACAGTCGTATCGTTAAACGTATCAGAGTCGATGATAACCATGTAAGGACCACCTACACGTAAACCATTAGCGATAAACGTACCACTTTCGTTTGTAGTTAGTTCGCTAATAGTTCCCGTTGGTTGGTGAACTACTTTGATTTTAACGTTTGCAGCATTGCCACCTGATGGCGTTGTAATTTTACCACGCATTGCAGATGAAGTATCAGCAGCCATTGCGCTTGTAGAAACACCTAGAGCTAAAATTACCGCTCCAGTTAATTTCGAAAGGCGAAGCTTAGTCATAATGTTGATTTCCCGTGTGTAGGTTATATAAATTTAATACTGTTTATTTGTCAGTCGTCATTTTTAATGCCGTTTCTAACTCTTTTGCAGAAGGGTCAAATAAGGCGTTTAATAGTCCAGCTAATCGGATACCCGCTTGCTGTAGGCGTGTTTTTACAATTGGAGTATTGTTATATATGTAGCTATAACCAATTTCGTTGTTGGTATATTTATAAATTTTTGTGGCTAAATTATGAGATTCTTCAATCCATGTCATAGGTGAGCTTTGTAAATACTCAGCAATTAACTCGCTGTTATTTGTATCAATAAATTGTGCGTACTCAGTAAACGATAAATTCTCGTTCTCAACTAACTTTGTATCCCAAAGGCTGTGAAGATTTGTTTCTTCGTTAAAAAATGAAACCTTAATACGGTTACCGCCTCTATCTTCACTTCGACCAGCATGAAATGGTTGGTGACTGTCGCCCACCAAATGTACTAAAAAACGTAAACTGAACTGTTTAGCATCTAAGGTGCTATTTTTATCAGTGAGCGTTTGCATTGAATAGTGAATGCCTTCTAGGATATTACTTACAGATTCTTTGTTTTTAGTGTGTTCGTGATTGAAGCTGAAAGATTTTCCTGGTGCTGCATTAATATAATGCCAACGAGATGATTGCTTTTGCCAAAACTCGCCAGGAGCTGAGCGCATTTCATCAGGCCAGGTTGATATTTGTGCAAGTGATTCACCATCAAGGTAGGGTTGTATTGCTGCTTTAGTTGTTTCGCTTATATGAGATTGTGCAATCTGCCCTACAATACGGTGGCCATTTTGACCCCAAGCGTGTGAGTTAGTGCTTGTGAATATCGCACTAATCAAAAGCGCAGAAGATATCGAGTACTTTATATTGTTATGCATTAAAACTTCCTAAATGAATATTTCATGGGGTTGCTATAAGCTAATGCGGTCAATTGTCCTCATTTTTAATGTTGATAGGAAGGACTTATTAAAATTCATAGTTTCTTATTAAATTTTGTTTAAAATCAGTATCTTATATTTAATAGGTAAAATTACTTGTTGTAATAGGTAAGCGAAATTGTTCAAATACACTATATTGTCTATTTTTGGGTGGCATTGCTTTGAATTATAAAAATATTGTGTTGCACAAAATGTTAATTGTTACATTTTTGTTTCTGTTGTTGGTCGTTACATGGGGTTGCGGTCAAGTTAGTGTATACAATGATGAATTACACTTTCCAGTTATGATAGAAACCTCAACTGAGTGTCAAACAACTGCTACAAGTAATAAAGGCCAATTAATTGTTTTTACACAATCAAAAAAAATAGCCAAGTTATTAACACAAAAGTTATGCTCTGATAACGTAGTAGCTAAGCAATATGGCTCGGTAAAAGGGTATTGGGGATATAGAACGGCAGATAGCTTTGAGTTTGTTGGTAAAGGAATTGCTGACTTAATTTTGGCTAAAAACAATATTATGGCAGCCTTTAAAGCAGAGTCGACATATAACTACCAGCCCGTTGTTGGTTTTTCTGACTACACGGCTTTTTTTATATCTTCTAAAGAAAAACCTCGAGTCACTAAACAATACTTTTTAGATAAGCGCATAGGTTTGCTTGATTATCCGACCAGCCGATCAGGGCATATTTTACCAAAGCAAACGTTTAAAGAGTTGGATATTAATTTAGCCAATTTGAAAATCACTTATGCTAGCTCTCATAACGAATTACGTGATTTACTCGCTAATGGAACAGTAGATATTATTGCTTCGTTTTGGAAAGAGAGCGACGAAAAACGTTTTTCAAAAAACTATATTACGCCATTGAGTAATAATATTTCTGGAACAAGATGGTATTTAAAAATGCAGCAAAACAACACAGATTTATTATGCGCAGTGCAGGGAAATTTGCTTGATATGTCTAAAGATCAAAGTTTGCATTACTATCAAAACGTCCAGCCATTTTGGCGCTGTGGCGCCAGCTCAGTGGGCTTAAAAGAGGAGGTTGGTGATGAGTAAGTATAAGCAATTACTTGTTATTATAAGTTTGTTTTTTATTTTGTCGTCTGTCTTTTATATTTCTGTAACTCAAAAAAGCCAGCAAGTAGATAAACAAAAAATTACGCAGATAGAAAGGCAAATAGCACTCGACTTACCCTTACTCGATTTATCGAATGAGCTGCTAAAGCATTCAGGTAATAAAGATGCAGTTAACAGCTACATTAAAACTTTAAACAGCTACATTAATTCGAACGAGCTCAAAGTTGTTGCTATTGCACCAAAAAGCGAAATGGTAACACCTGTAAACTCACACCAAATAATACGTAGTTTGAGCACTAATAATGGGTTCGTATTAGTTGTATTTAACGTCCAACAAACCCACTTTACATTGAGCCATTTTATTTACTATTTTATATTTTTAGTATTAAGTGTATTGATTAGTTTTTGGGTGAAATTTGCGTTTATTAAACAGAGCAATAAGCAGTTTAATAATGCGCAGCATCAATCAATTGAAGAACCTACGCCGCTGATACTTATTGTTGACCTTAACGATAAAACATTATCAAGTAGTTGTAATACAGAACAAAAAATGTGTTTAGCCAATAAGCCATTGTGCTTTTATTTAGCACTTGTAGAGTATTGTACAAATAACGATGATGTAGCGCTTAGTCATAATAAAGATGTGCCAGAGGAGCTGCTAGAGCTTGCTAACAAGTGTTTTTATAGGTTGGTCGAACTCGGCCATACGGTTAGAAAAAGGCCTAACTTTAATAATAGCCTAGAAAAAACCCTGAGCGAAGTACGTGCTGCATTAGATGAAGTACTCAGCGAGTATCCCGAAGAAAAAGAGTTATATTATCCACCTAAAGCATACGGGGAGGGTTCTCGCTCTCGTCTGCATAGTTATGGGCTGGCAAATATTAAAAAGGGCAGTATTGAAATAATAGGAAAGTAACAAGGTTACTTTCCTATTATTAGAGGCTATTTAGGAGTAAATTCAGCCGTTTTAAGAGGGCTGTTTTTTGATATAAAATCTTGAAGTGCTTGGGCATCTGTTTCGTCTGTACTAACAAAGCCTTTTTTATTTGTAAGCGCAGGATAGCCATCACCGCCTGATGCGTTATAGCTATTTAAGCTCATACGGTAAGTTTTATTTTTGTTCAAAGGTTGGCCGTTAATAACAACATTAACTAACTGATTATTTTTACGCTCAAACGATAGTTTATGGTATTGCAAATAAGCGCCAGCATCCGGTGGGAAGCTGGTTACTGTATTTAAATAGTCCCATAAATCACTGCCTTGCCAATCCATGTAAGTAATACGATTTTTAAAAGGATGTACTTTTAAAATATCTTTATAGCTCACTTCACCAGCCTCTATTGAGCTGCGAATACCACCACCACTTATTAGTCCAAAGTCTGCACCCACTACATCCATTTGAGCTTGAATAATTACGCGTGCAAGATTTGTTTGTTGGTAGCGAACTTTGTTTCTGTCACCTTCTAAGCGAGCATCTACTTCACCAATGGTACCTTCAATTTGTTTAGCGCCTTTAGCTTGGTATACCGCTAAATAAGATTCAAGTTTTGAGTCTGGTTTAATGTACTCGTTTGCTAATACTTCTTTAGTTGAGCCATCAGCTTGTACTTTATCTACATACAAATTAACTGGCATCAGTTTGTAGTCTAGTAACGTTAATTTTCCGTTTTCAAGCTTAAACTCAGCTTTACCAACATACTTACCCCATTCATGGGCTTGCATAATGTAAGTACCGTTTTGTTGGTCTGGTTTACAGGCAAGACCTGGTTTAAAGCTATCGTCATTTACATTTGTATCGCTCATACATACAGGTTCTTGAGAGTGGCCACCAATGATCATATCAAGGGTGTTTGCAGGAAGTGAGCGAGCAAGTGTTACATCACCGGGTGCGTTAATACCAAAGCTAGCATCAACATAATGACCCATATGAGTCAGGGCGATTGTAATGTCAGGGTTATACTTAGCTTTTATTTCTTTAGCTAGTTTTGCTGTAACGTCAACAGGGTCTTTAAACTCTAAGTGCCCAATATACTGAGGATTACCAATTTTAGCTGTGTCGGTTGTTGTTAAACCAATAACAGCAATAGTTAATCCATTCTTTTTGAATATTTTATAGCTATCAAACGCGTGTTCGCCTGACTCTTTTTCAAATATATTGGCTGATAGAAAAGGAAAGTTCACCCATTTTTGCTGTTGCTTTAAAACATCAATAGGGTTGTCGAATTCGTGATTACCCAATGCCATTGCATCGTAACCAATCAGCGACATTCCTTTAAAGTCAGGCTCTGCTTTTTGTAAGTCTGACTCAGGAATACCTGTATTTATATCACCACCAGAGAGTAGTAATACTGCATGACCTTGCTTTTGAGCTTTATTGCGTAAAGAGTCAATTAACGTTTTGCGAGCGGCCATACCGTATTCGCCTTTTTCGTTTTGCCAAAAACGCCCGTGGTTATCATTAGTATGAAGAACAGTTAAATATTTAGTCGGGGTAGCGCTAAACACGGATTCAGGAGCAGGAGATGTGCATCCGAGTACACTAAAAATAACCGAAAATAAAATAATTATACGCATAAAATACCTATGGATTAAGGTCTACTTAATTTATCAGGCAGCTAGTTTAAACTAGTTCTATGCTAAAAAAACGTACTTATTTACATTTTATTTGGAAGGGGCTGTTAATTGGTTTGTGGCAGCACGTTCACGACGCTTCAACTCCGTATTCGCATACTCTCGCTTGTGGTGATTAGTACCTATCATCCAGGTTAAAAAGCTTGCTGGCAGTTTTGTATAGGGTTCGCCTTTGTGTAAACCAAAGTCGCAAATTGCATGTTTAGTGTGTGGCATTATAAGATCCTGTTGTTTTGTGTTTTTTAAAGGTAACAAAAAGTAGCCATACTCTTAAGATGATTTAATTTTAAATAATTAGATTTATATAGCTAAAAAGAATATAAGTAATGGTATATGTAATTAATTTGTTATCAACACGGTCTAATTTGTATCAACTCGCACTTTAGAATCGATTTTGATCGCCTATGGCATTAATGTGTTAACGCATTAACAATTATCTAAAAATATAACAACAGGAATACAACATGAAAAAACTTTTACTTGGCTCAGTACTCGCCGCAGCAAGCTTTACAAGTGCTGCCACTATTGTCGAAATGAACACGAGCCAAGGTGTCATAGAAATTAACTTGTTTGATCAACAAACCCCCAAAACAGTTGCAAATTTTTTAAGTTACGTTCAAGACGATTCATATAACGAAACAGTAATTCACCGCTCTGTTAGTAACTTTGTTATTCAAGGGGGAGGATTTACATTTTCTGACTCGCTAGATGCGATTACCACAAAGCCTGCTGTAGAAAATGAGCCTGTTTTTTCTAATGTTAAGGGCACCATTGCGATGGCTAAACTATCGGGTGATGCTAATAGCGCAACAAGCCAGTGGTTTTTTAATATTACAGACAATAGTGCAGCACTTGATACGCAAAACGGTGGCTTTACTGTGTTTGGACAAATTACTGCAGCAAGCCAATCAACGTTAGATAAAATTGCAGCATTAGTACACTGTGGTGAAACACCCGTTGTTGGTATTACTGCTGAACAATGTGCAAGCACTGATGTAACAATTAGCAGTGCTAATTTAGTGACTATTCAAAACGTGGCGGTAATGGATGATGATCCTAATTCAGCCGCAGGTCTTACTGTTACTGAAAATACGCTAATTGATTCTGACACATCAACAGATTCAGGTAGCAGCTCTGGCGGCGGATTAATTTGGCTTTTAGGTGCTTTTTTACTTGCGGTTCCTCGTTTAAAACGTGCTAAATAATTAAAATTAACGGTAATGTGGATGGCGTAAACCAGCCGCCCACATTATTATTAAACTTTGCTGTTTAAAGTAATACTCGCCAAACCATCGCAAGCCAAATTGAAAACACACAAGCACAACCTAGTAAAAACACTTTAAAACGTGCTCGTACGTTATTTTCACCTAAATGAATAACACTATGCACAATACGTGTTGCTACAAATGAACAGGCCAGTATAGCCACAAGTGTACTGGCGCTATTTAGCTGTAGTGCAAGTAAACACCCCGCGTAAAAAAGCACAGGTATTTCAAACTGATTTGAAAAGTTTCTATCTGCAACCCTAATAGTGTCGCCAGCCTTATCTAATTGCATTGTTTTAAAATCGCTTAAATCTAGTTGTTTGTTTTTAGCTGCTGCAAAGCGCCTTTTACCCATAATGAGCATGACAACCAGTGAAAGCGTAACTTGTGCAAACATGGCAAGTATGATGATTTTTTCCATTGTTTTTCCTTATTATTATTTAGAATTTGCGTATCTTTTGATATTGAATGATTTTTAATCTCGCAAGGTTGGCAGACTCCCAACTAATATCCGATTATGAAGACATTTTTCACAATGTGTTACACAAAATAGCGTTATTTTGTAGAAAGTTATTAATTGAAAATGTTAGTTTAGCTTAACTATATTGCTTTGAATTGGCGCACGCTATTTTGCGCAATACTTTTTAATGGAAAACAAAAATGAAAAAGATTATTGGTTTTAGTGCTATTGCACTTGCAGTTTTAAGTGGTTGTTCAAATACAGCTTCGGTTTCTGTGGCGCCTCAGGCCTCTTTATTATCAGATACGTTAGTTGTAAGCCCTAACGATAACCGCGAATATAAAACACTTAAGCTGGCAAACGACATTGAAGTTATTTTAGTGTCAGATCCAGGTGCTGAAAAATCAGCAGCAGCACTAAGCGTTGGGGTTGGTTTACTACACGACCCGATGTCGCAACAGGGTATGGCGCATTATTTAGAGCACATGCTGTTTTTAGGCACCGATCGTTACCCAGACACAAAAGGGTATTCTGATTTTATGACCAAAAATGGTGGCGCGCACAATGCGTATACTTGGCTCGATATTACTAATTACATGTTTAAAATTAATAACGACGCGTTTGATGAAGGGCTAGACCGTTTTTCTGACTTTTTCAAAGCACCTAAGTTATACCCAGAATACACAGACAAAGAAAAAAATGCAGTAAACGCAGAGTGGTCAATGCGCCGCGAAATGGACTTTTTTGGTCAATTTAAACTCGCGCGTAAAATGATGGGCGATCACCCCGCTAATCGCTTTTTAATTGGTAACCTAGAAACGCTTGGCGATAAGGAAAACAGTTCACTTCATAAAGAAACGGTTGATTTTTATAATAAATATTACTCTTCAAATATTATGAAAGTTGCGCTTATTTCTAATTTACCTATTGCTGAAATGGAGCAAAAAGCGCAAAAATACTTTGCAGATATAAAAAATAAAAATATCGAAAAACCAGCAGTAACTGCAAAACTTGATTTTGATAACGCTGGCGGAAAACGCGTGTTTTATGCACCAAATGAAGATGTAAAACAACTACAACTTGATTTCACCATTGCTAATAATAATAGCGAATTCGCACTTAAGCCAAACCGGTTTGTAGCGTACTTATTAAGTAATGAAATGCCGGGCAGCCCAGCGCAATTGCTTCGTGACAAAGGGTGGGTATCTCAGTTGTCAGCTTCAGCTGCACCAAATCAATATGGTAATTACGGGTCATTAAACGTAAACGCAGAGCTTACAGATGAAGGCATGAAAAATCGTGATGAAATAGTTGCAACTATCATGCAGTACATCGATTTAATTAAAAAAGAAGGCGTTGATAGCAAGTACTTCAACGAAATTCGTACATCACTAAATAACCAGTTTAAGTTTTTAGAAAAAGGTGATGAGTTTAATTATGTAAGCTCACTTACACAAAGCATGCAAGACTATCCGTTAAATCACGCTATTAATGCACCTTACTATTATGCAAAATTTGATGCTAATGCGGTAAATAAAGTACTTGAGCAGTTAAATGCCGATACTCTTCGTATTTGGTATGTATCGCAGCAAGAAGAGACTGACTCGCAACTACACTTTTACGACGGCAAATACCGCATTAGTGATATTGGCGATGATGAAATTGCCAGCTGGAAAAAACCAAGCGAATTTAAGTTAGCACTACCAACTGTAAACAATTTATTGCCTGAAAATTTTGCAATAAAAACTCAAGCATTTAAAGAGCAAAAACACCCAGAACTTGCTTACGATAAAAATGGTGTAAAAGTATGGCGCCAAGCAAGTCAAAAATTTGCAGAACAGCCAAAAGGGCTTGTCGAAGTTTATATAAATACTCAACCAGGTTTGAACGATATTAAAGCAGAAGTACTTTATTCTGTTTGGGCTGATTTATACAATATTCAACAAAGTCAGTTAAGTACCGAAGCAGCAATCGCTGGTATGAGTGTAAGCCTTGCGCCGAGTAATGGTCTCGTTTTATCTATGAGTGGTTTTACAGATAAACAAGATGTATTGCTTAAACAAGCTTTAACCGGATTAAAAGCCGATGAAACAGCACAAGCATTTAGCCAAGCAGTTGATCGCTTTAAACGTAATTTACTAAACCAACAAAAACAGTTTCCGTATGCACAAGCATTTGGCGAGTATTCAAAACTAACGCGTACAGGTGGTTTTGATACAGACGCGCTTATTAAAGCCGCTGACTCAGTGAGTGTTGCCGACTTAGCACAATTAAAAACAGCTACGTTTGCACAAAACGATTTACGCGTATTTAGTTACGGTAACTACAATCAGCAAGATATAGACGCGATTGCAGACGAATTAAGTGCAACGCTACCAAGCAACCATAAACGCAGTGAATTTGCGCGCAGCAAAGCGTGGTTGCCTCAACCGGGCGAAACGCTGGTACTGCAAAAAGATATAGATGTAGCTGATGTAGCGGTGGTTGATATGACCGTTCACCCTGTTGCGGGTTACAAACAAAAAGCAGAAGCGGCTGTATTACAAAGCCACTTTAGAACAGTTGCGTTTGATAAAATGCGTACTGAGGAGCAACTTGCATACGCAGTAGGTGCCTTAGCTCGCCCAATTGAAGATTACTCAGCAATTGGTTTGTATATTCAAACACCAGTTAAAGGACCAAAAGAAATACAAGCTCGTTTTGATAAATTTAAAAAAGAATACGCAGTTGAACTTGATAACATGAGCGAAGAGACTTTTGATCAGCTTAAGAACTCTACCCTTGTAGCACTTAAAGAGCAGCCTAAAAACTTAAGTGACGAAATGAGCCCACTTATAAACGATTGGTACCGTGAAAACTTTACCTTTGATTCTAAGCAAAAGCTGATTGATGAAGTTGAAAAAGTAACGCTTGCAGATATAAAAGACTACTACAAGCAAACAATGCTTAATCCTAATGCGGCACGTTTAAATGTGCAATTACGTGGTACTAAGTTTATAGAAAGTGACTTTGCCGATTTACCAAATCAAACTAAAATCACAACGCTTGATGCCTATTACAATGGTATTAAACTACAAAAATAAGCTTTATTTACGCAGCTAAAAATAAACCCCAATGTAGTAATACATTGGGGTTTATTATTTATCTCACTATATTTACTAATAATACCAATTCGCTTAATTAAGTGATCTATTTTGAGGATGGAAAAACGTGTTGATAGCTAGGCAAAAAATTCGCTATTTAGTTGTTCTAAATGAAAATTTTTTAACGCAGGTAGCGACACGTTTAGCCCCGCAAAATGATTAAGTATTATTGCGGATTGGTATAATATTTAAGCCATTATTAAAAAGCCTATAACAGCTAATGCCGCAGCAATTAGCGTGTAAGGCAATTGTGTAACGGCATGGCTCATTAAATTACAACCAGAGCCTTGCGCTGCGAGTACGGTTGAATCTGAGTAAAAACACGCTTGGCTACCAAAAGAAGAAGCCGATAATAGCGCACCAATGACCAGTGGTATGTTTGCATCAACCGCATTTGCCAGTGGCATAACAATCGGAATTGATACAGCAAAAATACCCCAACTCGACCCTGTTGCAAACGCTAAAATAGCCATTGAAATAAATACCACGGCTGGTAAATATGCTGCGGTCATATAAGGGCTTAAGCTACCAATAACAAACTGAGGCAAACCAATTAAGTCGCATACGTCTTTGAATATAAACGCCGCTATAACAGTACCAATAGCGGGGATCATACTTTTAAAGCCATCAAGCATGCGCTCAATCATTTCACTTACGCTCATTAATTTTTGTAGCGCATAAAACGGGAGAGTGACCGCCATTGTTGCTAGTAAGCCTTTGTATACGTCTATTTCAAAGTAAACAGTAAATGCGATTAGTAAAATAATCGGCACTAAAAAGTTACGTAATTTACCTTTAGGATCAGCGTCTTCAAAGTTTTCTTCAGCTGCTTTTACTGCGTATTCATCTGCCGTTTGAACGTTATTGTATTGAGCTGGATCGACTTGAGCTTGCTCAATTTGCGCCATTTGTTCTGCTTTTTTCATTGGACCAATCGCAGGAATAACACCCAACACAACAAGTAAAACAACAAGCACCGCAAACCACGCGTAAAACATGTACGGAATAGCTTGAATATAAACAGCAATACCTTTGCCTTCTTCAGCAATACCGTTATCTACCAATAAGCCACTAAAAAATACCGCCCAGGTAGATAAAGGCACAAGCACACAAATTGGTGCAGCAGTAGAGTCAACAACGTAAGCAAGCATTTCGCGGCTAACTTTAAATTTATCGGTAATGCGTTTCATGGTTTCACCCACAGTAAGCGCATTTAAGTAGTCATCAATAAAAATAACCACACCTAAACAAAAGGTCATGAACAACGATGAACGCTTACCTTTGGTGTACTTAAGAGCTAGCTTGCCAAAAGCCGATGCTCCACCTGTGCGCACTAACAGTGCGATTAAAGCGCCAAAACCACCACATACAAGTATTAGCCAGCCGATGGTTTCGTCTGTCATCACTTTTAGCGATGTACTCGCAAAGTTAGTAAGTACCTGTGCAGGATCGGCTATAACTAAACCAACTAAAGCACCAATAAGTAAAGATAAAATAGGGCGGCGTAATACAACAGCCAATACAACCACCACTAACGGTGGTAGTAAACTCAACGCAGAAGGTTCAAGCATTTAAGTATTCACAAAATTAAAAGCATGCATAAAAATTAAATTAATTTTCAAGCTGCTTATACAAAAACAAAGAAGATGATAAGTTTGTTGTTAAATCATTTTCCAAGTCACTGCTTTTGTACGCGAGGGAGGGACACATAAACAGTTATGTTAAATAGCTGTTTAAGTGAAACGCGTTGGCTTTGGCGCCAGACGGTGCAAGGAGTGCAAACCGCTATTGTTGTGCCTGTAAAAACATCGGCGCAAAAATAATCTGCTTTTTAATTTCAGTCAACAAAAAGTTATATGCTAAACAAAGTTTTTTAGAGGAACTTACATTGAACGCCGTACTTAAAACAAATCGTCTGTTGTTACGCCATGCAAATGAGCTTGATGCAGCTATTTTACTTAAGCTAGTTAATCAGGCTAGTTTTATAGAGCACATTGGTGATAAAGCAATTTATACCCTTGATGATGCCAAGTCATACATCAATCAGTCATTTGTTGCTTCTCATAAATACCAAGGCTTTGGGCCTTATGTTATTACTTTGCATAATGCTGTAGTGGTTGGCGTTGTTGGGTTTTATAAACGAGCAGCGTTACAACAACCTGATTTAGGTTTTGCACTTGTAAGCGGTTTTGAAAAAAAGGGCTATGTTTTTGAAGCGGCCAGCGCACTTTTGCGCCATAAGCATGAATTTGGAATTACAAAATTGTGTGCAATAACATCACCAGATAATAGGGCATCGCAGAATGTGTTGTTAAAATTGGGCTTTAAAATAGAGGGCAAGGCGGTTATCAATAATGATCAAACCGCCGTAATTATATTTTCGCTTAATGATTAAAGTCTTGCTTGTTCTATTTGTTTTGCAACATTTAGGTTTATATTTAGCCATGTTGCTTCAAGCGTTGAAA
The DNA here is from genome assembly GCF_011378685.1 of Pseudoalteromonas sp. C8. Taxonomy (NCBI): domain Bacteria; kingdom Pseudomonadati; phylum Pseudomonadota; class Gammaproteobacteria; order Alteromonadales; family Pseudoalteromonadaceae; genus Pseudoalteromonas; species Pseudoalteromonas sp. C8. The sequence goes on from NZ_WTKT01000014.1 coordinate 83,606, forward strand.
CTAAACCGTCGTATCCATCATCATCTATAGGCACTAGGTTTGAAAAATTATGAATACTTATAAGACGTCGGCCTGTTTCAGGGTGTGTGTAATATAAACGCCAAAGCCCTGAAATATCAGCGTTACCTTCCATGTCGCCATTAAAGTGGTGAATTTCGTATTCCAGTTCATAAAACGTTTGTTGATCGAGTTCGGTAATGACCGGCAAGCCCTTTATTACCATCCAATTTGGCATAGCATTAAAAAGAGTTTGCTGGGCTGTTGCAGTGAGCATTACATCCGGCGATTCGCCCCACAGGTTGTAATTTGCGGCATGAATTTGGTTGCTATCTATTTTCATAGCAATACCTAAATTATTTAAAGCACCTCTAAGTACAACTGTTTGTATTCTTAATTGTGCGTCTGTGTCTGTCACATTTCGAGACGAGGCGCTAATAGGCTGCTCAAACTGGTAATACTGTGTCGCAGTTTGTATTGATGAACTACAACCTGCCAATAGTAATAATAAACTTGCAGTTAAAAATAACGATTTCATTATTGCTTCCTTGGTTTTGGATCTGCTGGTAATGATTTATCAAAAATTAGCATATTAGGTTGCTCGTTTAATCCGCGAGTTAGAGGCTGTAGGCCCTCACTTAAACGTTTAAACTCTTTTAATGTTTGCTGTATTTGATGATGAAGTTCAGAACCTGCTTGGTAACTGGCCATGGTTTTATCAAATTGGCGCATAGTTACTTCAAACTGCTCCATACTTTTTGTCATCTTTTCAAAGTTACGGTTAAAATCCCTCGGTAAGTTTTGTGTATCTTTTTGGCTTAGCAGCTCTCGCATTTCATTAGCAAGCGCTCGGTAATCGGTAAATGTGGCTTGCATTTGTTCTAAGCTATCTTCAACTTTTAAGTTATTTACTTTATTAAGTACGTCAGAGACTTGGTCTGCTAATACGGTTATGCCGCTAGAAATACTCGGAAAAACATCATATTGCACAAGTTTACCTAGGTGTGCTTGCGGTGCATCTGGGTATATATCAAAATCAACGTACACTGCACCCGTTAATAAATTACCAGGCTTTAACGAGGCGCGCATACCACTTTCAATCCAGCCTTTTAAACTACCTTGCCAATACTCTTTAGCTGAGGCACTGTCGTGATACAAGCGTCCGTATTCTACTTTTATAAGTACTGGAACCGCCGTATTATGGTTTCTAAAGTGGGCAGGTTTACCGTCAATAATTACATTGGCAGGGGTTTCAACAACAGTACCTACACGCATACCTCTATATTCTACAGGCGCACCAGTGCGTAGTCCTCGAACTGACTGTTCAAATTCAATGAGGTAGTAATCAAAATCGTAAAAGCGCTCTTCTAGCGCCTCTTTATAGCTTTGGCTTAATGAAAAGCTATGTCCGTCTTGTGCTATTTCACCCGGGGCCTGCTGCTCAGGTAAGCCAACCGAAATGCCGCCTTTTAAAAGTTTACTTAAAGAGCCCGTATTAATATTGATACCATCGGCAGATAGGTCAATTTCAATCCCTGCGTTCACCCAAAAAATAGAGTTCATGGTGATGAGATTTTGATAAGGTTCTTTAATAAATACGCCGTACTTCATTGCTTGGTTTTCCCAATCAAAAGTGGCGGTTTCTATTTGCCCTATTTTGTAATTTTTGAAAAATATACCGGTACTCACATCAAGCACTTCAGCGTTGTAACTCATTAATTTGAAACGGCCACCTTTCACATCTTTACCAATGAGGGCGGGTTCGTCTTGTAATTTAAAACGCTCTTTTAGCTCTTTACTTTCACCGGGTGAAAACTCTAAATATACACCAGACAATAGCGTGCTCATTCCGCTAATACCCGTTTCATCAATGCGTGGTTTTACGACCCAAATTTTGGCATCATCGGTTAATAAGTTATTGTAGTTTTTGTCTATTTGCGCACGGGCAATAACGCTGTCTTGGGTGTCTGATAGTCGAACATGATCAATTTGACCTATTTTTACACTGCGCACTTTTATTTCAGTTTTACCTGCAATAATGCCCTCAGCTTGTGGCATTTCGATAAAAATTGTAGGGCCTTTATTAGCTTGGTATTGGTATAACATCCACATGCCCACTAACAGCGCAATTGCCGGAATGATCCAGATAGCGGAAATTTTCGGTTCTTTTGTTATTTCGGCAGTTTCGGTCATGCTTTGTTCTCTGATTTTTTGTTTTTAGGGGAATCCCACAACAAGCGTGGGTCAAAGGCATGGGCAGCCATCATTTGGCATATTACCATAACTGTAAAAAATACAATGCCTAATCCTGGTGTTACTGACATTAAATTACCCAGTTGAACTAAGGCAACTAAAATAGCAACCACGAATACATCTATCATCGACCATTTTCCAATAAACTCAGTCAGTTGATAAATTCGGGTGTAACTTTTTGTATGTCTATTGGCAGGTCTCGTTACCATAAAGCATAAAAAGCTCAATACAAAAGCTTTAGCAAGTGGCACCACAACGCTGGCTAAAAATATAATAGCGGCAATAGGGTAGGAGCCACTTTTCCAAAGAGTAATAACACCACCAATTAAAGTCGAAGGGGATTCATCCCCAAGACTAGTGGTATGCATAATAGGCAAAACATTAGCTGGAATATAACAAACAACAGAGGTAATTAGCCAAGCTGCTGCTTTTTGTACGCTGTAAGGATTTCTAACGTGCGTTTTTGTATGGCAACGCTGACAAATATTACCGGTACATAGTTGGTGGCACACATGGCAGGCTTTAATATTTTCATCTATTGCACGTTTAGCATGCTCTGCGCCTTCGAGTACTTTTACAGGCTTTATTTGAGCCCATAAGCGTGGGCGATTTAAGTGAACAAGCGCGGCTATGTATAAAATAACAAACCCCACATAAGCCCAAAAACTCGTGCCAAAGCTAATATCAGCCAGCGACATGATTTTAACCATACTAACAAGTACGCCAATTAAAAATATTTCCGACATAATCCACGGTTCTAACGCAAGGGTGAACTTTAGTAGTCGCCTTGCTATGCCCTCTGGTAATGTTTTTAAAAGCCCAAGATGCAAAGGAATTAAAATAAGAAGCAAACCCATAGGCAGAGCAATAATGCTCAAATCAATAAATAAGCCAAGCAGTTCACTATCATAATTAAATAAAATTTGAGCCGCGTCGGGCAGAGTAATAGTTTGAGTAATACCACTACTGCTAAAAGAAATAAAAGGGTAAAACATACTGCTCAGCAGCATTAATAGTGCGCTAAAGCTTAGTGCAACTATACGACTATCGTGATTAACATCGGCTTCGCAAAGTTTATGGTGGCAATGTGGGCATATCGCCATTTGTTTTGCGATTATGCGAGGTATATCTATGATCAGATCGCAGCAGGGGCATACAGTTTGCAATTTAATACCAAGCAAGAAGAATATTTCTTCAATTTTGCTATATTTAATACATTAATACAACGCGTTCTGCCATCAAGCTGTTCGTTATATAAAGGAAGCGTGTGAAATATTATTTTTACTACATATTAATGTGGCTCTTTGTTTGCTCGCAAAATGCTGTGGCTATTAATAAAGAGCGAGAGATAATCATCGCTGCGAGCGCATCAATTCCACCCTATGTTTTTGTAAAAACGGACTCGGGTATACACCTAAATTTAATAAAAGCCGCGTTAAAGGCCAATGGATTTGCTAATATTAATGTGCAATATATGTCGAACAAACGCGCTGAGCATCAATTACATAATAAAGGAGTAGATATACTTTTAAATTATGCTGGAGGAATTAGTGCGGGTATTTATCCAAGTAAAACGGTACTTAGTTATGAAAATGTGGCCATTACACTCAAGCGAAATAAATATAACATCGATAAAATAGAAGGCATGTTTAATAAAAACGTTCTTGCTTTTCAAAATGCAACGGCATATCTGCCTCCTATATTTAAAAGGAATGTTAAACACTTTAGCTCATATCAAGAGGTTATTAATCAAAAAGCGCAGGTAGATAAGCTGTTAAAAGGTTGGGTTGATGTAATTGTGTTAGATAAGCGTATTTTTTACCATTACTACAATCGGCATAAATCCCCCGAAGCTGTGCAAATTTACACTTTATTTCCAAAAGCAGATCGACCTGCTTATTTTAACAACTTCTCTTTAGCTACTGAGTTTGATATTGGTTTGGCGCTCATCAAGCAAAATGGTACTTATAAAAGGATTGTTGATGAAGGCCAAACCCATTCATCAATCAAATAAAGCCACTGTTTGACGTGTAAGCGCTATTAGCTCACCCGACTGCGACCATATACAGCCATCCTCTAAACCGTAACCATCTTTTGAATGATGAGTAATTGCTTCAAAGCCAAGCCATTCTCCAGGTGTTAAGTTTGGCTCTTGCACAAATTCTAAATACCACGACATGCTACTTGCAGGAGCGGGTTGTTTAAACATTTGTAAAAGTGTTGGCGGCCATGCATCGGTAAGTGCAATCACATGGGCTTCAGTTATTTGTTCGGGCGTATGTTTAAAGCGCATCCAGCCACCTAGATGAGAAGTTTCTGCACTACTAAATGGCATACCCCCTTGCTGTGGGCACAAATCAACATGTTGGAAAAATTCAGGCATCTGATCTTTTATAAAAGGTAATGTATGGCGCTCATCTACTGGTTTTAAACCCAAAGACTTCGAAACAGGCACATTAATACCCGACTCTCTACTTTTAGCAAAACACGCTTGTACAATTACGCACACTTGTTCATTTTGAATCGCTTTGGCGAGTACCTGTGTGCTACTTTTACCTTGGCGCAGTATTTCAACAGACAATGAAAAAGGGGTATCGGCAAGTAACGGCCCTACAAAATTAGTACTGAGTGAAAGTAAGCGACGATCATCCGTTACCTTGCCTCTGATTGCTTGATATAACAGCGCAGCCGAAAGCCCACCAAAAGCAGTTCTGCCCTGACACCAGTTTTCTGGGAATTGCATTGTGCTAGTTGATTGTTCGGTATTGTCTGAATTTCCAATTTTTGAGGCTTGCTGAAGTAATTGTTCAAAATGCATAGAAGATATCCTTTTATAGTGCGATTTAATAAATTTATAACACAATCAAACTAGTCAGACCAGTAATTAAAAGCGACTCCAGCGGTGTAAAAATCATCATTCCTTACAATTATTAGGGTTATTTTGTAAATAAATCATAAAAAATGAATTTTTTTTCATTTTTACAGTTGAAATAAGTTTGGCGCATCCCTATTTACTATGTCATCGAACGTATTAACGAATATTGAAGTTGGAGAAGTTTCATGGGTAAAATTATTGGAATCGATTTAGGTACTACAAACTCTTGTGTTGCAGTACTTGATGGTGGCAAAGCACGTGTTATTGAAAACGCGGAAGGCGATCGCACAACCCCGTCTATTATTGCTTACACGCAAGACGGCGAAACATTAGTAGGTCAATCTGCTAAGCGTCAAGCGGTTACTAACCCGACAAACACATTATTTGCAATTAAGCGTTTAATTGGTCGTCGTTTTGAAGACGAAGAAGTACAACGCGATATCGGCATCATGCCGTTTAAAATTGTTAAAGCTGATAACGGCGATGCATGGGTAGAAGCGGGCGGCGAAAAACGCGCTGCACCACAAATTTCTGCTGAAGTACTGAAAAAAATGAAGAAAACAGCTGAAGACTTCTTAGGTGAAGAAGTAACTGAAGCCGTAATCACAGTACCTGCATACTTTAATGATTCACAACGTCAAGCTACGAAAGATGCTGGTCGTATTGCGGGTCTTGAAGTTAAACGTATTATCAATGAGCCAACGGCTGCGGCACTTGCTTACGGTATGGATAAAAACCGTGGCGAAAACGTAGTTGCAGTATATGACTTAGGTGGCGGTACTTTCGATTTATCAATCATTGAAATTGATGAAGTTGAAGGCGAGCACACTTTTGAAGTACTTGCTACAAACGGCGACACTCACTTAGGTGGTGAAGATTTCGATAACCGCGTAATCAACTACTTAGTAGCTGAATTCAAGAAAGATCAAGGCTTAGACCTTAAAAATGATCCGCTTGCAATGCAACGTGTTAAAGAAGCTGCTGAAAAAGCAAAAATTGAACTTTCATCTGCACAGTCTACAGAAGTAAACCTTCCGTATGTAACTGCTGATGCATCTGGTCCTAAGCACATGAACGTGAAACTAACACGTGCTAAGCTTGAGTCACTAGTTGAAGATTTAGTAACTAAAACAATTGAGCCACTTAAACGTGCACTTGCTGATGCTGATTTATCAGTAAGCGACATCAACGACATTATTCTTGTTGGTGGTCAAACACGTATGCCTTTAGTACAAAAAATCGTTGCAGAGTTCTTCGGTAAAGAGCCTCGTAAAGATGTTAACCCTGATGAAGCAGTAGCCGTAGGCGCAGCGATTCAAGGTGGTGTACTTGCTGGTGACGTTAAAGATGTACTATTACTAGACGTTTCTCCATTATCTCTAGGTATTGAGACAATGGGTTCAGTAATGACTGCATTGATTGAGAAAAACACGACGATTCCTACTAAGAAATCGCAAACTTTCTCAACAGCTGAAGATAATCAATCTGCTGTAACAATTCATGTACTTCAAGGTGAGCGTAAACGTTCAAGCGACAATAAATCTCTAGGTCAATTTAACCTAGAAGGTATTCGTCCAGCACAACGTGGTACACCACAAATCGAAGTAACATTTGATGTTGATGCCGATGGTATCTTACATGTATCTGCGAAAGATAAAGATACAGGTAAAGAGCAAAAGATTACGATTCAAGCATCTTCAGGCTTAAGCGATGACGAAATTGAAGCGATGGTTCGTGATGCAGAAGCACATGCTGAAGACGATAAAAAGTTTGAAGAACTTGTAGCTGCTCGTAACCAAGCTGATGCTTTAGTTCACGGTACACGTAAGCAAATTGAAGAAGCTGGCGATGCATTACCAAACGAAGACAAAGAAGCAATTGAAGCTGCTGTTGTAGATTTAGAAGCTGCAATTAAGAGCGACAATAAAGAAGAGATTGAAGCTAAAACTCAAGCTCTTGCTGAAAAGTCTCAAAAACTAATGGAAATTGCTCAAGCGAAAGCACAGCAAGGTTCAGCAGACGCTGGCGAACAACAGTCAACTAAGCAAGACGACGACGTTGTTGATGCAGAGTTCGAAGAAGTGAAAGACGACAAGTAATTGTTGCTACCGCTTCTCGCTAGCCAAAAACACTTAACTCAGTTAGGTGTTTAGGTTAGGATGAACAATTGAGGCGCGCGAGCAATAGCTTGTCGCGCCTTTTGCATGTATTCAAGGTTTAAAAATTCAATGATAAATCGATGCGATTTATCGATTTATCCTGCAGCTTACGCTGTAAACAGAAAAGAGTAGTGTGATAGATATGTCAAAACGCGATTATTACGAAGTCCTCGGCGTAAGCAAAGATGCGAGTGAGCGAGACATAAAAAAAGCGTATAAACGCTTAGCGATGAAATATCATCCAGATCGTACCGCAGGCGATAAAGATCTCGAAATAAAATTTAAAGAAGTTAAAGAAGCGTATGAAATACTAACCGACGATCAAAAACGTCAAATGTATGACCAACATGGTCACGCAGCCTTTGAACAAGGTGGTGGCGGTGGTCACGGTGGTTTTGGTGGCGGACATGGCGACTTTGGTGATGTATTTGGCGACGTATTTGGCGATATTTTTGGTGGCGGCGGTGGTCGACGTCAATCTCGTCAACAACGTGGATCTGATTTACGTTACAACATGGACTTAAGCTTAGAAGAAGCTGTTCGTGGTAAAGAAGTTGAAATTAAAGTACCTACATGGGTTGGTTGTGAGCCATGTGATGGCAGTGGTGCTAAAGCGGGTTCTAAACCTAAAACATGTACTACATGTCATGGTGCTGGCCAAGTGCAAATGCGCCAAGGTTTCTTTGCTGTTCAGCAAACGTGTCCAACGTGTCAGGGGCAAGGTCAAATTATTTCAGACCCTTGTAACAGTTGTCATGGACAAGGCCGCGTAGAAAAAACTAAAACGCTTTCAGTTAAGATTCCAGCTGGCGTTGATACAGGCGACCGTATCCGCTTAACGGGTGAAGGCGAAGCCGGAATGCATGGCGCGCCATCGGGCGACTTGTATGTGCAAGTATCGGTTCGTGAACATGAAATATTTGTACGTGAAGCGAATAATTTATATTGTGAAGTACCAATTAGCTTTACTACAGCAGGCCTTGGTGGCGAAATTCAGGTGCCAACACTTGATGGTCGTGCAAAACTTAAAATACCGTCTGAAACTCAAACGGGCAAAATGTTCCGTATGCGTGGCAAAGGTGTTAAGTCTGTACGCAGTGGTGCACAAGGCGATCTAATTTGTAAAGTGGTAATCGAAACGCCAGTTAATCTTAACGAGCGTCAACGTGAACTACTTCAAGAGTTAGATGAAAGCATGGGCACAGATAGCTCTAAAAACCGTCCTAAAGAGCAAGGCTTTTTTGACGGTGTTAAAAAGTTTTTTGATGATTTAACTAAATAAATTTAAATTATTATAAACAAAAAAACGACGCTTTTAGCGTCGTTTTTTTTTGCTTTAAACTTAATTTTTGTTACTGTGAATAAAAAAGATGAAACAGCATGACACCAGCAATAGATCTACTTAAAAAGCAAAAAAAAACCTTTGAAGTACTCAGTTATGAGCACGATAAGAATAATAGCCACTACGGGCTTGAAGCCGTTGAAAAGTTAAATTTAGACAGTGCACAAGTATTTAAAACCATAGTACTTGAAACACATGAAGGGCAACTGATTGTTGCTGTAACGCCTGTATCTCAACAAGTTAATTTAAAACAGTTAGCTAAATTATGTGGGGCTAAAAAAGTAATTATGGCTGCCCCACAAAAAGTACAAGTTAGTACCGGTTATATTTTAGGAGGGGTGAGTCCGCTTGGACAAAAAAAACGTCTAGCTACGTTTATTCATAGCAGTGCTTCTCTCTTTGACACTATTTATGTGAGCGCCGGAAAAAGAGGCTTAGAAATAGCACTCTCGCCAACTGATTTAGCCTTATTGACCAATGCAAAATTTGGCGATTTATAAATTTTATTTTTATAATTACCTTCTATACAAAAAATTAATTTAAGTTAGGCCATTTGCTCAATCCCCTATTTATAACTACATTGGGAGTATCTTTATACCGTTAATATTTAATACCAAACGGTATTACACTTTTTGTATATGGCTGTTTGTATGAACCTTTTAGATGTAGATTATTTTGCGATACTAGTGGCTGCACTGTCTTCTTTTATGCTTGGTGGTATATGGTATTCAAAAGCTCTCTTTAAAAATGCATGGCTAGAAAGTATTGGCTTAACTGATCTGGATTTACAATCGGCTAACCCTAAGTTGATATTTGGTGGCAGTTTTTTTTTAGTTTTTATAGCGGCTTTAATGCTATCTCTTTTTTTAGGTAAGGATGCAAGCGTAGGTGAAAGTATAGGAGCCGGCTTTGTGATCGGCTTTTTTTGGATCAGTAGTTCATTTGGATTGAGTTATATATTTGAGCAACGCCCTCTAAAGCTTTTTTTAATTAACGGGGGGTACCATATTTTACAATTTTCGTTAATGGGGCTCATTTTAGGGATATGGCCGTAAGATTTAAATAATCAGCAAATCCAAATTTGATCCTTATCTACGAGTAGAGTAGTTTTATATAATCCCATTATACAATTTGGTAAAGAAACTAATGAAAATATTAGTTGTTGATGATATGCCACTCATGCGACACGTACTAATTAATATGCTTAGAAAACTAGAGTATAGCAATATCGTTGAAGCAACTGATGGATTGCAAGCTTTGGTATTTCTGCGTAATCAACATTTCGATTTGGTTATTACTGACCTTCATATGCCAAAAATGGATGGCGTTAGTTTACTTACTAACATTCGAAAAGATAAAGAACTCGCTGATATTCCCGTCTTAATGGTTACTTGTGAAGACAGTACAGATAAAGTTAAGCAAGTTATTGCAGCTAAGGTATCAGGGTTTATAGTCAAACCTTTTAATATGAATGTATTGTCATCTCAGCTAAACCGCTTCTTTTTTAAAGATTAGGATGTGTTTATTTTATAAGGGCTATATTTTAATGGGCCTTTATAGATTAAGTCTGCCGTATCTAAATTCTAAGTCAGAGGTGGTAACCTTTACCCATCTAAACTGATATAATTGCTAATTACTCTTTATATAATACCGCAGGACGTAATGGCAAAACCCAACAAAAAAGGCCCTACTAAAACGGTTGATATTTTTTGCTCTGCTTGTAAAGCCTCTTTATTTAAATATCGAAAAGGGGGGAAAGGAGCATTAATTAAGTGCTTTAAAGAGCGTATTAGCCAAGACTTTACAACAGAGGCTTGTATTTGCCCTAACTGTAGCCGGCCATTTGCCCGAGAAGCGATTATTCGCGGTGCGCCGGCCTATAAAATAATTGGCGGCAAAGTAACCTTTAAATAAGGTATATGAAGTAATACTAAACCGCAATAATACTTAATTAAGCGAATAAGTATAAAGCCTTGTGCATGCGGACATATGGCCTTGTTAGAATTTACCATATTGATAGAATCGCCCGGTTTGCTGTTTCAATGAATGAAAAAATACCCTCCCCATGGATCGGGCCAGTTTATTGGGTTATTTAAAAATGGATAAAGGATAGTTTCGTGATAGCACTCTTATTTGACATCATAGGCATGACAGGTACTTTTTTAGTAGTTGGTTCATTTTTTTTACTGCAGCTAGGTAAAACATCTCCAGCTAGCTTAACGTATAATATGATGAATTTAACAGGGGCAATTTTACTGTTAATTAGCCTTTGTTATAACTTTAATTTAGCGAGCTTTGTAATCGAAATATTTTGGATTGCAGCGTCGTTAATTGGCTTATATAAATATGTTAAAAATAGATCAACATTAGCTACAAATTAATTGTTTTTTAATTTAATGCTAAACAGATCGCTGTAAACGTAGTTGTTTACGGCGATTTTTGTTTTTAAACACTTTAAAACTGTTGTTAACAAAAAGTTTATATCTCTGCTAGAGATTAGCCGTTACACTAGCGCCCTAAAATTTTCTTGGCTATTTTTTGCGAGTTCTTCATGTTTTCTTTTTCTAAAAAAATCATTACTGTTTGTGTGTTACTCGTACTTATATTAGTTGTTACTTTTTGGCTTGGTCGTTCTCATGATGTTGAGCAAGCAACCTACCAGGCTGAGCGCCAAGTTACGCAATTAAATAACTATATTGATACTGAGCTTGCTCGTTTTTCTGCTATTCCCCAGTTACTTACCTATAACTCGTTAATGATAGACTTTGTAGATGCGCAGCCACAGCACTATAACGCTATTAATAACTACCTTGCTGATATTCAACAAGCTAGCGGTTCCTCAGATATTTTTGTTCTAAATACTCAAGGCGAAGTTATTGCCAGTAGTAATTGGCAAGCAGATTATACTTTTTTAGGTAGCAACTTTGCGTTTAGACCTTATTTCAAACGTGCATTTGCAGGCGAAAAAGTAGCGTACTTTGCATTAGGCATGCGCTCTAAAGAGCGTGGTATTTACTTTTCACAAGCAGTATATCGCGACAATAAAGCCATTGGTGTTGTTGTGTTAAAAGTGAATGTAAGTAAATTTGAGGATGACAGAGAGCTTCTAAATACTTCAAAGGGTAGTCACTTTTTTTTGCAGCTTGCAGATGAGGTAATTGCAATGTCAGATATGCAAACGTGGCGATTAAACAGCTTCACTGAGCTTGATATAACTATGCGCAGAGATATTAAATCTCGTCGGGCTTATTTAGATCATCAGCCTTTGTATATAAAGCAGTTTCAATTTTCTAATGAAGGTATTAAACATTTAAAAATAGACAAAAAACTTTACGTAATGTCGCAAAGACCTTTACGATATTTTAATGCCACAATGAACGTACTCGTTGATATAACAAAAGTTAATTCAGCTCAACTGCCTCGCTTATTTTGGGTATTTATTATCTGTAGTTTAGTTATTATTGTTAGTTATATTTTATTAACTCGTTTTGCGGGCTATAGAAAGCTGGTGTACTCCAGACATAGCCTTGAACTTGAAGTCCTTGAGCGCACTCAGGCTTTGGAAAAAGTACAAACGGCTTTAGTTCAATCTGCAAAGCTTGCGACAATAGGACAGCTAAGTGCAGGAATCAACCACGAAATAAACCAGCCGCTCAGTGCTATTAATACTTATTTAGCTTCAGCAAAGCGTTTATTAGCTAAAGGAAATACTTCAGCACTTGGTGAAAGCTTAGTAGTGATTGAGGGATTAGTTAATCGAGTGCACCAAATTGTAGGTCAGTTAAAGCATTTTAGTAAACCTTCAAAAATGCAGCTCAGACCTTACCCTCTTGCAGGGCTTGTTAATAACGCATTAATGATTTCTAGCGCGCAGTTAAAGCAAGATAACGTACAAGTAGAGCCACCTCAGTTTGATGAAACAGTCGTTGTGTGGGTCGATTCGCTTAAATTTGAACAAGTACTGGTTAATTTAATTACTAATGCTAGCCAAGCTATGAATGGTGCAATTATTCGTAACTTAAGTTTTCAGCTGGAGTGTTTTGAAGAGCGAGTAAAACTGTCGATTTTAGATACTGGCTCTGGTATTGAGCAACATGCATTTGGTAATTTGTTTGAACCTTTTTATAGTACTAAATCAAGTAAAGGTTTAGGCCTTGGTTTATCTATATCAAAACAAATAATAGATTCGTTTAATGGTTGTTTGAGCGCGCACAATCGAGTTGAAGGCGGGGCTGAATTTATAATTAGCCTCTCTAACAGGCAGGAAAATAAAGATGATTGATAGCTCCCCATGTAATCACATAATAGTCATTGATGATGAAGCAATGATCAGAGACTCTTTAAAGCAATTGCTCACTCTCGAAGGATACACCGTTGAGTGCTTTAATGACGCAAGTACCGCTCTTAGCAAACTCAATAGGCGCTTTGCTGGAGTTGTGCTGAGCGATATAAATATGCCGAACATGGATGGCTTAACGCTTTTAGAGCAAGTAACGGCTTTTGATAGTGAGCTCCCTGTAATATTTTTAACTGGTTACGCTGATGTATCGATAGCAGTTAAAGCGATGCAATTAGGTGCGTATGATTTATTTGAAAAACCAGTTAACGAGCATCTTCTTGATTGCATAGCACGAGCGTGCGACAAACGAAGCCTTGTTATGGAGAACCGCGCATTAAAAGTGGCTGTACAGAAAACCTCAGCCCCAGGTGTACGCATACTAGGTGACACACCTAAAATGCAACACATGATGCACTTATTAAACACAATTATAGACACCCCAACCGATGTAATGATTGAAGGTGAAACTGGCACAGGTAAAGAACTTGTAGCGCGGTATCTACACGATCAGAGTAATCGCTCTAGCTGTAATTTTGTTGCTATTAATTGTGGCGCAGTACCAGAGCAGTTAATAGAAAGCGAATTGTTTGGTGCAGCAAGTGGTGCCTATACAGGGGCTACTCAAAGTCGAAAAGGTAAGTTTGAATATGCACAAGGTGGTACGGTCTTTTTAGATGAAATAGAAAGCACTCCAATGGCACTGCAAGTTAAGTTATTACGCGTATTAGAAGAGCGAAAAGTAACACCTGTAGGCGATAACAAAGCAATTGATTTAGACATCAGAATTGTTGCAGCTACAAAAGTAGACTTACTTGCGTTAGTTGAAAAGGGTGATTTTAGAGCTGATTTATACTACAGACTTAGTTTGGTTAACGTTAATATTCCGCCATTACGAGAGCGAAAAGCTGACATATTACTTTTGTTTAAACACTTTAGCTCTATTGCTGCAACTCGCTATCATAAGCCGCCGGCGGCAGTAAATTACGAAATACAACAGCGGTTAGTTGCCTATGACTGGCCGGGCAATGTGAGAGAGCTAAGAAATCAAGCAGAGCGAGCTGTATTACTTGGTGCCGAACTTGCTTTTGCTGAAGTTAAAACACAACAATTAGGTGGCTTATCTCCCGATTTAAGCTTATCTGAAAAAGTCTCTTTTTATGAGCAGTCACTTATTGAGTACGCGCTTGAGCAAAACCACGGCAGTATTAAAAACACCATGGAAACACTGCAAATTGCCCGTAAAACACTTTACGATAAAATGAGTAAATACAATCTTAATAGAGATATGTTTACTGACTAAATGTGTGGGTTTGGTGACAAGACCCACTTTCTTATGTGTGGTAATTCACACGCTTTTATTTAAATTAAACGACTTGTTTTAGTAAGCTATTGAAATAGATTACTTTTATACACTTGGCAGTAAAGTTGCCTTATTAGCGCTACAACAAGTAGATTCTAATAATTAGGGCACACGATGACAAAAACTACACACACCTGTATTTTATTTCTATCCTATGGTTGCTTAGCTACATTTTCACACACATCTTTTGCTGCAGAGTACGCTGTATACGGTAAAGCCGAAGTACAAATTGCCAGTACTGATACGGGCATAATGCGTTATGCCGAAGAGGGTACTCAAATTGAAGCGCCATACTCGCGTATTGGTATTAAGGGCGATCATAAACTTAACGAATATTTAAGTGCTGTTTTTAAATATGAGGTACAAGTTAAAGGTTTTGAAGAAGATGATACGCAAGAGCCTTTTACTGCACGTAATACTTACTTAGGTTTAAAAGGTGCTTTTGGTGAAGTTGTTGTAGGTCGTAACGACACTCGCTTTAAATACTCTGAAGGTAAACTCGATAACTTTAACGAAACTCAAGCCGATATGGCACAGGTTATTGCAGGTCAAGACCGCCTCGGTGACACAATAACTTACACCTCAAACTATTGGCATAATACGCAGTTTTCATTTACCTACGCTCCTAAAGACGATAATAAAGATAATGAAGCAGGTTTTGCTGCTACGCTTATTTATGGTGATCGTAATTTAAATAATACGCCATATTACTTATCGTTAAGCCATGTTGATTCACTTAATAATATTACTGCAAGCAGAATTGCCGGTGTTTATAAGTTCGAACAATTACAACTTGGTGCGTTATACCAACATTCAGAATCAGTAGATGGCACAAAGTCGGGCAATGGTTACGTATTAAGTGCCAGTTATACACTTGATAAGTGGGTGCCAAAAATTCAATTTGCTAAAGATGACTCAACTCTTCGTCAAGCATCTGAGGCAACGCAATGGAGCACAGGCCTTGATTATGTATTTGATAAGCAAACTACAGCTTATCTTTTATATACCGATCTTAATTTAGAAGAACAAGACGACAGCAGTGTTGCGCTTGGTCTTAAATACAAGTTTTAGAGGCTAGCCATGACAGATAATATATTGACGCAAGAACCAGATAAGAACAGACATTTTCAATGGCTTTTTTTAGTACTGGGCCCTTTAGTAATGCTATTAACATGTTTACTTGATCCGCCAACAGGAATGTCGGTTGCGGCATTTAAAACTGCAGGTTTAGCGTTTTGGATGGCATCGTGGTGGGTAAGTGAAGTTGTACCAATTCCGGCAACTGCATTGCTACCACTGGTAATATCACCACTGGCTGACATAGCAGCAATAAAAAGTGTGGCTGCGCCATATGCACACCCGTTAATCTTTTTATTTTTAGGCGGATTTTTAATCTCAATTGCTATGGAGCGTTGGGGTTTACATAAACGTATTGCATTAAGCACCATGTTATATGCGGGTAAAAAACCAAGTTTACAAATTTTAGCTATGATGCTTGTTACTGCATTTTTATCTATGTGGATGTCTAATACTGCGACAGCCGTAATGATGTTGCCTATTGCACTTTCAATTACCAATTTGGTTAAGCAATCAGACCCAAGTAATGAAGGGTTTGGCAAAGCATTGCTACTATCAATTGCTTATGGTGCAAGCATTGGTGGTATTGCTACTTTAATTGGTACACCGCCTAATGCATTAATGGCTGCATACCTATCTGACAGTTACCAAATTGAAATAGGCTTTGCTCAGTGGATGATTGTAGGCGTACCACTGTCTTTAAGTATGCTTATTATTAGTTGGGTTTGGCTTACCAAATTTGCGTATAAAGTAGATGCTAATGTTAAAAACGATCAAAAAATTGATACCAAAGCGGTATTTTCTGAACAGTTAAAAAAGCTTGGAATAATGCAACGCGCAGAAAAAGGCGTATTGTTTGTATTTGTGCTTGCTGCACTTTGCTGGATATTTAGACCTTTATTGGGTGATATAACAGGTCTTAAAATTTCAGATACTACAATTGCAATTGCTGCTGCATTACTGCTGTTTGTAATGCCTGCTAATAAAGGCAGTGATGAGCGTATTCTTGATTGGCAAAACGCCTCACAAGTACCTTGGGGCGTATTGCTATTGTTTGGGGGCGGACTTACGCTTGCATCTCAAATTAAATCGTCAGGTCTTGCCGAGTTTATTGCTCACATGATTGAAGGCGCAAGTGCGATTCCTCTTGTTATGAGCGTACTTGTTGTGGTTGCTTTAATTACATTTTTAACTGAAATTACAAGCAATACAGCAACCGCTGCAGGTTTCTTACCGTTATTAGGTCCTGTTGCTGAATCGATAACAGGTTCACCCCTTGTATGGGTTATTCCTGCTGCTATTGCGTGTAGTTGCGCATTTATGATGCCTGTAGCAACACCACCTAATGCGATTGTGTTTGGCTCAGGGCAAATTCAAATGCGCGACATGATAAGAGCCGGCTTTGTGCTAAATATTGTCGCAATTGTTTTAATAACACTTGTAACAATGACGATTGCAGCCCAAGTATTTGGCTTTTAAAACTGTACTAAATTAGTTCCAACCAACCTATATTAGAGTAGTTTTGTTTAAAGTTATAACTTAAAGCAAAGCTACTCTTTATATCCAATCATTTCAGTTAAATTCACACCATTAGTGTTCAAAAGAGTTGCTTAGGGTAGATTTACCCTTAAAAACTCAAGTTATATATTACGCTTTCAAGCAAATTAGTGTTATTGCTCGAAAAACAGAACAAGGTTATAGTCTGCGGTAACTTTAAAAATTGAGTAATCTATTTTGAGCACCGACACATCACAGGCAATGCCTTTAATTCCCCAATTTGATGAATTGCAAAAAAGCTTTCTCGAAACACCTTACTTGCCAATTGATAAACGTCTCGTTTTATTAAAAAAACTCCGTGTACGTATTGTTGAACTTGAGCAAGAGCTAGTGGATGCTGCTTCAAAAGACTTTGGTTACAGAACCGCTTTCGATACTTTACTTGGCGATATATTGCCTACGGTTCAAACACTCGCGCACATTATCAAAAAGCTATCAAAATGGGCAAAGCCAAGTAATCGCTCTGTAGGTTTAAGTTTGTGGCCTTCAAAAGTAAGTGTTAATTACCAACCTAAAGGTGTGGTTGGTATTATTGCACCGTGGAATTACCCGATTCAGTTAGCGTTAGTACCTGTGCTTACCGCCATAGCTGCCGGTAATAGAGTGATGCTTAAATTAAGCGAGTTTACACCTCACACAAACGTCGTTATCGAAAAAATATTTAAAGACGACATGCAAACGCATTGCAAAATAATACAAGGCGGTAGCGACGTAGCCGCGCAGTTTTCATCACTGCCATTTGCTCATTTATTATTTACGGGGTCATCGGCCGTAGGTAAATTAGTAATGGCGTCAGCGAGTCGTAATTTAACACCAGTAACGCTTGAGCTCGGTGGTAAATCGCCAGTTATTATTACGCAAAATGCCGATATTAAAAAAGCGGCACAAGCCATACTGTTTGGAAAAATGGCCAACGCAGGGCAAATATGCGTTGCTCCCGACTACGTATTTGTACCCAAAGCGCTTGAGCATCAGCTGGTTCAGCAATTATGCGAGCTTTATAAAAAGCACTTTAAAGACGGTGTTGAAGGTAAAAACTTAACCTCTATTATTAGCGATGCACACTATAAACGTTTAGCAACCTACTTAGAGCAAGCACAAGAGCTTGGCGCAAACATTATTAAGCCACTTGAGCAAAACCAGCAAGATGAGCAAAAACATCGTATGGGGCTGCATTTAGTGACTCAAGTAACTGACGAAATGCAGCTAATGCAAGATGAGCTATTTGGCCCAATACTACCAATAATGAGTTATGACACGCTCGACAGCGCAATTGACTATATTAAAGCCCATCACCACCCGTTAGCGCTTTATATTTTAGGGCAAGATAAGCACGCTCAAGAATACATTATGAAGCAAACAATCAGTGGCACTGTGGCAATAAACGATACGTTAGTGCAAGTAACTGCTGACGATGCCCCTTTTGGTGGTGTAGGGCATTCAGGAATGGGGCATTATCATGGCATAGAAGGGTTTTTAACGTTTAGCCATGCTAAAAATACGTTAGTATCGGGCTCGTTTAATCCTCGTATTGTTATGCTGCTAAAACAAAGCAAACTTCTTATTAAGCTACTAAAGTGGCTTTACATAAAATAAGAGTGTGTTGATTTTGTAAAGTTGAATAGATTTTGAATCTGCTAAATCAAGATATATTAAAAAGGCTGAATTACGTTATGTAATTCAGCCTTTTTTAGATTAGTTTCAAACTAAGGTTAAGGTCTTAAACTCTTAATAGTCTTAAACTTTAAAATAAGCGACCTTCGCCAGCATAGGTACCCACTTGTATTTTTGCATAAATGGCATCGGCTTTTTCTTTAGCTTCTTCAATTTCTTTAGGCAGCATTTTACGCTCATCAAGTTTGCGGCTATGACTCGCTTGCATATTGCCGTTGTACTCAGCGATAGTATTCCAAATGTACGACTTTTCTAAATCTTTTGGCATACCTAGCCCTTCAAAATACATGAGGGCTAAATTGAATTGTGCTAAAGAGTAATTGTTTGCAGCTGCTTTTTCGTACCAGTTGCGTGCCGCTTCATAATCTCGCGTAACGCCCACGCCATTGGAATACATTACACCTAAATTAAACTGAGCCGCAGGCAGGTTTTTATTGGCTGCTTTTTCAAATAAGGTAACAGCCATTTGGTGATCAAGCTTTACGCCTTTACCTTCGTCGTATAAAACAGCTAACGCAAACATTGAATCCGGATGGTTCTTTTTAACGCCTTGTTGATAAAGCGCAGCTGCTTTGCGGTAATCGCGTGTTACACCGTATCCACCTTCGTATAATTTAGCTAGTTCGTAAATTCCTGGCGCAAAACCTTTATCGGCAAGGTATTGAAATTCTTTTAGGGCGACTGCAAATTCACCTTCGTTAGCTGCTCTTATGCCATCTTCTAATGTTGCATGAGCGAAAGGGCTGGCAAGTAAAACGCCAGCAAGAACGAGTGCTTTCAAATTAAACTGTGACATATTAATGTCTCCAATTAGTAATAGTTACGATAGGTTTTAGGGCCAGTATATCTTGCCGCGATTAAATAGCGCCTAAATAGAACAAGTTTTAATCCCGAAAGGTAAACAGACTTTAGTTAAATGCTAAATTATTAAATTTTTGCACTATTTGTGCATTTTAAACGTTTAATACTCAATGTATCTAAGTAGAGACTAAATCGGTTATTATAAATAGATGCAAAAAAGGGTGTCTACTGTTATGTTTTACGCCAGCTTTAGCGCAAACGCAAGGCGATACCTTATCAGATCGTGCGTATAAAATGTAAATAATAGCGCGGTGGACTTTTAAGGTAAGTAAACGAGTTTAAGAAGTGTAAGATACAGATTTTATAGAAAATTTAAAGAAATAAAAAAAGCCCGTTAGGGCTTTTTTGAGTCATATTAACCGTCACTAATATGAGCAATGTAGCAAGTAAATGTGATATTTGATGTTATTACTTGGGTCGAGTAAGTAATAACACGAAGCGGCACGCTCTTCTTTTAATGTGTCAGCATCCTTGCTGAATATTCTTCCGTAGGCACTGAGGTCGTTACACTGCGTTTTTGAGAACGATTATCAGTTAGATCTAAATGCAAGTCAACACTTAAATGATAATTATTATCAAATGAGTTTTGAGCTTTGCCACAATCTAAATAATAGAGAAGGTTATGCTTAATAATTTCAAAGCAAAAAAACTAAAACAGATATGCCTTGCTGTAAGTATGTTGTTTTTATGTAGTTGTTCGGCATCTTTTACTTACAATAATTTGAGTTGGCTTTCATCGTTTTGGGTTGACGATTATGTTGATTTAAATAAAAAGCAAAATACACAGCTAAAAAACATAATTACAACAACACAAAATTGGCACCGAACTACCCAGTTACCCGCCTACAGACAAGACATACAAAATATAAAGGTATTGTTTAACCAAACATTGGAGGCTAAACAATTAAAAACACAGGTTGTGCTTGCAAAACAACATTGGCAGAACCTACTTGGGTACGCAAAACTGCCTTTAGCTGAACTTGGGGCAACCCTATCAAGTGAGCAAAGAGGTGAGCTTTTAGACAATATCCAAATAAAAATTAACGACGAACGCGAAGAGTTTAACGAACAAACCCCGCTTGAGCGAAAAAGTGAGCGTTTAGAAGAGCAATTTGAATACTACGAGCAGTGGATAGGCAAGCTTAATAAACAACAAAAAGCGCTGATTAAATCAACTAATGAACAACATCAAGACTCAGGAGCGCTGTGGTTAGAGTACAAGCAAAACCGTTTGAATGCAGCCAAACAGGTATTTACAAATGCTGAAATTACAAAAAAAGAACTTATAAATCAGTTAAGTACGGTTATTGAAGAGCGCGAACTTTATATGAGCGACGCACTATTGAAAAGCAATGAAGCAAACTTAAATTTATATATAAATTTACTCTACGAATTAAACCTAACTCTAAATGATAAACAACGCCAAAGCGTTAATGATCAATTTGATGAGTTAATTGAGACCTTAAACGATATAATAGAAAACTAAATTGTGCGTGAATTATTAAGTTTTAAATTAGCTGTTTAGGCTGGTTTTTTTTTAAACGCAAAAAATGCTTTTTAAAGGGCAATATATGGTTACAGATTTGAAAAGTATCTTAAACACTTGGTATCTCAATAGGGACAACCAAGAATGGGTTTTAGCTACTTTGTACAAAATTGAAGGCTCTAGCTACAGAAAACTAGGGGCTATGATGCTTATTTCGAGCCTAGGCGAGCGCTTGGGCATGCTTTCAGGAGGCTGTTTAGAAGCTGACATACAGCGCCACGCTAAACAAGTAATGAGTACTTTAACCAGTAAAACCATTAGTTATGATGCCACCGATGAAGACGATTTAACATTTCAACTTGGCATTGGTTGTGGGGGCATAGTACATATTTTACTGCAGCCCATTCACAAAGCTAATGACTATTTACAGTTAGAACTTGTATCTAAAGCACTTAATGAGAATAAACCAGGGCGATACCTTCAACAAGTAAGCCCCATTTTGCCAGCCGGCAGTGGTGTATTTACGCAAAATGATGAGTTACATGGTTTATCAATGAACCGCAAAGCGCAGTTGGTAGAATTACAAGGCGCTACGTGCTTGCAAACTTCTATTTATCCGCCGCCTCATTTATTAATAGTGGGTGGTGGGGCCGATGCAGTTCCGGTTTATACATTTGCCAAACAACTTGGTTGGAGTGTAACTGTATGGGATACACGCGCTGCCAATGCAAAAAGGCAATATTTTAAAAATGCAGATGCTATTTTGCGCTCCACACCGAGTGAGTTAAAAGAATATTGCATAACTAATAAAGTAGATGCTGCTATTTTAATGGCTCACAGCGTTGAACTTGACGCCAGTACGTTGGCTCAATTTAAAGATGTTCCATTTAAATACATAGGGTTATTGGGTCCTAAGCACAGACGTGAACAAGTTTTAGAGCACGCAAATACGCGTGTTTCACAAATAAAGTCTCCTGTTTTTGGGCCTGTCGGTTTAAATTTAGGCGGCGACTCGCCAGAGAGTATTGCACTATCGCTGATCAGTGAAATACATGCAGTGCTGTGTGACAAAAACGCCCAATCGCTAAGCCATTGGGGGCAAGAGGCGTGCTAATTGCAAAAGTTGTTTTAGCCGCAGGTCAATCATCTCGCTTTAACGGCTGTAAATTAACGGCTGATATCGGGTTTGGCAAAACAATGATTGAGCATGCAGTAAATACACTTCAAGCACTTGATGACACGCCGGTGTATGTAGTTACCGGGGCATGGCATAAAGAAGTATCACAAGCACTGGCAGGTTATAAAAACATAGAGCTCATTGAGAACAAGCAATGGAGCCAAGGTTTAGGTAATTCAATCGCGATAGCTTCTCAAACAGTGTTTAAAAATAAGTCCTTTGATGGGATTTTATTTATGCTCGCGGATCAGGTTGAGCTAAAAGTAGCGCACTTAAGTGAGCTAGTTACTGGTTTTACACGTAATCCATCGCGCTGGTGCGCAAACTATGGCGAGCGTTTAGGTGTACCCGCTATATTCCCAGTGGTTGATTTATCTCAGCTTGCAAGCTTAACTTCAGATAGAGGTGCACAGCAATTACTGCGCTCCAGCAGTGAGGTCGTCAATACAATTAGTTTACGTAGTGCGAGTTTAGACATAGATACTCAAAAGCAGCTAAGTAATTTTATAGCTAAAAATGAGTGAAAAAATAGTAGTAGGGCAAAATAAGTTTTAGCTGCGCTAACGCTTTAGTGCAGTGGTTATGGTATTTAGCTGTTAATGTAGCTGATGCGGTAACTATATGTGTTATGGATTAGTAGTTACAACAATCTTAACTGTTATAACCTGCGTTTAAATTAAATAATTTAAACGCAGGTTATAAAGCTTAATCAAGGGGCAAGCTATGGTGACGTTTACAATTAATGGCAAGGTGGTTGAATCACACGCAAGTGAAGATACACCATTGTTATGGGTTATTCGTGATGAAATTGGATTAAAAGGTACGAAGTTTGGTTGCGGTATTGCAATGTGTGGTGCGTGTACGGTGCATTTAGATGGGCAAGCAACTCGCTCATGTGTTTTACCAATTGGCGCAATTGCAGGAAAAAACATTACCACAATTGAAGGGCTTAATAACGAACACCCACTTCAAAAAGCATGGGTTGAAGAGCAAGTACCACAGTGCGGTTACTGTCAATCGGGGCAAATAATGCAAGCTGCTACATTACTAGCAGCTAACCCAAGTCCTTCAGATGAAGAAATAGTAAGCCATATGAATGGTAACTATTGTCGCTGTATGGCTTATAAACGTATTAAAACGGCTATTCAACGCGCTGCAGATGAGTCACAAAGTGTAGTAAATATATTTGATCCAAATGCACAAGACGCTTAACTGGAGCCGATAATGAAAAAATTATTTCAAAAAAATAGCGAAACCGTTAATTTAAATCGTCGCTCGTTTATGATTGGCACTGCTAGCGCAGGCTTAGTCATGGCGTTTGCCCCTGCGTTATTTTCGGGTTCGGTCAGTGCAAAAGAATCAATTGCGCAACAAGCTTTTTCACCCACTATTTGGTGGACTATGAGCACCGACGGCGCCGTAGAAGTAAGTATTGCAAAAGCTGAAATGGGTCAACATATTGGTACTGCTCTTGCGCGCATTGTGGCTGATGAGCTTGAATGTGATTGGGATAAAGTATCAATTACCTACGTAGATACCCATGAAAAATGGGGCTTTATGGTAACGGGTGGTTCGTGGTCTGTATTTCAAAGCTTTAAGCCATTATCTCAAGCCGGCGCTGCGGGTCGAATTGCATTAATAGAAGCTGGAGCTAAAATGCTCGGCGTACCTGCAGATAAATGTCGTGCTGAAAAGGGCTATATTATTGCAGGCGAAAAATCGGTTAGTTACGCAGATATAGTTAAAAAAGGCGAGTTTAATCGTACATTTACCAGTGATGAAGTTGCAAACCTTCCACTAAAACCTGCTAATAAACGTCATTTAACTGGGCTTAAACAAGACTTTAAAGCGCTTGATATACCAGCCAAAACAAATGGCACCGCAGTATACGGGATAGATGTAGAAGTTGAAGGCATGCTGTACGCGCGACCAGTTATTCCACCAACACGCTATGGCAGTACAGTAACAAACGTTGACGATAGTGCAGCAAAAGCTATTAAAGGTTACAAAGGCTATGAAATTTTAAATGACCCTAGTAACACAGTGCAAGGCTGGGTTGTTGTATTAGCTGATAGTTACCCAAGTGCCATTAAAGCAGTAGATGCTTTAAAGGTGAGTTACAAAAAGGGTGAGTCAGCAAATATATCTGAAGCTGATATTCAAAAAGAAGGTAAGCGATTATGCGAGCAACGCGACTCGGGCACTTTGTTTGTTGATCAAGGCGATATAAAGAAAACCCAAGCAGACGCTAGTGAGTCGTTAGAATCAATGTATACCACAGCGACAGCGAGCCATTATCAGCTAGAGCCATTAAATGCGGTTGCAGAATTTAAAGATGGAAATTGGATTATTCATACAGGTAACCAGTGGCAGTCACTTACGTTACCAGCGCTTGCTAAAGCACTCGAAATAGAACAAAACAAAGTAATTATTCGTCCTTATTATTTAGGTGGTGGTTTTGGTCGTCGATTATTTGGTGACTGGACTGTACCTGCAGCTCTAACCGCAAAAGCAGTAGGTAAACCAGTAAAGCTGGTATTTACACGAGCAGACGATAGTTTATTCGATCAGTCTCGTTCTGCATCTGCTGCAAAAATGACAGCGTCGTTTGATAAAAATGGTACTTTTACTGGTTTAGAGCATGCATTTGCTGCAGGTTGGCCTACTAAAGCAATGGCACCAGGGTTTTTATCACCGGGTGTTGATGGTAAAGGTAAATTTGATGCATTTTCGGCATCGGGCGCTGATCATTGGTATAGCATGAGCAGTCACCGTGCACGCGCTATTAATAACGAAGTTGCACAAAGCACCTTCACTCCAGGTTGGTTACGTTCAGTAGGGCCAGGTTGGATTGCATGGAGTCTTGAGTCGTTTATTGATGAAATTGCCCATAAGCAAGGCAAAGATCCTGTTCAATTTAGAATTGAAATGTTAGACGGTAAAGGCAAGCAAGCGGGTAAAGCACCTGAGAGCGTTGGCGGAGCACTGCGCTTACGTAATGTGCTTAAAACGGTGTCTGACAAAGTAGCTTCTGTAAAATTGGCGAAAGACGAAGGCATTGGTTTTTCTGTAAGTTCAGGGCAAGAGCGTACCATGCCAGCATGGCTTGCAACCGCAGCGCATGTTCACGTTAACCGTGATAGTGGTAAAATAACGCTTAAAAAGCTTTATGTTGTTGTAGATGCTGGCTTAATAGTTCACCCAGATGGCGCACTGGCGCAAATTGAAGGGTCGTTACTATGGGGCAGCAGCCTTGCATTGCATGAATCAAATACGTATAAAGATGGACAGGTATCAGCGACTAACTTTAATACTTATTTACCGCTAAGAATGCAAGATGTGCCAGATATTGACATTGAATTTTTACAAAGCGATGAGTTTCCAGTTGGTTTAGGCGAACCTGGCGTTATAGGGGTTGCTCCTGCTATTGGTAATGCTGTGTTTAATGCAGTAGGCGTGCGTTTACGTGACCTACCAATGAAGCCAAGCGAACTTAAAAAAGGCTTAGAAGCGTAAAACAAAAATAACTAAAGGGGTATGCTTTATGCTGCTCCTTTAAGTTATTAAATATATTTATGTAATTATTATTTATGTATCAATAAGTAGCGTTGTTTATACCAATTTGCTTAATTAAATGATTAAGTATTATTGCAAATTGGTATTAGGTTGTTATTACTTGTTGATATTAGTTAAGGTTTATTTATGCTAATCGACCCAACAGGGCGAGAGTTTAGTTACTTACGTTTGTCTATTACTGATGTATGTAATTTTAAGTGTGTTTATTGTTTACCAGATGGTTATCAGGGCGGGCCAGACCGTGGTTTTCTCACAATTGATGAAATTAGCAACACGCTTAAAGCGTTTGCACACCATGGTATCGAAAAAGTAAGGATCACTGGCGGAGAGCCAACGCTTAGAAAAGATTTTATAGATGTTGTTCGCGCGGCAAAAGATGTCGCGGGCATAAAAAAAATTGCAATGACTACCAATGGTTTTTCTCTTCATAAGAATATTCATGACTGGGTAGATGCAGGCTTAAACGCCATTAATGTAAGCATTGATAGCTTAGATTCACGCATGTTTAACACCATTACTGGGCATGACAAATTTACCTCAGTAATGAAAGGTATTGATACTGCGCTTGAAACGGGTATTGATTCGGTAAAAATAAACAGCGTGCTGATGAAGCAATACAACGCAAAAGAGTTTGATACATTTTTAAATTGGGTTAAACACCGTCCCGTTACCATCCGCTTTATAGAATTGATGCAAACAAACGACAACAAAGCCTTTTTTGATGCTAACCATGTTTCTGGGCAAGTTTTAAAAACTCAGTTATTACAAACGGGTTGGCAGCAAGTTGCGCGTAGTGCATCAGCAGGTCCTGCTCAAGAGTTTGCTCATCCTGATTATCAAGGCAGAATTGGTTTGATCATGCCTTACAGCAACGACTTTTGTAGTACCTGTAACCGACTAAGGGTTACAGCAAAAGGGAATCTGCACTTGTGTTTGTTTTCTGAAGAGGGTATTTCGCTAAGAGAATATATGAACGACAGTTCAAACAGCGAATTAATGGCATTGTTATCTCGTTATATTAAAACCAAAAAGCCAACTCACCTTTTACACCAAGGTAATACAGGTATTACTACTAATTTATCCATGTTAGGTGGCTAGTTGTTAAAGCCACTTAGTGATATTAAAGCATCAAACGTGTTTCTAAAACACACTACATTATCCCTAAAATGTAAATAACTGGTTGTATCTACATGGTTTTATATCAACAAGGCTTGTTAAATTGTATTTTCACGTTAAACTTACTTTTTATTTTTATTAAGTGATTAGAATGGATATCGCGGCTCTTAATAGCACTAAATCATTAAGAAAGGACGTTCTGAGAGGGATGTGTCTTTGTTTTGGTTTTTTATCGGTAGGATTTGCGGGATTTAATTTAACCGTAAATAACTTTCCATTGCTTGGCTACATCGAAATCTGTTTTTCTATTTATTGTATATTTACTTATATTTCACTTATACGCCGTCCACTACAGTTTTGGCAATCCTTAATAATGTGTGTACTTATAACGTTAATTGTTATTTTAGGTACATCCTTAGCATCGCCTCGTAATGGTGTGTTTGTATGGTCATTTGCATTACCTATTTTGTACTACCTGTTATTAGGTAAACAATATGGTGTAATTTTCTCTGCAAATTTATTAGTTATCCAAGTGTTTATTTTAGGGAGTAAGTCTACACTTGCCCCCTTTGAAACTTTTAACTTATCCCTTAATCTACTCTGTGCTTATTTTAGTATTTGGGCGATTTCTCATGTTTTTGAAGGAAGTCGTTCACACTTTTCAAGGCGACTTAAAAATTTAGCGTTACTTGACCCATTAACGGGTGCAGGTAATCGCCTTTCAATGAACCACTACTTTGAAGTAGAACTACAAGATAAGTCACAGTTATATTTGTTTTTACTCGATTTAGACTTTTTTAAGCAGATAAATGATGAGCATGGCCATGGTGTCGGTGACCAAGTACTTATCGAAGTGGCCACTTTACTAAGAGTTGTGCTTGGTAGAGGGTATGTATTTAGAGTAGGCGGAGAAGAGTTTGCTTTATTTAGCTCTTTTGAAAATGATGAGGCTGCACTTAGTACCGCTGAACAAATAAGAGCACGTTTTGAAAATACCACATTTGACATTGACGGCCTTGCAATCAATGTTACAACTAGTATTGGTGTCGCAAAATTTAAAAGTACTAATTCATTGAAAAGCTTTGTAAACCAAGCGGATAAGCAGTTATACAAAGCAAAACAGTTTGGCCGCAATAAAGTGTATTGTAAGTTTAAACAAGAACACGACCGTGAGGCGGTAGTTGCTTAAGTAGGGTCACTTAGTACATTTGCTCAAAATTGGGGATCCCATTTTCCCAAATCGGTTTGTCTTTTCCTAAATGCTCGCGCACAGCATCAAAAAACAACCGGGTCCTTACTGGTAAATCTCGATGCGGATATACGGCATACATCGCACTAAACTCCATCAGTTTTACATCGGTCAATAAAGGCACTAGCTTACCTTGTATTATTTCATCACCAATAATAAATGCAGGGGCAACAAAGTAAGTTGTTCCCGATAATGTTTTCATTAACAATGACTCTGCATCGTTTGCACGAAACACACTTTTTATTTTTTGCTCGCAGCGTTCACCTTTACTATCGTAGTAATCTATAGCTTCTACTCGAATAGAATTACTGGCATAGCTTGCTGCTGGTAATTGCGCTAACTCTTCCATTGTTTTTGGCATACCATAAGTTTCAATAAACTGTGGCGCAGCTAAAATTAATAATCGGTTACGCGCTATTTTACGTGCAATAAGTGATGAATCTTTAGGCTCACCTACACGAAAAGCCAAATCAAATCCTTCAGAGACTATATCTACTAATCTATCGTCTAAACGCAGTTCAACTTCTACTTGAGGAAAGCGTTTTTGAAAATCATTAAGTACAGGTTGTAAATAACGACGACCAATAAGTGTTGATGAAGTGATTTTTAATACGCCACGCGGTTCTAAATGGTAGTTTTCAGCCATGCGTACGGTTTCGCCGAGCAGCTCTCTAAGCTCAGCGGCTTTTTTGATCATTTCGGCACCCGCCGCTGTGAGCGAAAATGAACGCGTGGTTCGGTTAAGTAACCTAACGCCTAACTCATCCTCTAAACGGCTAATTTGTTTAGATATAACAGAGCGATCTATGTTGCGTATTTCTGCAGCTTTAGCAAAAGAGCCTTGCTCAACCACTTCAAGTAACATTAAAAGTCGACTTGTTGTATCCATTATTACACCTTAACTAATCTATTGATGCCATTTTGGCATTAATGAATTTAAAAATCTATGGTTTTTACACACGGGTTTAATCCGTATTATGCGAGGCTAATCAACAATGGAGCGTCTTCATGAACAAACATCTAATTGCTGCTGCACTTACTGCGGCATCTTTAACACTTGCGGGTTGTGCTGATGAGAGCACAGCTCAATCAGCACCTGCACAGCAACTTCAACCAATTGATGTAGCACAGGTGCTTGTTAAGCCGGTACAAAGCTGGCACACATATACAACTCGTTTAGAGTCTCCACAAGAAGTTGCTTTAATGCCGCGTGTATCGGGAATCATCGATAGCATTGAATTTAAAGAAGGCGATGTGGTTAAAGAAGGGGATGTTTTATTTCAATTAGATGCTCGTCCATTTGCTGCTGTGGTTGCTAGCTTAAAAGCGCAAATCAACAGTGCAGAAGCTGCCTTAGAGCAAGCTAAAAGTGAAGACAAACGTGCGGTACGCTTATTAGACCGCAAGGCAATCTCAACTGAGCAAGCACAAGCGCGTACTTCAACACTACGCCAACGCGAAGCACAGCTTTCTGCACTGCAAGCACAACTTACTTCAGCAGAGCTTGATTTAGAGTTTACGTCAGTAGTATCACCAATTGATGGCATTATTTCTCGCGCAAATATTACCAAAGGTAATAACATACTTGCGGGTCAAAGCGTATTAACGTCAATTGTTTCAAACCAAGCTATGTACGCTTATTTTGATGTTGATGAACGCACATGGAATAGCTCTTTTAATGATGTTACTGCTGCGAGCCACCAAACTGTTGTAATGCAAAAAGTGGGTCAAAGCGATTTTGCATACAAAGGTTACATTAACTTTATTGATAACCAAATTAATTCATCAACAGGTACATTACGCGTACGTGCGGTATTTAATGAAGACAGCAACCAATTACGCGCAGGCTCGTTTGCACGTATTAAGCTTGCAGCCAACTCTATTAGCGACGCGATTATTATCCCAGAACGTGCAATTGGTACCGACTTAAAAAATCGTTTTGTATTAACGGTTGGCGAAAACAACGTACTTGAATACAAACTTATCACTACTGGTGAGCGTTACGGTGCATTACGTGCGGTTACATCGGGCCTTAACGAAGGTGATGTTATTGCTGTAAATGGCCCAGCTCGCGTAGGCCCTGGTATGCCAATCTCCCCGCAAACAGTAACAATTGATACAAGTGGTGTGGCATTTACATTGTTAAATGACAACGCACAACTTGTGGCTAAGCAATAAGGTTTATTGATGAAATTTTCGCATTTCTTTATACAGCGTCCAATATTTGCGGCCATGCTGTCATTGGTTATTTTAATTGCTGGTGGTATATC
This sequence comes from Pseudoalteromonas sp. C8, assembly GCF_011378685.1. Classification (NCBI taxonomy): domain Bacteria; kingdom Pseudomonadati; phylum Pseudomonadota; class Gammaproteobacteria; order Alteromonadales; family Pseudoalteromonadaceae; genus Pseudoalteromonas; species Pseudoalteromonas sp. C8. The sequence continues at coordinate 113,974 of NZ_WTKT01000014.1, forward strand.
ACTATTCCAATTACCAGTAAGTGAATACCCAGAAGTAGTTCCTCCAACTGTTGTTGTTACCGCCAACTACCCAGGTGCTAACCCTACCGTTATTGCGCAAACAGTAGCAACACCGCTGGAGCAAGAAATTAACGGTACTGAAAACATGCTATATATGTTTTCGCAAGGTACCAGTGATGGCCGCATGACACTAACGGTAACCTTTGCGTTAGGTACCGATTTAGATCGTGCTCAAGTACAAGTACAAAACCGTGTAAACAGTGCACTTCCGCGTTTGCCAGAAGAAGTACAACGTTTAGGTGTTGTGGCTGAAAAGTCATCACCAGATTTAACCATGGTAGTGCATTTATACTCACCTGAAAAAACGCACGACACAGCTTACTTATCTAACTATGCTGATTTAAATATTAAAGATGAAATTGCGCGCTTGCCAGGCGTAGGTGATATCCGCATGTTTGGTGCTGGCAAATACTCAATGCGAGTATGGCTAAACCCAGATGCACTTGCTGCACGCGAATTAACAGCAACAGATGTAGTAACAGCACTTCGCTCGCAAAACCAGCAAGTTGCAGCAGGTAGCTTAGGCGCGCAACCTATTTCAAACGACAGTCAATTTCAAATATTGTTAAACGTTAAAGGTCGTTTAAACAGTATTGAAGAATTTGAACAAGTTATTATTAAAGTAGGCGACGAAGGTCAGTTAACGCGTTTATCTGATATAGCCCGTGTTGATTTAGGTCAAGACACTTACGCACTGCGTGCAGAGCTTGATAACCAACCAGCACTTGCAATGCCAATATTCCAACGCCCAGGTTCAAACGCTATTGAGCTTTCCGATCAAGTACGTGAAACAATGGCGCGCTTATCTAAAGATTTTCCTACCGGTGTTGAATACGACATTGTGTACGATCCTACGGTATTTGTTCGCGGCTCAATTGACGCGGTAATTGCCACTTTGCTTGAAGCAATTGTGCTGGTAGTTATTGTTGTTATTGTATTTTTACAAACGTGGCGTGCATCAATTATTCCATTAATTGCCGTGCCTATTTCACTTATTGGTACGTTTGCCGTAATGCAGTGGTTAGGTGTCTCAATTAATACCCTGTCGTTGTTTGGTTTAGTATTAGCCATAGGTATTGTTGTAGATGATGCGATTGTAGTTGTTGAAAACGTAGAGCGTAATATTGAAAAAGGCTTATCGCCGCTTGAAGCAACCCGCGTTGCAATGAGCGAAGTAACAGGCCCTATTATTGCCATTGCGCTAGTACTAAGTGCTGTATTTATTCCTACTGCGTTTATTACCGGTTTATCAGGTCAATTTTATAAGCAATTTGCACTTACAATTACAATTTCGACTATTATCTCAGCATTTAACTCATTAACGTTATCGCCTGCACTTGCTGCATTGTTATTAAAATCGCATGATGCAAAACCAGATGCGTTCACGCGTTTACTTAATAAATTGTTTGGTCGTTGGTTATTTAAACCATTTAACCGCGTATTTAATCGTGGTGCTAAAGGTTACGAAAAACTGGTACAAAAACTAATTCGTATGACCGTTGTTGTAATGGTGGCTTACATTGCACTTGTTGGTGGCACAATTAAGTTATTTGATACCGTACCAGGTGGCTTTATTCCACAGCAAGATAAACAGTATTTAGTGGCTATTGCGCAGTTACCTGACGCATCAAGCCTTGATCGTACTGAAGATGTACTTGCTCAAATGCAGCAAATTGCATTAGAAGTACCAGGCGTTGCACATACTGTTGCTTTTCCTGGCTTATCAGTGAACGGTTTTACGAATAGCCCTAACAGCGGCATTGTATTTACACCACTTGAGAGCTTTGATAAACGTACCGACCCAAGCCAATCAGCGATGGCGATAGCGGCGCAGTTGAATAAACGTTTTGCCGTCATTGATGAGGCGTTTGTAGCGGTATTCCCGCCGCCGCCAATTCAAGGTTTAGGCACTACCGGCGGTTTTAAACTGCAAATTGAAGACCGAGCTAATAAAGGATTTGAAGCACTATTTAATAGTCTGCAAGCCGTAATCGGTAAGGCGCAACAAGACCCTGCATTAATGGGCCTGTACTCAAGTTTCCGTATCCAAGTTCCACAAATGGATATTGATATTGACCGTGAGCAAGCGCTTATTCAAGGTATTCCACTTGATGAAGTATTTAACGCACTGCAAATTTACTTAGGCTCTGTGTACGTAAATGACTTTAATATGTTTGGCCGTACGTACCAAGTAAATGCACAGGCTGATGCTGACTATCGCTTAGACTCTGATCAAATACTTAATTTAAAAGTACGTAACCGCTCAGGTAATATGGTGCCACTGGGATCTGTACTAACAGTAACACCAACAATTGGTCCTGACCGTGTTATGCATTACAACGGTTACCCAAGTGCAGAACTAAATGGCAGCCCAGCGCCAGGTTATAGTTCTGATCAAGCACAAATTGCTATTGAAAAAGTACTCGCAGACACACTACCAACAGGTATTGAATATGAGTGGACTGAAGTAACGTACCAACAAGTACTTGCCGGTAACACCATGGTTTATGTATTCCCGTTAGTTGTATTACTTGTATTTATGGTACTTGCAGCGCAGTACGAGAGCTTACGTTTACCACTGGCAATTATATTAATAGTACCAATGACTATTTTCTCAGCCTTGTTAGGTGTGTGGTTTGTTGGCTCAGACAACAACATATTCACCCAAATAGCGTTAATAGTACTGGTCGCGTTGGCTTCTAAAAATGCAATATTGATGGTTGAGTTTGCAAAAGATAGACACGACTCAGGCTTATCGCACTTAGAGGCAATACTTGAGGCATGTCGTATGCGCTTGCGCCCAATATTAATGACCTCAATTGCATTTACAGCAGGTGTTGTACCGTTAGTACTTGCCACCGGTGCAGGCGCCGAAATGCGACACGCAATGGGTAACGCAGTATTCTCAGGGATGATAGGTGTAACCGTGTTTGGCCTATTGTTTACGCCGGTATTTTATATGTTAGTGACTAACAAAAAAGAGAAAGCGCAGGAGAATACTCATGACTAAATTAATGCAAAAAAGACTTAAAACAAGTCTGACCGCCAGTGCAGTATTAGTCGCTGCGTTTTTAGCCGGGTGTGCGAGTAAAATAGACACCATGAGCGAGCAAAAAGCCGTTAACGAATTTGTTGCCAAAGCTAATATTGCTAGTAACGTTAGCGTTGCTGATGAAACAAACTGGTGGAAAAAGCTTAATTCTGATCAACTAAATGAGCTTGTTACCGGTGCGCTTGCAAATAACTATAATTTGCAAACAAGCCAGCTAACACTTAAAAGTGCATTAGCGCGACTAGGAGAGCAAAAAGCCCAGTACCTTCCGCAAGGTGGCGTAAATGTTGGCGCAGCTCGAAGCGATGCACCAAGCGTTTATGACCGTCAATCAAGTGCAAACGTTGCACTTGATTGGCAGCTAGATTTATTTGGTCGTATAACGGCGTTGGTTGATGCTGCAAATGCATCAGCCATGAGCCAAGCAGAGCAAGTACGTTTACTGCAAATTGAAGTTGTTTCGTCAGTCGTTAAAGGCTTTGTAAGTTATCAAGGCAATGTTGAAAAACAACACATTGTTACGCTTCAAATTGAAGCGCTTGAGCAAAGTATTGACGTTCTTCAAGCCCGTGTTGACGAAGGCGTCGCAAACGAGCTTGATTTAAACCGTACTATGGCGCAGCTTAGGCAGCAACAAGCACTAATGCCTGCCATTGAGTATGCAAAATACAGCGATTTATCTGCCCTTGCAGTACTAAGCGGTAAGTTAGCGCAAAATATTGCTATTGAAAACGAGCAAGGTGTGCTTGAACGTGACTTTAGCGTAGCACTAAAAAACGCTAATAATGCCATTGCCTTACGTCCAGATATTAGCCGTGCATTGTTTGATTTTAGCCAAGCAAATAGTTTAAGTGTTGCAGCTAGCAAAGCGTTATTACCAGATATTAGCTTATCTGCATTTGCAGGGGTTGTGAGTATAGATAGCACAGGCTTAAAAAATACCGACCAACAGTGGCAAGTAGCGCCGCAGTTGCAATGGTCGTTATTAAGCTACCCAGCATTATTAGCACAGCGCGACGCGCAGCAGTTTTTAAGTGAAGCCGCTTACAGCGATTATCAACAAGTAGTATTAACTGCACTAAGTGAAAGTGAACTTTCATTGCAATTATTGGTCAATCAAGCACAGCAAAAACGCTTTGCTGACGAACGCTATGACTTTGCTAATAAAGCATTTTTACAAGCACAAGCAATGTACGAAGAAGGTCAAATTCCTTATCTTGAGTTGTTAGATGCGCGCCAGGATGTTTTAATAGCACAAGAAAATGCTGTTGAAACAACAATCACTTCACTGCTTGCCAAAGTAAATGCTTACCAGTCATTTAATGGCCAATGGAGTTATGCGTTAAACGACACTAATAAGTAGAGTTATATTGATGCCAAATACTGAAAATTTACATGAATACATTATCCCGCAAATGATGCGCGCTATTGTACTGCCAGAACCAAATGAAGCAATTGACTTAGCGGATGCTGAGCTGCCTGTTCCTATTTGTGCAGATAACGAGCTGCTTGTAAAAGTAGAGTACGTTGGTTTAAATCCAGTTGATGGTCAATTTGCTAAAACAGGCTTTTGTAAATGGCAGTATCCACACATTTTAGGCTTAGATGCCGTAGGTGTTGTGGTTAAAGCTAATAAAGGTGTGTTTCCAAATGTTGGCGAGCGGGTTATGTGGCATGCCAACATTGGTGAGCAAGGTGCTTTGAGCGAATACACCAAAGTACCTAACTTTGCAGTGTCGGTTGTGCCAAGCGGTTTAAATCCGGCCATTGCAGCAACACTTCCATGCGCCGGTATGGCAGCACTTATTAGCTTAGATAAAATAGGCATTAGTGAAGGCGATACTATTTTTATTGAAGGCGGAGCCGGAGCGGTAGGGCAGTTTGCTATTCAATATGCAAAACAGCGTGGTGCAGATGTATTTACCACGGCATCAAAGCGTAACCATAAATTGGTTAAGCAGCTAGGCGCTGATGTGGTTTTTGACTATAGCGATAAAAAACTATGCGAAAAAATCCGCAGAGAACTTGGCCCACAAGGCTTTGATGCGGTTATTGATACGATTGGTGGTGAGTGTACTCAGCGTAATATTGAGTTAATGCGTTTTTGCGGACGTATTGCCTGCTTAAATCCGCTACCTTGTTTTGATCAAGACTTAATGTATCACCGAGCGCCCAATATTAGCGTTGTATCGATTGGTGGTGCATGGCTTGCTAATAGTTTATGTGCACAACAACGTTTGAGTTTTATGGGCAACTTGTTACTTGAAGGAGCTGTTAGTGGCGACATTAAACACCCAGAAATAACGCCCGTAGATTTTAGTGCTGAGTCAGTATCGCAAGCGCTTAATAAACAACTTGCTGGTGGTTTTACCGGCAAGCAAGTTGTTAAAGTTGCTAAGTGAAGCGCTTATACAATTTGATTTAAATTTAAGTAGTTTTAGCTAGATTAATTGATAATGTAGCCTCTACAAATTGAATAAAAACGTAGCCTATTTGTGCTGCGTTTTTTTATGCCCATCAAAAAATAGATACAGCGCTAGCGCTTTTGCTGTTTTATTCATCATTTTAGTCAAAATACTTTTTTTCAGCGTACAACTGTAAGCCTTTGTGTTTCAACAGTTTACGTTCGGGTAAAGAAAATAAATTGATAAAACTGTTAATTAATTGAATAGAGTAATTGATCTAAACGATTTTTTATGACGTAATGTAGGTATTATTTAGCTGGTCGGATGAGTTCAATCATGAGTTTACGTACAAAACTAAAAAAAGTATTACCAAGTATTTCTATCACAGAACAAGAAGCGCTAGACGCGGGTGATGTATGGCTTGAAGGTTCTATCTACCAAGGTAAACCTGATTTCAGTGCACTTCGCGACGTACCTGCTGCTACATTAAGCGCAGACGAGCAAGCATTCTTAGACGGTCCAGTAAAAGAACTACTGGGCATGATTGACGATTCAGTGATTCAAAACGGCATTCATTTACCAAATGACATCTTAGAATTTTTGAAAAAAGAGCGTTTTTTCTCGCTTATCATTCCTAAGTCGTTTGGTGGTTTAGAGTTTAGCCCTTATGCAAACTCTACTATTGTTGGCACAATTGCGACTAAAAGCTCAGCAGTAGCGGTAACCGTAATGGTTCCTAACTCGTTAGGTCCGGGTGAGTTATTACTTCACTTTGGTACGCAAGAACAACAAGCACATTACTTACCACGCCTAGCAAATGGTACAGACATTCCATGTTTTGCATTAACAAGCCCAGAAGCGGGTTCTGATGCAGGTGGCATTCCAGACATTGGTACAGTTACTAAAGGCATGTATAAAGGCGAAGAAGTACTTGGCCTTGAAATCACATGGGACAAGCGCTACATAACGCTTGCACCTATTGCTACCGTACTTGGTTTAGCTTTTAAAGTAATGGACCCTGATGGTTTATTAGGTGGTAAAGAAAGCTTAGGTATTACTTGTGCACTTATTCCTAAAGAGCACCCAGGTGTAGAGCTTGGTAATCGTCACGACCCAATGGGTATTCGTTTTTACAATGGTACTACACGTGGTAACAAAGTATTTGTACCAATGGACTTTGTTATTGGTGGACAGAAAAATATCGGCCGTGGTTGGCAAATGCTGGTTAGCTGTTTAGGTGCTGGCCGTGGTATTTCATTACCTGCGCTAGGTGTTAGTACAGCACAAGTTGCATTTAAATCAGCATCTGAATACGCAGCAGTGCGTGAACAGTTTGGTTTAGCCATTGGCCAGTTTGAAGGTATTCAAGAAAAACTAGCTGACATTGCAGGTAAAACATACCTACAAGAAGCAATGCGCGTACTTACAACTGAAGGCTTAGGCATGGGCTTAAAACCATCAGTAGTAACTGCAATCGCTAAATACCACATGACAGAGCTTGGTCGCGACGTGCTTGATTCAGCAATGGATATTCAAGCAGGTAAAGCGATTCAAAACGGTCCACAAAATACATTAGCAAGTGGTTATGTTGCTCAGCCGATTGCCATTACGGTAGAAGGCGCGAACATTCTTACACGTAACCTAATGATCTTTGGTCAAGGTGTTATGCGTTGTCACCCATATTTACAATCTATGGTTGAGTCAATTCACAGCGAAGACAAAGGCGCAGATAAAGAATTTAACGGTATTTTACGTAAAACAATTGGTTACAGCACAGCAAACAGCTTACGTGCTTTCCGCCTTGGTGTTTTACCATTTACAGCAAGTGCTAATTCTGAATTACCAGAAGTACGCGACTATGAAAAAGCAGTACATAAATTATCTGCAAAACTTGCAGTGTACGCAGACTTTTCGTTACTGGTACTTGGCGGTAAATTAAAGCAAGCAGAAATGCTATCGGCACGTTTAGGTGATGTAATGAGCTTCTTATATGCAGCTATGGCATCAATTAAATACTACGAGCAAAAAGTATCAAGTAGTGACCGTGAACAAGCAGCGCCGTATTTCCATTACGCGACTCGTTTTGCACTACAAAGCGCTGAAGAAGCATTGCATAAGTTTTTAGATAACTTCCCTGCAAGTGGTACACGTAAGTTTATTCGTTTCATTACAATGAACTACTCAACTAAAATGCCAAAAATTAGCGATGATTTAATCCGCGAATTAGCTAAGCAAGCTCAGCTAGATACCGCATTTAAAGCGCAAATCACGCATTTAGTTAAACCAGTTGAGGGCGATGGCCATCATATTAATGAGCAAGCTTACAAAGCTAAAATGGCATCACTTGGCGAGCTGGCTAAAGTTAAAAAAGCATTACGTGCTAAAGTAATTAAACCAGGTATACGCTTTAACATTACGCTTGATAACGCACTAGCGGCAAACGTAATCACACAAGCTGAACACGTTCAGTTAATTGATTACAACATCAAACGTGAAAAAGCGATTCGTGTAGATGAGTTCGATTTTGATATGAACCTACTAGACGATAACGCACAGCCGATTAACCCGCTTAAAAGCGTAGTTAATCAGTAAGTTAAAGTAATTAAATTCAATGATGCAAAGCGCCCGCAGTATCGGCGCTTTTATTTTTGATTAAAAAATTAGTGTGGAGCCCCGCTTGTGTAAAAACAAGCGGGGCTTTTTTATGTGTTTTAAAGTAGTAACAGATGGCAGTATTGATTTGTAAACAAGTATGTATTTTTAGGGTGTTGAAAAGAAAAGTTTATAATCTTGAAAAAGGGCTAACAACCCCGTTAGCGCCTTGCTGTAATACATGAGTATATATTTGTGTGGTTTTAACATCAGAATGGCCAAGCTGAGCTTGAACAGTTCTTATATCGGCGCCATTTTGCAGTAGATGAGTAGCAAAAGAGTGTCTTAATGTATGAGGTGTTATTATTTTTGTTAACCCTGATTTTTGGACGGCTTTTTTAACCTCTTTTCTAATACAAGAGTGATGAAAATGATGTCGTCTTATTTCACCACTTTGAGGATCTGAACTTAATATATGAGAAGGAAATAAATACTGCCACGCAAGCGATTTTGCGGCACTTGGATATTTTTTTGTTAAAGCATATGGCATCCATACGCCAGAATATTCCGTATTATTTAAATCCAGTTTTAAATAGTCATCAACGTTCAAAATTTGATTTCTCAGCATAGGAATTAGCTCTGTGGCCAGCGTAACAATGCGGTGTTTATTACCTTTTCCATTCCATACTTGAATGCATTTATAATCAAAATCAATATCTTTCACCCTTAATTGCACCGCTTCCATTACTCTTAAGCCACTTCCATACATAAGGGCTGCAATTAAATAATAGCGCTTATTTAAATGAGCCATCAACATTTTAACTTCCTCTGGGGTCATCACTACAGGGAGCTTTGCTTGTTTTTTACTACGGGCAAAATTTAAATTTAATGAGAGTTCTTTTTTTATTATGTGCTTGTATAAAAATGACAATGAATTGAGTGCGGTAGCTTGCGTACGTGGTGCAACGTTTTGCTTTAACACTAAATGTTCTAAGTAGCGTTCGACTTCATTGTCCCCCATTGAGGCGGGATGGCGTTTATTATGAAAATGGATATAAGATGCAATCCATCTTAGGTAGGTATCGACGGTGCGTAATGAATATTGACGAACTAGCATATATTCAGCTATGTAATTTAAAAATGGGGAACGTGTTTTCATACTATTACCAATAATAGTGCTGTTTTTATATACAGTATAGTTGTGATGCACACATATTCAAGAAAATGAGCGGCGAGCGCATTTTGTCTTTTATTGAGAGTTTGAGTACTAATAAAAAATTATATATAGCAATGTATTAAGTTATTTGGTAAAAAAGATTTATAAAAAACATGAGCGTATCGTTGGCAGAAATATGCGCGATGAGCGCACTATTAAATTGTTGAACTAAGCCGCTACGCGGAGATCCTATTCTGACCATTTGAGCCACACTTACCTTGGGGTTATCCCATATTTGGAGGTAAGTCATGAATACACTCATTGAACAAGTCAAAATTGAAATAGCCTACCGTGGTTATTCACAAAGTACCTGTAAAAGCTACTGCGAGCATTTGCTTAAACTCAGCCATTATTTTAATAAACCACTCGATTTAATTACTGATGATGAGCTGAATATCTTTTTTAAAGATCCCGCTATTCGAAAGCTCTCCAGAGCGAGTCAAAAAATACAAATAAACAGCATTTGGTTTCTGTTTAAGAATATTTTACATCGCCCCCTGAACTTAGACATAGCCTTGCCTAAAGCAAAACCTCGGGCACCAACTTATTTATCGCGTGATGATATTCGACGACTTATAGAAAGTTGCACGGATATGCGCTTAAAAACATTGATAGTGGTGTGTTATGGATGTGGTTTGCGTATTGGCGAACTGCTGCGCATCAAAGTGCAAGACATCGATGGACAGCGTAAAACCATTTTAATTGAACATGGTAAAGGAGATAAGTCACGCTATGTTGTTGTATCAGATAGCGTGCTAAATCAATTACGTTGCTATTGGAAAATGTATCACCCAACAGGCTGGATGTTTTATTCACGATGGTTAATGGATAAACCCATGTCACCATCAAGCTTCAGAAAGGCATTGAAAAAACATGCACAAATGTGTGGTTTAAAGCACTGTAATCCACATGTATTACGCCATGCTTATGCAACACATCAACTTGAGTTAGGGATGCCGCTTCATCAACTTCAACATCAGCTTGGTCACAGTGACATTAGAACCACGCAAAGTTACTTACACTGGTTACCTGAATTAGGGCATGGTGGTATTGATTTACTCGCAAGTTGGGGAAACCAATGAGCGGCTTGCATCTCGCTGATATTTTAAATTCTGGCCTTGGGAATTATCGGCAGCACCACATAATGAGTTATCAGCAGTTACGAGTCTGCCAACACCTTCAATCATGCAGAACGGGACAGCTCGGTTATCAAGCATGGCAATGTGATAACTGTAGTGAAGTACAACAAATTGGATGTAGCTGTCGAGATCGGCATTGCCCACGTTGCCAAGGTATGGCAACGGCTAAATGGGTGCAAAGACAACAAGAGGATTTATTATCGTGTCGCTATTTCCACCTTGTTTTTACGCTCCCGCATGAGTTAAATATCATTGCGCACTACAACCCAAACGCGTTGTATCAATGTTTATTTAAAGCCGCATGGCAAACGCTGTGTAAATTTGCGAAACGAAAGAGGCATGGCCAGCTAGGCATGACAAGCGTACTGCATACGTGGGGGCAAAACTTAAGTCAGCATATCCACTTGCATTGTTTGATACCCGCAGGTGCACTTGAAAAAACGCACTGGCATGAAATAGAAAAAGGCTATTTATACCCCGTGAAAGCGTTATCAACAGTCTTTAGAGGTAAAATGCTGGCGGCGCTCAATGAATGCGATAGTTCATTCGCGAAGGTAAGCACACCAACCAAATGGTGCGTGTATAGCAAAGCCTGTTTAACGTACAGTGAAAAGCTAGTTAGTTACCTTGCTCGTTATACCCGAAAAGGCGTGATGTCAGAATCGCGATTAGTGTCAGCGACTGAAGAAACAGTGAGCTTTAAATACCGCGATTATGCAGATAACAACCGCGATAAAGTCATGACTCTGAGTTGTGATGAATTTTTACGGCGCTACTTACAACATGTATTGCCCAAAGGGTTTATGCGCATTCGTCACTATGGCTTTTTAGCTAATGCGTGTCGCAAGCGAAAGTTAGGGTTAATAAAGGCTCAAGTATCAGCAACCCCATGCAAAGCGGTGAAGCCGAAGGTAGAGCAAGAACGATTAATACCCCATTGGTCTTGCCAGTCATGCAAGACGGGTACCTTACGATTTATTGGTGTGATGAATTTAGATGAGGCGACAAATAAAATAGCGCGAACGAGTTAGCAGCCTTGCTTGCTGCATCAAATCAATAAGTTAACCTGCTTAATTGCTCAGGCTAATAGCGACTGTGCGAGCGAAAAATATCCTTGCTTAACGGTTAAACATTCGGTTTAATGAATAGATAATAAACGCTGAGCAATGCAGGGAAAGCTTAAATTATAATTGGTAAGCTTATTAAATTAGCTGATTTAGCTAGAGCCTCTAAAAAGCAAATTCCCATAGCATAAACAACACCAACTCTGACACACCGAGCAGGTAGCGCCTCAGTCCAACAAGCGATTATGCAACACAAACTGCGTGTCGCATAAATACTAAAGTGTTATACATCCTAGGAAAAGTGTTGTGCTAATTCGAGCGATTAACAGTCAAAGAAGATTGAAGCCTTACTTTTATTCGCAGTCTGCGAAAGTTGGCGGTGTTGGTTGCTTATTTGGATTTGCAGTTGCATACCCGTTATTTTTCTTTATTGCTTCAAGCTTTGGTATCGAGTCAGATATACCAATCCGTAGCTACGACGGAGATACCGTATTGGCAGTGTTCACATTATGCTTCTTAATCCTAAGTTTATCGCTTTACACGTTTTGTGCTTTATTTGCCTTCATTTACTATGGCATTAAATGCAAAAAAGGATATATCGACAGAGAAGAACTTATTAATATCGTATTCAAAGGTATCTACCCAAAGCGGTGGCAACGTGGGCTTTAGTTCGGATGTATAACAAACCACTCAAGGCTCTCGCTTCGCTCGCTGGGACGCTAACACATGGGCTGCGTCACTTCGTTCCTAAATTTAGCCCATGTATTATCGCCCCTTAGTGGGGTGTTGAGGCTGTAGAATTACTC
>NZ_WTKT01000015.1:0-115243 GCF_011378685.1 Pseudoalteromonas sp. C8
ACCATTACATCAGGTTATTTAGTCATTTTTAGCTGCGCGACTAGTTCGCTTAATCTCGCAATTTTTATATTACTTAACTGTCTATAATCAAAATATGGGCACACAATAATGTTGTTACTGGTGTCTATTGCAAACTCGTCGTCGAGCCAATCAAATTGTGCATGTAACTTACCTTGTTGTAATAAGTTTTTAGCGTGCGTACGACCGGCAATTATGTGCAACTGGTTTTTATTGCTAGTAGCTTTATTTGCACACGTAATAGTAGTGTTAGGCGCGCTAAATAGCAGGGCAGTTTTACTGTTTTTTTGCAGTAAATACTCATCGCGATATTGTTGCCAAGTAGAGGCTTGTTTAGCAAATGAATAATGCTCACTTGGCAGGGCAAATAGCACTTTTGCGTACACGTTAAACACTTTGCGCCAACCATTACCACAGTGCTGGTTTATGGTATTTATTTGCTCATTTATAACCGGCTCAAGGCATTCGAGTGTTTCAAAAAACGGCATTGGCGGCGCTTTTGCTACGTATACCGCCACGCTAAATTGCGTATCACCTAAGCCAACTAATTGGGTATTCAAGTTAGTTAGCCTTGTTTTGCGCTAAAATACGGTCGAGGTTATTTGCAAAGTTTTGGCGATCGGTTTGGCTAAGTGGCGGCGGCCCACCACTCATTTCTACGCCACTTGAGCGCATGGTATCCATAAAGTCTCGCACGTTAAGTATTGAGCGGATATTCTCGGTGGTATAAAGCTCGCCACGCGGGTTGAGTGCTTGCCCGCCGTTATCAATTACTTCACTTGCTAGCGGAATATCGCCCGTAATAACTAAATCGCCTTTTTCAATACGTTTTACTATTTCGTCGTCGGCTACATCAAACCCTGACGATACTTGTACGCGGCTTATGTATTTTGACGGCGGGATACGCATTGCGTGATTAGCCACTAAAATAGTCTCGATTTTCATACGCTCAGCAGCTCTAAAAAGTATTTCTTTTATAACAACAGGACACGCGTCTGCATCTACCCAAATTTTCATGCTATGGTCATTTTTATTGCTTTAGAATTAATATGATCCTATAGCAATTTTTTTTAATCGGCTAGCAAACTTTATACTCATCTATATTTAGATAATACGTACTATTTATGTAATTTAAAAAGGAGCTTACATGAAGGCTATTAAATACGGTTTACTTATTACAGGGCTATTTTTTCTTAGTGCTTGCACCAGCCCTCCTGAGGGAATAACACCTGTTAAAAACTTTGATATACAAAAATATAAAGGAAAATGGTTTGAAATAGCACGGCTCAATCACTCATTCGAAGAAGGTATGGAGCAAGTTACCGCGACTTATTCAATTAACGACGACGGCACAGTAAAGGTCCTTAACAAAGGGTATTTAACGGATGATAAAAAATGGGATGACGCCGAAGGCTTAGCCAAGTTTGTTGAGGGCACTGACACCGGGCATTTTAAAGTCTCGTTTTTTGGTCCATTTTATGGCGCTTACGTGATTTTTGAACTTGACCAACCCGATTATCAATATGCATTTATAACCAGTTACAACAAAGATTACTTGTGGTTTTTATCGCGTACACCAACGGTTAGCAAAGAGCTTAAAGAACACTTTTTAACTAAAGCTAAAGAGCTGGGCTTTGCTACCGATGAAATAATTTGGGTTGAGCAATAAACAATGTAAAGCCCCTTTACAGTAGTAATAAAAGAGTCACCTAACTGTAAAGTAACTTAAATATATTATGGTTATATTGTGTGTACTTGCCGTGAGACAGTAAGTATTGGAAACACTGAATATCCCCTATTGTTGGCAAGCTATATAGCTTGCCATTTTTTTTGCCTAATCTATGGGAAAGTAACGGATCACGTTTTTACTAACTAAGGCTAGTTTAATGCTAAAAACAACCCACTTAGTACAACTAACACGCTATTTAAAACACTAAACCACTTTACGTAGCCTACTAAAAAATTATAAAAAACCATTATAATTAAGACACTTAGGCTCATAAACCCGCAAAATAGTAATGTTCCATAACCACCTTGAGTAACTATACAAAGCACCAAGCTTAGTAAAATACTGATCCAAGCAGCTAATAGCAGCTTTTTACGTTGGGATTCTGTAGGGCGTTTTTTAAATACATCTTTAAAATGATTATACTTAGCCAGCGCAAAACAGTTAAAACTGAGCAGGCATAGGCTAAACCCAAGTAAATCAATCATGGTTTTTGCCTTTTAAGGTTATTAGATTGACTAGGGCTGATTATTTTTGAGTTGTTTTTAGCAGTACGTAATTTTTCGGTTTGTATAAAAAATAATATACTAAATAACAAAAATAGTGCATCAAAAGTAAATAAAGCCCACTGTTTGTGCATCAAATAGCTAACTATATTACCGTTAGTTGTAAGTGCATTAATAACCGGTACGCTTAAACATGCAACAGCATTTATAGCTGCCATAACTCGCCATTGCAGTGTGTCGCGCTTTATAAGTGCTAAAAGAGCAACTGCTAGCCATGTTAAAAAGAACGCGAGTATTTCTTTATCGGCGCGCTCTGCGGTAGTTGGGCTAAGTAGTCTGTTAGCAATAAAAAATGCACACGTTGCCAGTGGAAGTCCCATAATAGTGGCTAGGTTTAACCCTTCAACTAGTTTTAAACCAAACGAAGGTTTAACGTTATTTTTAGTTCGCTCGCGAATTCGCTTAGCCCACATAATACAGCCAGAGCCAATCATTACACAGCCTGCAATACCGCCTAATACGTATAACCAGCGCAACAACCACGTAGCTAAACGCCCCGTATGCATTGAATTAAGCGACTCGTAAAGCGCTTTGCTGCTAGTTAGTTCGTCATCAGTTTTAGCGACCATTTGCCCTGTAGCACCACTAAATATTAAGCGTGGTGCTTGGTCACGTAGTGTTTTACCTGCGCTTACCAATACGGTAATTGTTGAAGCTGCCATATTTGGTTGGTTAACTTGTACGCGAGTAATATCTGCATGAGGCCACTTAGTATAAACCTGATCCAAAATGCTTTTAATCGGCACCATTGACGATTCGCCTTGGGCTTTATCGGTCATGGTGTTGCGAGGCGTTACATCATTAAAAAAGCCACGCATGCCGTCATCGTAAGACGTTTGCGCAGGGTAAGGGAACAACATAAATATAAGCGTAATAATGCCTGTGTAAGTAATCATTAAATGAAAAGGAAGGGCAAGCACAGAGCTTAAATTATGGGCATCTAACCATGTACGGCTGCCTTTGTTGCGTCTAAAGCTAAACATATCTTTAAAAATACGCTTATGAATAACCACACCCGATATAATGGCAATTAGCATAAAAAAGCTAGCAAAGCACACAATCCAGCGTGCGGTTATTGCATCCATGTAATGTAAATCATAGTGCAGCCGATAAAAAAAGTTACCACCTTTAGTATCTACAAAGGTCTCAAGCTCTTTCATGGTATTGGGGTTTAACTGTGTGTTTTTAAACTGGCTGCGGCGCTGGCCTGGCTCTTTTGGCTTTGCATAACCATAAATTAAATAAGGAATACGCGGCTCAGGTAATGTAATACGCCAGCTTGATGAGTTAGCTCCATGGTTAGCTAAGTAATCGAACCCTGTAATTATTTGTTGTTTTTGCGCTTCTATACGCTGTGTTTGGGCTTGTACATTATGTATGGCAGGTTGATTCCACAGCGTTATTTCGTCTCTAAAAAAGCTAAGTGTTCCTGCAAAAAATATTAAATATAATAACCAACAAACGAGTAACCCTACCCAAGTGTGTAACCAAGTCATCGATCTGAAAAAGCTGTCTTTCATACCCAACCCTTTAGTAATACAAGCAATCCGATAAACGCACCTGTACTTAGTAAAATACTGATCCACACTTTTCTTAATGATTTAACGCTAAAGGCATAAATAAATACTACGGCATAAATTAAAATGCTGATTGAAACACTAAACAGTACAGCGTCTTGCTTAGCTATTGGCAATACAAAACTTAATAACGCAGTACTTGCAGAGGTAAAGGCATAGCCACCAATTATGGCAATAAAAAAACGTAAAAATACCAAAACTCGATAACTGCTTACGCTTTTTACTATAAGCGCAATTACGTTAACCTTATCGAATGGCGCACTGTGCAAAGGTGCCTGCATAGTTAATTAATCCCTTTATTTAAAGCTGAGGATAAAACAAAGGCGCTATTATATATGTTACAAATACAAAAGATAGCTATTCTCATTTACGGCGACTAACTTTTAGTAAATTATCCTTCTTACTTAACCTGAACCTTGGTTAACAGGTTTTATACGTATTGAATTATGGTGATATTTAAATTTATTTTCTCTAGCGCTGAAAATAGCTGCTCGAGATAGATTTATTATCCAGAGTTCAGATTACTTAGTAAAATACTGATCTGTTATTGTTTAATGATATTGCACAGGCTGCATGTAAAGCTTAAGGTTAATAAACTGAGTAAAAATAAAGAGTGAAATAACGATGAGCGATCACGAAAAATTAAATTACGTAGAGTTTCCTGCATGCGACTTACCCGCAACTAAGGCCTTTTTTAGTCATGTATTTAATTGGCAGTTTACTGACTACGGCCCAGAATACACGGCGTTTAGTGGGCAGGGGTTAGATGGTGGGATTTTTCAGGCTCCATTAAAATCACTAACTCAGCATGGGGCAGCATTACTTATTTTTTATAGCGACGACATACACGCAACCTTTAAAAAAGTAGAGACATTTGGCGGAGTAATATTAAAACCTATTTTTGAGTTTCCTGGCGGTTGTCGGTTTCACTTTACAGAACCAAGTGGTAACGAATTTGCGGTATGGGCGAAAGAACACTAGGTACTATAAGGGCTGTAGGGCATTTAAGCTTAAAGATCAGGATTTTACTAACTAATCGCCATTTTAGATAAAATAAACCGATTTTTTACCAACTCATTTATCCTAAATGGCCATTTAGGATAAAAATTAAGCATTTAAGGCCAAATAAACATGAATAGTCACCAATTAATAGACCAAGTTAGTAAATGCGTGATCTGTGATCCTCATTTACCTTTAGGGGCTCGACCTGTAATACAATTTAACCCAAACGCACGTATTTTAATCGCGGGCCAAGCACCGGGTATAAAAGTTCACGAAACAGGCGTGCCGTTTAACGACGCAAGCGGAAACCGCCTACGAGAATGGCTTGGGCTAACAAGGGATGAATTTTACGATGCTAATAATATAGCAATTTTACCTATGGGCTTTTGCTACCCGGGTAGGGGTAAGTCGGGTGATTTACCACCGAGAAAAGAATGTGCCCCAGCATGGCGCGAGCAATTATTGGCTGCACTACCAAATATTGAGCTGACAATAGTATTAGGTAAATACGCGCAGGCGTATCATTTACCGGAGACTAAAAAAATGCCACTTACGGAGTTAGTAAAATCGTGGCATGAGTATTGGCCAAATTATTTAGTGCTTCCACACCCCAGTCCGCGTAATAATATATGGCTTAAAAAGAATCCATGGTTTGAGCAAGATGTACTTCCAGAACTGGGTAAACGCATTGCTACTATTTTAAATAAGTAATGCTTCTAGCATTAGGATTTATTGTAAAGGGGCGTTATACCAATCCGCAATAATACTTAATCATTTTGCGGGGCTAAACGTGTCGCTACCTGTGTTAAAAAATTCTCATTTAGAACAACTAAATAGCGAATTTTTTGCCTAGCTATCAACACGTTTTTCCATCCTCAAAATAGATCACTTAATTAAGCGAATTGGTATACAGTTAACTTAAAAATTAACACTCCAATTAAAAACAATAACAAACGAGGCTGTCTAATTTGAATGCATCTATATTAACCGAAGTAATACTTCCGCTCGCTCTTGCACTTATTATGTTTGGTATGGGTCTTGGGCTCACAACAAACGATTTTACTCGTCTATTTAAAAGCCCGCTTGCCATTGTTATGGGTTTAATAGGCCAACTTGTAGCAATGCCTTTATTAGCATTAGGGCTGTGTTATTTACTTAACCTACCAACGCCTATCGCTATTGGTTTAATGATATTAGCTGCCTGCCCCGGCGGTACTATGTCAAATGTAGTAAGCCAGCTTGCTAAAGCTAATTTAGCACTTTCGGTAAGTTTAACCGCTGCCTCTACCGCAATTAGTATAATAACCACACCGTTTATTATTGGCTTTGCTATGAGCCAGTTTGCCCCAGCAGACGATGCTACTTTTTCTATTTTAACTACTTCATTAGGGTTATTTTTTATTACCTTAGTGCCAGTTGCTATAGGCATTTGGTTACGTCACTTTAAAAGTGATTTTGCCATTAAAGCAGAGCCGTTTTTTAGACGCTTCTCGTTGTTTTTTATGCTTATGATGATTGCCGCACTAGTAATAAAAGAGCGCGATTTATTAGTTAGCTCATTTAACGATGTATTTTGGGCGTGCATAGCACTTAATATTGGTTCAATGGTTGTTGGTTGGTTAATTGCTAAGTGTTCAAAATTAAATTTAACGGATTCGCTGACGCTTTCAATTGAGGTTGGAATTCAAAATGCATCGTTAGCTATTTTAATTGCTATTAGCTTTTTGAATAAACCAGAATACGCGGTTACCGGTGGCGTGTATGGCCTTGCTATGTTTATAGGGCCACTGCTATTAATTGGCGGGTTAAAGCTTAAAAATAAACGTACCGCTAGGGCTGTTAACTAGGACTTTTAATTAGGGCATGTTGACCAAGTTACTTTAATTTAAGGCTACGGATAACGTAGCCGTAAACTCCAGTCTAAAAATACTACCTGTTAAATGTATGCTCTGCACCCATCGCGTCAACAAGTTGTAGGCTTACAAAAGACTCTTAAGCTTGAATATTGCACTAGGCGCTGAGCTTGTTTGCGCGAGGAGTGAAACTTCTAATTACTAAGGCGCATTTTAGGATGGGATAAGAGTGTAAGTAATACGGTGAAAAGCAGTTGATTATGTGGTTACTAAAACAGCGCCTCAAATATGAGGCGCTACTTTAAAACTTACTATTTGGTTTGCATGTTTTTAGCGCGTTCTTCTGCATCTATTAATGCTTGTGATTTAGGGGCGCGTTTTTTCTCTTCTATTGTGGGCTTTTCAGCCGAGTCAGGATCCCAGCTTGAGTCTAACGATAAGTTAGCAAATGGATTGTTACTGTCCGCTTTTTTAGGCTCAATTACTGGCTCATCAACTAGCGGTGTTGTTTGTGCTTGCTCAGGTATCGCGTCTTCTTTTTTAGGCATCGGCTTTTCACCAGGTAATGGTGCATCTGGGTTAAATGTACGCACCTCTGGTTCTTTAAAGTCTTGCTCGGTTGTATACGTAGTCGATTGAGCGTCAGATATTTGCTCTGGAGCGTGTAAATCTATAACCGGCTCACTCGCTGTTACTGGCTCAGGAGTAGTAATAACCGGCTCTACAGTGTTGTGTTCGGCTTCTATTGGCGCAGATTCCGTTACTTGCGCTGTATAGTGCTTACGTTGTTTTTTTACTTGCTTTGCATCTGGGTCAAAGTCGCGTACCTCTGGCTCATTAAAGCTGCTGGCATTTTTAATGCGCTCTAAGGTTGTTTTGGCGGCGGCTTCAAACTCGGCGGTATTAGGCTCTGGTTTTTGTTTTACTTCGTTAAACGTAGCGGTACTTGTTTGCTCTAAAGTATCTGCTGGCTCCATTTGTGCAGGCTCAATTTCGCTTGTTTGCGATGGAGTAACTACGTTATTTTGCTCATCTGAAATTTGCGGTGGTGTATGTTCAATATCAGCATTTTGTGTAGTGTTCGTAGGCTCTAAAGGCTCTTCATTTGTCGCTACGCTGCTCTCAACTGCTTTATTATTTTGAGTTGCTTCGTTAATGACGACAGGCTCAATCTCTGGCTCTTTTGTTGTTTGTACTGGCTTTGTTGCTTTAATTTCAGGTTTAGCTGGCGTAGCAATTTTTTCTGATTTAACTTCAGGTGGAGCCGCTATAGTCGGTTCTGCCATCGCTTTACTTTGTTTTGCACGGCGCAGGCGCACGACTATCATAGCGCCAATAAGTACCACTATAACAAGTATTAAAGTGGGTAAAAGTAACGAGCTTGGGCTCTGCGCTACAGGTTGCGGCGCAATTACAGGCGCTGGTTTAGTTAACACCGGTGCTGGTTTTACAGGTACAGGCTTTTCAGGCGTAGGTTGAACGCTTTGCTCTGGCGTCGCCGGTTTTACTTGCTCTATCACAGCTTCGTTTTTTTGCTCTATAACTACTTGCTCGGGTGCTGCTTTTGTTGGCTCTGCATCAATTACTATTTCGTTACTGTTGGTATTTAGCTGATCGTTTATTTGTTGTTTTTGATCATTAGTTAAATTAAGAGTTTGCTCGTTGATGCTTTCTTTAACAGCTTTTTCAGTGGGTTTAATTACAGGGGCAGGTTCAACAATTTTAGGTTGTGGCTGAGTAATAATAGTCGGCTCAGGCTCTATTATTTGGGGCTTAGGTTGTGCTTGAATTTCTTTTGGCTTATTACAGTTATTTTTGTAATCACGCGCAGCTTTACGATATTTTTGACTCGCTTTATTATTACTATTTTGCTGCATTTCTTGTTTAATTAAAATGCACATAGCTTCGTTGTATGCAGCACTTTGCGCACTATAAAATAAGGCAAAGCAAAGGGTAAATCTAATTAGTTTTGATATCATGAAGTTATGCGCGCTTAAATATTAATAGTTTGATTTTAAGCGCAAAATTAAAAATTATCCAGAGTAATACAACTAATCAATAACCATAAGGCTACGATATTCATCGTAAGCAAATTGGTCGGTCATACCGCTTATATAATCTTGGATTAATCTACAACGATAATAAAACTCGTATGCAGCAAAGTGATCGGGCTCTTCTTGCATCGCATCTATTGCGTGTTGGTAACTATTTAAGTGCTTTTTAGAGAGCTTTTTAACAAGTCGCGACTCTATTAATAAACGTGAATCGCCATTTAGTGCACGCTTAAAGTCATCCTTGTTTAGTAGCAGTAATGGTTTATAGCAATCGAGCAAACCATTAATTATGCGATACCCTTGTAGCTCTAATTTTTCGACTTCTTTGTTTGAAAATACATGCTCAAGCGCTACCTGCTTTAGTGTTTTAGTTACTGCATGTAGATGGCTTCTATCTTCTAAAAGCGCTTGGTTAAAATCGCCATGATAAATAGGTTCTATATTTTCGATAAAGCGTTTTGCGGCGTGATTTACTAGCGGATGTAGCAATGCAACCCGCAGGTATATAAAAAATTCACTATTAAAATTATAGGGTTGTGCTTGTGCACGCTCTAGTGCGTAGTCTACGGCTTTGTCTACAAAATTTTGATGTTGAGCGTCGTCGATTAACAGGTTTATTAATACTTTTTTGTAACTACTTTTAAGTTTTTCGCACAGCAACTCAGTGCTTATTATGTCTTTTTCTACGGCGTCTTCTATGTCGGCTAGGCAATAAGAAATATCGTCAGCGGCTTCCATTATGTAACTTGCAGGATGGCGGCAGTAAGGCTCAATAGTGAGCTCTTTTTGTAGCGCTTCAACAAAGTTTTTTTCGCTGTAGTAGTAACCCACTTTTTTCATTAAGTAGTTTTTATTTTGGGGTATGTCTTTTACATCAAGCCCAGCAGGGCGAGTGTATTTTAAAATACCAGCACTTTGGCTGTAGGTTAAATTAAGCGTTTGCAAAGAATGAATTATACGTATGCCTTGAGCGTTGCCCTCAAAGTTACAAATATCAAGCGCAAGGTGTTTAAAAACAACACCTATACCGGTGTTTGGTTCTTTACAGCGCTCGGGTGTTACGCTTGCTAGGTTGTTATTAAACCAGTGGTTAATAGCTGCTTCGCCAAAGTGCCCAAATGGCGGGTTGCCTATGTCGTGCATTAGGCAGGCCATTTCTACTAGGCTTTCTAGCGGGCGTTCTAGGTCGGTTAAGCCGTAATCTTTTTGTTGTTGGTAGCTTAAATTAGCAAAAATACGTTGCACTATAAAACGACCAACCTGTTGTACCTCAAGCGAGTGGGTAAGGCGAGAGCGTACAGCTGCGTTGCGCTCAAGCGGAAACACTTGTGTTTTTTGCTGCAGCCTGCGAATAGCGGCACTGTTAATAATACGGCCACGGTCGCTTTCTAGCGCCATCTGTAAGTTAGAGGTTGTGCGGTACATTCGTGCTGGCGTTATTTTTTTACTAAAATCTATGGTCATCTTTATACTTGTCCTTTTTTACAATTGATGACTGGCATAGTTTTTAGCACATAGTCATTTGTCTTTAATATACAGGGTTTAATCTATCAGTTTGTATCATAAAGTAACAACTTGCTTTAAAATAATTTTTTGAGTAATTGTTGTGCATTTATAGGTGTTTATAATGAAACAGTGGATTTTAAAGGCAGTATCAATTTGCCTAATGTTAGGAATGAACAGCGCATTTGCTGCAAAAGAGCAAACTGTGGTGCTTGTATCAATTGATGGCCTGCGTTGGGATTATATTGAAAAACACGGCGCGCCAAATTTAAAAGCAATGGCCGAGCGCGGTGTTCGCGCACAAAAGCTAATACCTGTTTATCCAACTAAAACGTTTCCTAATCATATTTCTATTATTACGGGCTTACTGCCGGTAAACCATGGCATTGTTGATAATAGCTTTTGTGATAAAGCGCGTAAAAACGACTGTTACAGCATGGGCAAAGCATTAGGCGATAGCACATGGGTAAAGGGTATTCCGCTTTGGAATTTAGCAAAAATGCAGGGGCTTAAATCGGCTACTTATTTTTGGCCTGAGTCAGATGCATTATTTAACGGCATGACACCAGATTACTTTTATCACTATTCTAAATACAGCGATTACCAAAGCCGTGTTGATCAAATTATTCAGTGGTTAAGCTTACCAAAAGCACAGCGCCCACGCTTTATTGCGAGTTACTTTTCGCTAGTTGATAGCATGGGCCATGAATTTGGGCCAGACGCACCACAAACGCGTGATGCAGTTAAACAGCTTGATGAATTAATGGGGCAATTACAAACTCGCTTAAGTAAATTAGAGCAAGAGGTAAACTTAGTTATTGTGTCGGATCACGGTATGACGAGTATAGATCCAGATAAAAGCATTGACACAACCACACTACCTCAAGATGAAAACTTTTTAGTTAAAAATACTGGCCCACGTTTACTTATTTATACTCAGCCTGATGCTAAAAACGCTGATATTGAAGGTTACAAAGCACGTTTACGAGATGCGTCAAACGGTCGTTATACAGTATTAACTGACGAACAATTAGTAGCGTATCATTACAATAAAGGCACTCGCGTAGGCGATATTGTGGTGCAAACTACAGCGCCAGCGGTATTTACCAATGGTAAAAAACCAACCTATTTAGGGACTCACGGTTATGCATATACCGAGGATATGGCAGCATCATTTATTGCTGTAGGCCCTGCATTTAAACAAGGTGTAAGCCTTAAAGAAGTAAATAACCTTGATATTTACCCAGTACTTGCAAAAGTGATGGGACTTAAATTGTTAAACAAAGTAGATGGCAATGGTAAAACATTAATGCCAGCAATTAAGCAAAAAATCGTTGTGCATTAGCTTAATCTAAAAGAGCGCGTAAGCGCTCTGCAGGGAAGAACATGTTAAAACTTTAAAGTGGGCTATTTAGCCCACTTTTTTATTGGGCAGCTTATTTAAAGTTAGCAATACTTGTTTTTGTAGCAGTAACTGTGCGAATTGCATGCGCTTGGTTTGTAATACCAAATGCAATACCGTTTACGCTCCAGCCAGGGTTAGAGAAGTAATCGTACTGAGTAGCGCTACCGTAAACGTGCGGGTAAGCCATTATACTTGCAAACTCGTTTTGTACGCCGTGACCCATGCCATCTACATATACACCGCCAGACGTATCACCTTGTTTGCGTGAATGCGCTAAACCTTGGTTATGACCAAGTTCGTGTACAAATGTAGTTGCACCACAATCAATTGCAGTGATTGAGTACATACGGCTGCTCATTGAGCTGTATAGATTGCCATTAGTGCCTTGGCCAACCCATGCTAAACCGCATGAAATAAGCCCATTGCCAGCACTTTGACCAGTACCTAATACGGCAATCATGTCGGCTTTCCAATCGCTGCGTAAACCATCTACGTAGCTGCTATTTGTAACCGAATCTAACCAATCCTCAGACGGCGTTACTGCATAGTCACCTAAGTTTTGTTTGCCAGCTAAGCGTAGTGTTATATCAACGCCATTTTGGCTATATACCTGATTACTAAAAGCAATTAGTTGATTTATTTTAGTGTCAATATTGCTAGTTGCAGCAGCTGATTGGTCGGTATATAAAATACCGATATCGATTGTTTCTGCTTGTGCAACACTTGCTGCACATAATGCCGCAGCCAGTGCGGTTGTTGTGATTACTTTTTTCATTATTGTATTTCCTTACTCTTGTTGTGGTTGGAACTTGTTTTTAACTTGGTTGAGCTCATAAAAAGCAGACACACTAAAGTTGCCCTATAGTGCAGCTTTAGTTGTTTTTTATATTTTGATTATTGGTTAGCCATCAATTTTTGGTGCAAATATATCGATGCTTTTATCTGATTTGGGTTTTGGTGCGGTTACATCATGCTCTATGTGGCTTTTATATAAATCGCGTTTTGCTGCAATCCATCCGTACTTACCTTTACTTTCGAATACATAATTGCCAGAAGGCGCAGTAAATTGACCATATACGGCATCTTTACCTACCGTTAAAACGGTATTATGCATGCGACCGTCAACACCCACTATTTTGCCAAATATGCTCTTATCGCCATTTTCAGACTCAACCACATTAGTCACTTCTGCGGTGAATGTTTCGGCTGTTTGCGGAATAGCTAAATCAAAATTTTCGCCAGTTTCTAAAGCCTGTAAAGAATTTAAATCAAACTCAATGTAGGCTTCGTTATGCAAGTCGGTAGGTAAAACTTTTGCGTTTATAAGCACTTGCTTTGCTTTGTCGGATAGGCGATTTACGGCATCAAATTCTTCAAACGGTAAATTATTGTTAGGGGCAACAATAGGTTTAACGGTAATTGGATCTTTACTCATATCAATAGGTGCAGGGGGATGTGTATTGCGCGTTTTTTGTAAATCAATAGGAACAAAATCAATAGCAACAGGCGCGATAGGTTCGCCCGTTTCATCTGCATTAAAAAATAGCCCATAAACTGCAAATGCCGATAATGGTATAGCAATTAGTAAGACGACAGATCTCTTCATTTGTTTCTCTTTTAGTGTTTTTAGTTAACTGTTTGTTACGTTTTATATTATTAAATGGATTAGATCAAGATAATAAATGTAACCGAAAAGAATTAATTCTAAATTTCATAATTCCTTATAAAATATAAGGATATTTATTTTTGGTATGTTTTTCACTCTTTTTAGTATTGGTTTTTTGTAGGGTTTATGCGGCCTTTGGCGCGTTTGTGGGTACTTGTTTGTTTAGTTAAATACAATGGTTAAAAGTGACTTTTTGACGTTAATTACAATGAAAAATAAAAAGTGAATTTTTTTCACTCTTTGTAAACTAATCGCTAATTGCAATGCATTTATCGGGCACGTATGTTGTGTGCTGCATAAATGGCATTACGAGGGATTTATGAAGGTGTCTGATCAGTTGCTTAACCGAATTACAGCAGGACTTGTGGCTGTAATTATTGGTTTTTCGAGCTCTATTGCATTGATTTATCAGGTAGTGATAACCCTTGGAGGCACGCCCGATTTAGTAGCTAGTTGGATTTTAATGCTTGGTTTAGTGATGGGCACAACGTCAATAGGTTTGTCGTACTATTACAAAGTGCCTGTTTTAATTGCGTGGTCTACCACGGGGGCTGCATTACTGATTTCAAGTGCACAAGGGTATAACTTAAACGAGGCTATTGGCGCGTTTATGCTCAGTGCATTGCTCGTTTTTTTGTCGGGGGTGACGGGCTGGTTTGAAAAAATAATGAACCGTATTCCAAGTGAGCTTGCGTGCGCCATGTTGGCCGGCGTACTTGTTACCTTTGGTATTGATGTTTTTAATTTTATGAACGACATGCCTTTAGTGATTGGCTTAATGGTTGTTATGTACTTTATTGGTAAACGCTTTTTTGCCCGCTTTGCTATGTTAAGTGTGCTTATTATAGGTGTACTACTCGCTTGGCAAATGGGCCATATTGATACCAGTGCACTGCATTGGAAAATGAGCGAATTTGCTTATATTGAACCCGTTTTTCACTTGCAAGCATGCATTAGCATAGGTTTACCACTTTATATAGTTACCATGACCTCGCAAAATTTACCGGGTATTGCTGTTTTAAAAGCGCACAAATATAAAGCGCCTATATCTGCATCTCTTAATGTGACTGGTTTTGTAAATATGCTTAGTGCCCCGTTTGGAGCTTATTCTATTAATTTAGCCGCTATTACTGCTGCTATTTGTATGAGTGATGAGGCGGATAAAAATCATGATAAACGTTATTGGGCGAGTATAGCGGCTGGCGTATTTTATATTTTAATGGCGTTGTGCGCAGCTACATTAGTTGGCTTGGTAGCAAGTTTACCCCAGGCACTTATTTTAGCTTTGGCGGGCATTGCGCTATTTGGCACCATTGCTAATAGTTTGCAGCAAGCCCTTAGTGGTACTGAATATACTGAGGCCGCAATAGTCACTTTTTTAGTAACTGCATCTAACTTAACATTGCTCTCAGTAGGGTCCGCTTTTTGGGGGATTATAGCCGGTGTGCTAACGCTTATTATCACCAGGAAAGACTAAAAACTGTGAATATGTAAAGCGAAATTATTGCTCATATAGATGATTAAAATAGTTTAACCAAGCTTATTAAAAAGGCTGCAATTGCAGCCTTTAGTTTTACAAACAGGGTTTACCTAATCATAAGTATGATGGCGAGTTACGCTAAACCGATTAAGTATGTGGTGCATAACATACACAACACATAAGCTTAAGATTATAGCCACAGATACCGAACTAAACCGGTACATTGCACTATAAACAAGATCTTGGCCTGGCCCGAGTGAATTTCCAAACAAAATACCAAATGTAGTCAACACACCAAAACCAATGCCAGGTATGCCTCCGCCTAAAATATGAAAGCGCGCAAAAACAAACGAAAGTATCCATAAAATAGCCATCGGAAAAAGTAAAAAATCAGAGTGACTATACAAAAATAGTTGCGATAGTAACGCTGCATTACAGCCTATAAGCGTTCCAATTGCTCGCTGCCAACCGGCCATACCTGCGGCTTTCCAGCACAACGAAAATAAAATAAGCACAGAAGCTGCCTGCGCAGATATTGAGTCTTGTAAATCAAGAACCTGAAAAACAACAAAAGAGAGCGTAGCCACGGTTGAGCATAACAATACCTCATGGCGAATACTTTCTTTTGCTTTAGCTGGCATTACTCGCCCAGGCCTTGCGGTTACATCAGGAAATAGGCCATGCATTAATGCTCCAATAATAACGGTTAAGAATATAGCCAAACCATTAGTTAAGATTAACGGATAAATACTGCTTCCTTGATCAACATAGCTGGAAAAATGTAGCTGAATAGAAAGGCTGATCACGCCTAAAGCGCCAAATAAAAAGGCACTACCGCTACTCATTTGGTAAAATAAAAAGCAAAAAACACCAAACACTAATAATGTCATAACGACTGGTAAGTGAGAAAACAATCCCTGCATTATCAGCACTATAAGCGCGCTAAATGCAGCAGATGCTATAAATTGATTTATAAGCCCACGACTTAACGTAGGTACCATGCCCAATATCAACATAGGATAAACGGTAAAAAATATACCATTAGGCCAGTTCATTAATTTACTAATAGTAAAGCCAAGGGTGCATCCACCTGCAATGCGTAGTGCTTGGCGAAGGCCATTAGAGTCTAATTGTGGGCCTTGGCTAACAATTTGAGTCATAAATCCTCCATTAATAAATGTAGTGTAACCAGCTAATAAACCTAATTTGTGCAGAGCCAAACCATTGCCCAATTGTCGATTCGGGCAATAATTGTACTGTTGCACGTGACCCGCTTGGCATGTTTGCTATTAAGTCTTGATGATTTACGAGCTTTAAATGAATACGTTGACGCTGTGCATCGCGTACCCAACGATTGCTGGTTTCTGTTGTACTTAGTAAACCATTAGCACTAAGTTGACCATTGCTAACACCTGCTTCAAATGTTTCTAGTATTGCGTCGTAAACTTCACCTGGGCGGCTATCAAATACTACGCGCGCTTGAGTGCCTTGCTTCATATTTGAGAGTGACTTTTCTCTAAAGTCGGCAACTAAATCGGCTTTTTTAGCGACAATAGCTAATAATGGGCTACCTGCAACAGCATACGCGCCGTCTAATAACTGTAAGTTAGCAACTACGCCGTCACTTAGTGCACGTACTTGCGTGTAGGATAAATTTAACTCAGCCTGCGCTAACTGGTTAGCAGCATGACGCATAGCTAAGTTTTTATTACCTGAGTCACCTCTAGCTAAAACTGCTTCAGCTAATTGCGCTTCTAGGGCCGCAACATTTGCTTTACTGGCTTCAAAATTAGCACGAATGCTTTCAAGCTCTTGCTCTGATATAGACTTTTGAGTATAGAGTTTTTCGCCTCTGCTTTTTAATAGTTTTTGCTCATGCTGCTTAGCATTTGCAGCGCTAATTTGTGCTTCAAGGGCTTTAACATTGGTATCAAGACGCTTATTTTGTAATTTGGCATCATCAAGCGCGAGTTGAGCTTGCTCTTTGGCTAAATTATATGGGCCTTCATCGATACTAAATAATATATCGCCCGCTTTAACTGATTGGTTATTATTAACTTGCACACTAGTGACTCGGCCACTAATTTGCGGTGATATTTGCACAACAGGGTGGTATACACGTGCCTGTGGTGTCACAGGCAAAACCATATCGGCCACTAAATAGTAAATAAATACTAAGATAAACCCTATGAGAGAAAACCTTACATAGCGTGCAAACTTTTGATCCGGTGTCATTTTTAGCCTTACTTATTAACTTGAATACATTTAAGGGCGTTTTGCTCTATTTTGATCAAACCAAATGCAATGGCATCTAGCTGCTCAACAGATAAACCGCTGTATAACTGATTTTTTATATCGGAAATGGTCTCTTGCAATGAATGTAAAATGGCATCACTTTGCTCAGTAAAATAGAGTCTTTTACTGCGCTTATCATGTTTGTCTACACGGCGAACGATTAACGATTGCTCCTCTAATTGCTTAAGCGTGCGAGTCAGTGAAGGCATTTCTATCCCTAAGCTATTAGCAAGTTCAAGTTGTGTTAGTCCCTCACCACGCATATTTATATGCATTAGTGCAGTCCAGCGCGACTGAGTAAGCCCCAAAGGCTCAACAGCAATGGTTACTGCTTCGCGGCATAAGCGATGAACTCGGCCCATATTACCGATAACTGTTAAATCGAGCGTCTCGTGAAAAGGTTTTTGTGTAGGCATAGCCATCCCAACATAGTTAGCAAGCTAACTATTTTATCATTACTTAGCAAGCTAAGTAAATATGTGTAAGTGCGGGAAGTGGCAAAATATTTGCTAAACCTCACCTGTATAAAAATGGTGAGGTTTAGGGAGTTTTAAAAGTTAAGTAAATTAGCTGGGGAGTATTGATCGGTAAGTACTTTTGTATCTGCAGGCCAATCTTGGCCGTCTTTAGTAAAGTGCATAAGTTGGCTAATCGCTTTTATATCTACACCGTATTTTACTAATTTAGGGGCGAGAGCATTAACACGCGTGTTAATTTGCGCTTCGCTCGGTATTGATTTAAGTCCCGCTAAAATAATACGGTTGCTGCGATTTTCGCGGCTTACATTTATAAAGTCGCCAAATACAGCGTGGTAAGTTGCCGACTCATGCTCATAAAGTTTACTACTTGAAAACGTATTTGCGGCAATGACGCCACCATCGGCTAATACGCTTTGTACTTCTTCAAAAAACTCTTTAGTGAGCAAATGCTCCGGAATATAGTCACCGTTAAACGCATCCAAAATAATCCAATCGTACTTTTGCTTTTTAATAGCGGCGCGCTTTATAAAAATACGGCCATCTTGCACGCTTGATGTCACTAAGTCGTTTTCTATAAAGTTAAAGTAATCGCGTGCAACTTTAGTTACTGCAGGATCTATTTCAACATTATGAATATTTGCAGTGGGGTATAGCTCATGAATAACGTTAGAAAGCGTACCGCCACCTAATCCTATAATAAGTACACTTTTAGGGTTGTCGGTTACTAAAAGGCTCGCAAACGTCAATTTTGTGTAATTAAAAACAAGTTTGTCGGGATTGCTTTTATACATGCAACTTTGGCTTGTTTGGCTACTTTTAGTATTAAATTTAAGGCAACGTAAGTCGCTCGTTTCTTCAACAATAATATTGCGATAAAGCGAGCGTTCTTCATGAATAACGTTACTAAACGCAGAACCTGAAAACACAATTAATGGCAGTAGCAAATATTTAAGCATGAGCAAGCTCCTTATTATTAACCAAGGTATTAATAGCAATCGCTACTAAACCCAGTGACCCAAGCGTTAAAGCAAAGGCGCTAATAATTGTATTCACGTCAAACGCGAGTACAAAGTAAAAAGAGGTAATTATAGTACCCAGGGCACTGCCAAGCGTACTTACAAAGTATAAACGCCCAGCCACTTGGCCGCTTTTATCGCTATCTGTTACCAGTAAGCGCACAGAGTAGGGCGAGATCATGCCTAAAATAACGGTAGGTATAAAAAATAAAGCAGTTGACGCTAAGAGTGAGCCGTAGCGGCTATCTTCAATATGGGTAAATATAAATTCCATTATAGGCTGCGAAAATAATGTAATAGGCACAACCATAATGCTGGCAATTAAAAATATTAAACCATATTTGGTAAGGGATGCATTTTTAGTGCTGAGTTTACCACCAAGTAAATATCCAAAAGATAAACTAAGCATAAACACAGTAATTATACTGCCCCAAATATGCACGCTACTGCCAAAAAAGGGGGCAAGAATTCTCCCACCTAAAAGCTCAATGCCCATAATGCAAAAGCCGCTGCAAAAAGCTAAAAAGTAAATTAACGCGTTTGTTTTTATGCTCATGTAATTATCGTTATGTAACTTAAATAGATCACCATACTAACGTGATGCATACAAAGCTGCTAGGGTAATAATTAACCTAAGTTTAATTTTAAAAAAGAAGTTTTGTTATAGCGATTTTTTAGTTAGTTGAATTCTGATCTATTTAGCTTGCCTAGGCCCTCGCGATTTAACACTTAAGACGCTTTTTCATTTAAATTAAATTTCTTAAGTTTTCTTTAAGTTTCACTCGTTAAGTTTAAACCCTGAAATATAAACAGGTTTAAATGAGCGAGCTTATGCAATTAGCCCACACTTCTACATCATTAGGTTTAACACAAAATAACAGTCAGTTTATTAGTGCTCGTATTGATGATGTGCATCGAAAAAATCTCGAAAACACAGTGAAAGAAGGTTTTTTAGTTACGTATAACGCTAAGCTTACTTCTTTTATGCCACTACTTTGCCAATACGTTGCCGAGCAAGGAAAGTGCACGTTAGGGCTAAGGCAAGCAACTTCGCCATTGTTTATTGAGCAATATTTAGCATCACCCGTTGAAGATTTTTTAGATGAGAGCATTTCTCGCAATAAGATTTTTGAACTTGGTAATCTCTGCTCTACAAACCGAAGAGCAACACTTGCACATTTTATTATTGTTAACGAAGCTCTGCAAAGTGTGGGGGCAAAACATTTAGTGTTTTGTGCAACCAACAAAGTGCGTGCTTTATTGCGCTTACTTGGTGTTACGTGTACCGAAATTGCACTTGCGAGCAGTTTTGTAGTTGAGAACCCATTAAAGTGGGGCAGCTATTACGCCAACCAACCAACAGTATGCATTGTGAGCCTAGAGCAAGCTCACCAACAAGTATTAAATACCCCAATGCTTTATAGTTTGATGCAGCAAAACCACTCAAGTATTAATTCTTTGGTAAATGCATTGGTGAATGTATGAATTACTATAATACACATTCAATATCGCCATTAATTATTGCCCATAATAAAGAGCAAACACTTGAAATTAACGGTGGTGAGTTTAACCAGCAAATACAAAAAGTAGTAAAAATACTACAAAGCTTTAACGGCAAATGTGTCGCTTATAAGTTCGATAATACGCCAGCTTGGCTTGTTATTGATGCCGCTACTGCAGTTTCTAACAAAGTGGCTGTGCCAATTGCTCACTTTTTTAGTGAACAACAAATTCAATATGTACTAGCTCAATGCGGCGCTAATTTACTTATTAGCGACACGCTAAACCCTTTACTTGGGGAGCCGACTGCATCGATTACTTTATTTGAGTTTTACACATTATATATTTACGAAATCGTTGTAGCTAAACCCGTCAGTTATTTTCCAGAAACTCAAAAAGTAACGTTTACATCAGGATCGACTGGGCAACCAAAAGGCGTGTGTTTATCTGCAAAGAGCCAAATGCAGGTAGCTCAATCTCTGTGCGATAAGATTAATATTAAAAAGCCTGTTCATTTATGTTTATTGCCGCTTGCTGTATTGCTTGAAAATATAGCCGGTGTGTATGCCCCCTTAAAAAGTGGCGGTACAGTGCATTTAATGCCGTTAGATAAATTAGGATTTGTTGGAACTGCATTAAAACAGCCCGCACAGCTTATAGCTGCTATTGATAAAGTTAAGCCAAATACGCTTATTTTAGTGCCTGAACTATTAGCATGCTTAGTTACTTTTGCAGAAGATGGGTGGCAACCGCCTAATTCGTTACAGTTTATTGCCGTAGGTGGTGCGCGTGTCAGCGAAATGCTATTAACCAAAGCGCGTAGCTTAAACTTACCGGTATACCAAGGTTATGGGCTTTCTGAGGCGGCATCTGTAGTTAGTTTAAATACGCCCACAAACGATAACTTTCACAGTGCAGGCTCTGTGTTACCTCATATTCAAACCAAAATTGAAAATGACCAGCTTTTTATAAAAGGCGATTTGTTTTTAGGTTACTTAAATCATCAACCTCACAACAAAAACCAGTGGTATGCAACCGGCGATCTGGTCGAGCAGCGTAAAAATACTTTATTTATTAAAGGCCGATTAAAAAACCTAATTATTACCAGCATGGGTCGCAACATCAGTGCCGAGTGGCCTGAATCACTATTACTAAGTCAAAGCGGAATTTTACAAGCGGTTGTGTTTGGTGAAGGTCGACCTTTTTTAACCGCCATTATTTACGCCGATTCAAAGCTAAGTAACCCAGCGTTAGCTCAATACATTAACGCAATTAATAAACAACTACCTGACTATGCACGAATTCAAAAATGGCATCGTTTAGCTGCCCCATTAAGTGTGCAACAAGGATTATTAACCACAAATAATCGCCCAAAACGAGATGCCATAAGTAAGCAGTACCATGCTGTGTTTGAGCAATTTTACCGACTTGGAGAAGTAATTAATGAGTGATTTTTTTAACACCCTTAAAGAGCAAACTAAACAAGAGCAAAACTATCTGCTTGCAGCACCTATTATTCAGCGTGTTTTTAAAGGCGAAGCATCACTTGAAGAATACGCCTCGTTTTTAGCACAAGCGTATCACCATGTTAAGCACACCGTGCCATTAATGATGTCGGTTGGTGCGCGATTAACCGATGATCAAGAGTGGCTGCGCGAAGCCGTTGCAGAATACATTGAAGAAGAGATAGGCCATCAAGAGTGGGTACTTAATGATATTGCAGCCTGTGGTTTTGACAAAGAAATAGTACGGTGTAGTCAGCCGCAATTTGCTACCGAAATGATGGTGTCGTACGCGTACGACTCTATTGCACGTAAAAACCCATTGAGCTTTTTTGGCATGGTACATGTGCTTGAAGGCACTTCTATAGCACTTGCTGATGGCGCAGCTTCAAACATTGCAAGCGCTGTGGGCTTACCTAAAAAAGCATTTAGTTATTTAACCTCTCACGGCGCACTTGATATAGAGCATGTGAAGTTTTTTGAAAACCTAATGAACCAAATAACAGATGAGGCGGATCAACAAGCCATACTTCATGGTGCAAAGCGCTTTTATCGTTTATACGGCGATATATTTCGTGGACTCGATGACGAACCGTTTTTTAAAGCTAGTGCACAAGGCAAATTGGCATGAGTAGCACTTTATGTGTGCTCACTGGCGCAACAGGCGGAATAGGGCAAGCGATTGCTAAAGCCCTATATGCAAAAGGGTGGAAGTTACTGCTTGTAGGGCGAAATACCCAAGCCCTTGAAAAACTGAGCCGTGCATGCCCTGACAGTGAAATATTTGCTGGCGATTTAACCGACGATACAACACGTATTAACTTAGCAATAAAAGCCAAGCAACTCGGCGGCGTTAAGTTACTTATTAACAATGCCGGTATAAATACAATGCAAAGCTTAGAGCACACAAGTAATGAGCAAATAGACAATATGCTCATTACTAATTTGTCGGTGCCTATTAAATTATGCCAGCTATTTTTAGGGCAGTTAGCGTATACCAAAGGCACCATTGTTAACGTGG
The DNA here is from genome assembly GCF_011378685.1 of Pseudoalteromonas sp. C8. Taxonomy (NCBI): domain Bacteria; kingdom Pseudomonadati; phylum Pseudomonadota; class Gammaproteobacteria; order Alteromonadales; family Pseudoalteromonadaceae; genus Pseudoalteromonas; species Pseudoalteromonas sp. C8. Next base: position 22,664 of record NZ_WTKT01000015.1, read on the forward strand.
GCTCATCGTTTGGCAGTATTGGCTACCCGTTTCAAACACTTTATTGCGCCAGTAAATTTGGTTTACGTGGTTTTACAGAAGCGCTCTCGCGTGAGCTTAACGGCTCAGGCGTTAAAGTGACCTATTTAGCGCCTAGAGCAACAGATACATCTATTAATAGCAGTAAAGCGCGTGCAATGAATAAAGAACTCGGTAATAAAATGGACTCGCCAGAATTAGTTGCTCAAGAGTTATTAGCACTTATAAATTCGAATCAAACAAGGCGTTTTATTGGTTTTCCTGAAAAATTATTTGCACGCATAAATGGCGCATTCCCAAGCGTTGTTGATAACGCTATTGCAAAACAACTTCCTAAAATTAAACGTTTTTTAAGTTAACAAACACACAAGGGCAAAATTATGTATAAATTTATACTCGCATTTTATTTAGTATTAACAACTGTATTTGCAACCGCAGTACACGCAGATGAAACACAAGACTTAACCTCTATTCAACAAAAGTGGGCAATTGCTAATTACGAACTTGAAGATGATGCGCAAATAGACGCGTTTACGCAACTAAGTGAGCAAAGTGCATTGTTTGTTAAAAACTACCCAAACTCGGCACAAACACATATTTGGAATGGTATTGTGTTAGCCAGTTTTGCAGGCGCAAAAGGCGGGTTGGGTGCACTTGGTTTAGCAAAAGAGGCAAAAACGTCACTCGAAAATGCACTCTCAATAGATGGCAGTGCATTAAATGGCTCAGCTTACGCAAGCCTTGCAACGCTTTATAGCAAAGTACCCGGTTGGCCAATTGGTTTTGGTGATGACGACAAAGCTGAAAAATTATTTAAACAAGCGCTCGCTTTTAATCTCGAAGGCATTGATACTAATTACTTATACGGTGAATATTTGTATGACGAAGGCGATTATAAACAAGCTAAAGCACGACTACTTGTAGCACAAGCTGCGGGCATTCGTGATACTCGGGCAAAAGCAGATGAATATCGCCAACAAGCAATAAGCCAGCTATTGGTAAAAGTAGATAAAAAACTAAAAAGATAAACACATAATGCATTTATTACTCGTTGAGGACGATCATTTAGTGGCGCAAGGGCTTATTCGCTCTTTGCGTCAAGAGGGCTACAGCGTAGAGCATAGTGGCACAGTTAAGCATGCCTTAGAGTGCCTTTCTAGTGGTGAGATTGAGCTTATTATTCTCGATTTAGGATTACCTGATGGCGACGGCTCGCAAGTTTTAAAGCATATTAAAGCACAAAAAAAAGTTATTCCGGTGGTTATTTTAACTGCTCGCGGCAGTATTGATGACAAAGTCCAAGGGCTTGACATGGGCGCTGACGATTACCTTGCAAAGCCGTTTGACCCCGCTGAGCTATTTGCCCGTTTACGTGTAGCAAGTCGGCGCATTAACCAAACACAATCAAGCTTATTGCGCTGTGGTGATGTGGTAATGGATACATCTGCTCATACAGTTACACTAAGTGGGCAGTCACTTACACTGCCGCGAAAAGAATACATGCTTTTAAAAGCGCTGATGGAAAATCAGGGAAGGGTGCAATCAAAACAACAGCTCGAAAACAAACTTTACCAATGGGGTGAAGAAGTTGGCTCTAATGCCATAGAGGTCCATATTCATCATCTTCGTAAAAAATTCCCTAGCGATTTTATTAAAACCTTACGTGGCATTGGCTACGTAGTTGGTAAGCGTTAGAGTGTGTTTGTTTTTCGAGGTTGAAAATGTCTATTCGTAAACGCCTGACCTTAATTTTACTTTCAATGATGGTGCTAACTTGCTTTTTAGCTTTAGTAAAAGGCTACCAAAAAAGCATGCACCACGGCGAAAACTTGCTTGATAATGAACTTAAAATAGTGGCTGGCGTTTTAATTGAGCAACCATTAGCACTAAGCACAAATGCAGTACAGGTAAGCAATAATAGTGCTCAGTTGTTGTATCAAATCTGGCAAAACAATAGTTTACTTAGCGGCTCATCGAGTTTAACGAATAACCAAATTAGTTTTAGCGAGGGCTTTCAAACTGCCAATGTAGCAGGGCAGCGTATGCGAGTGTTTGTGATGAGAAAAAATACTCGTAAAGTCATCGTTGCTGAGCCTATGTCAAAGCGGTTTGAATTAGCTGAAGCCGTTATTTTATCTGCAATGTTACCTATGCTATGGGCAGTCCCTCTGCTTGCTATTTTTATTAGCTTTTTTGTTAAATACGCATTAGCCCCTCTTACTCGATTATCTAAGCAGCTGGCTACTCGCCAAGCAAACGACTTTACGCCAATTAACTGGCAGGTAACCGACGAGGAAATTAAACCTGTTATTAATCGTTTAAACGACTTATTTAAGCGCGTAGAAACTGCCTACTTACGAGAGCGCTTTTTTGCCTCAGATGCAGCTCACGAATTACGTACCCCGCTCAGTAGTTTAAAAATTAATGTACACAATTTAGCTAGTAAGCAAAGCAACTCGCAAAACCATCAAGAATTACAAGCCATGTCGCAGGGCATTAATCGCTTAAGTAATATTGTTGAACAAATGCTAATTTTAGGGCGCACCCAGCCTGAGCAATGGCAGAGGCAGTTTAGCGAACAATCATTACTAACGATTACTCAGCAAGTCGTATCGGAGCAATACGACAAAATAGATGAAAAAAACCAAACTATTAGTCTTGAAGGTGATGATTTTATTATTAATGGTGATGAGTTTACATTAACCACACTCATCGCTAATTTACTTAGCAATGCCATAAAATACACCCCCAATAATGGTCAAATAATAATTAAATTAGCATCAAATAATAACAGCTATAGTTGGCAAATTGATGATTCTGGTGCGGGCATGACTGAAGAGCAAAAAGAGCGAATATTCAATCGCTTTTATCGCGTAGGTGGCGATCAGCATCCATCAGGCGAGCAAGGTGCGGGTTTAGGTATGGCGATTGTTCAACACATAATTGCTATTTATGGCGCAAGTATTCATTTAGCGAATAGCCCTTTAGGCGGACTAACCGTTAAGGTTACTTTTACAGGAGTAAAAAGTGACTAAACGTTTATTCAATCAATGTCTTTGTTGTTTGCTATTTTTGTCGTTTAACGCGGTGAGTAAAGAGTACCTTATTATTTTAAAAGATCATTTGTTTTATCCCTCGCAAATAATTATTCCCGCAAATAAAAAAGTAAAACTATTGATAGAAAACCAAGACAGCACACCAGAAGAGTTTGATAGCTTTGATCTAAACAGAGAAAAAGTACTCTACCCAAATCGTAAAAGCATTATTTATATAGGGCCACTAAGTAAAGGGCATTACGAGTTTTTTGGTGAGTTTTCGCCAAATACAGCAAGGGGCGTTGTTATAGTTAACGATGAAGGGGCGCAGCATGCTAATAACTAGTTTAGTCATGAGCCTTAACCAATTACTACCAGTGGCTATTTTATTAGTGCTACTACAAGTAGTTAAAAAACAAAGCTCTTTAAAAATAGGCTCTGCTTTAGTAATAGGCGCGGTAATGTCGTTTTTGTACATGCAAAGTGCGTCGTGGGTTAGCCAGTGGTTTGAACACCAAGGGTTAGAGTACTCACAAATAGGGCTATGTATCACTATATTTATTGCTGTATTGGTATTTGCACTAAAGCAAAAGTCAGCGGCATTTTATATCGCAATTATAAGCACAATAACGCTGTATTTAAGCCATTATATTATTTACCTCACCAGTTTTTGGCAAAATAATGATGCAGGGCAAAGCTTATTTATTGGCACTTTATTAGGTGTGGGAATTTGTTTAAGTTTTAGCGTATTGCTGTACTTTTTAATGAATGCAATTAAGCACCGTTTTGGTATGTATCCGCTTTTTACTTTGCTTGCTTTTAACAGCGCGGCTAAGTTATTAGTTGCACTGGATTTAGCGAGTCAAATAGATTTAATTACAAACACCTCAACAGTGTGGGATTTACGTGATTTGTTAAACGAAAACTCTGAGCTAGGCCGCGTACTGCGTGCTCTTGTTGGTTACGAGGCCACTCCTGATTTAATGAGTGTACTTATATATAGTACAAGCAGCGTGTTATTTTTATTACTTTGTTATGTTATTCCAGCCTCAATAACTAAGGAACGTGTATGAAAGCACTCAACCTATATTTAGCGCTTAGCTTTACCGTTTTTTGTTTGTTGGTACTTTCAACCCCAGCAAAGGCCGATGGAATTGTTGTTGATAAGGTATATCACCCCTATGTTTTACCTTTTGAGCGAGAGTTTGAATGGCGGTTAGTGTCGCACCAAACAGATAGTGGCAACATACTAGCGCAGCGTTTGGGTGGCGGTGGTGCTATTAACGATACAATGGCACTCGAAGGCTATTTAGTTGGTGAGCGAGACGATAACGGCGACTTTGGATTAGAAGCTTATGAGCTTGAGCTACGTTGGCAATTAATTGAGCAAGGTAAATTATGGGCTGATTGGGGCGCGTTATTTGAGCTTGAAAAAAAACATAACGAAGATGTGTATGAGGCAACTTCGGGTTTTGTGATCGAAAAAGAGTTTGGTAAAACAAGCTTAACTATGAATGCCTTTTTAGTGTACGAGTGGGGGCAAGACATTAAAAATGAATGGGAAAGTGAGTTTAGAGCACAATATCGCTATCGATATCGCTCTGCTTTCCAGCCCTCTATAGAGGTTTACGCAGGAGAAGACTTTATTGGTATAGGACCTGGCTTTATAGGTTTACAGCGCTTTGATGGGCAAAAGCAATTAAAATGGGAGGCGGGTTTCATCACTGAGATAAGCCAATCAGAAAAAAACCATAGTTTTAGGCTCGCATTAGAATTTGAATTTTAATAACAACTAAAAGTAGTTTTGATTGTTTATTATTCTGATTATAGATAGGTACTTGACATATTATTTAAACTCTATATAGTGGGCCGCAGCTAGAAAGAAAGCATGTAAGCTATAAATCTCCATTTCGATATAAGTAATACTTGTAGTACCGTCCTGAAGTTTTTAAAGTACCATCTCATTTTTTGCTACACCCGCTCTTATGAGCATATTTTTATTTTTATTTCAGGATATTACAATGTCTAACATCGTATCAGGTACAGTTAAGTGGTTTAACGAGTCTAAAGGTTTTGGTTTCATCGAGCAAGAAAATGGCCCAGACGTTTTCGCACATTTCTCAGCAATCAAAAGCGAAGGTTTCAAAACTTTAGCTGAAGGCCAACGTGTAGAGTTTACTCTTTCACAAGGTCAAAAAGGTCCACAAGCTGATAACATCACAGCTGTATAATTTTACTTTTTAAGTAAAATGAAAAAAAGCGCTTAAGGCGCTTTTTTTGTGTCTGAAATTTGACTCAAACCAAGCAACGCCCATTATCAATGTAAATTAACTAAATGATATTGCTATTATTTAGCCCCTCCTAATATTCGTTTTTCTATTCTTCTAAGCCATTGCGCTAATGCAAGTGAGTTTAAGCTTGTAATTTATACCGAACATTTCTCCCTTATAATTTCAAAACAACAAATTCAAAACGACAAAGACCAGCTTGTTAGTAGTACTCTCGATATTGTAAAAGATATTTGCACAGCTATTGATATAACCTGCGAGTTTAAATTGCTTCTTTGGAAGCGTGCTTATAACTTAGTTCATAAAGACCCTCACTTAGGCATTGTTTCAATAGCGAAAACACCGAACGTGAACCTCTATTTATTGGAATTGGTATTAGTATAAATAATCAAAAAGATGCAAAGCTGTTTTCTTTAAAATTGTAAGGGGTGATATATACGAATCATAGTAAATAAAATTGGTTTTAAAGCGGGTAAAAACTTACTAATGTTTGGAGGCGAAAACAATATATGGATTTGTTTTTAAAAAGAAAAATAGATCTAATTTTGGGCTCATAATGACAATAATGCATCAGCTGGAACCTTTGACTATAGAGTTTGGAAGGTGCTGAAAGGCTGCAAAAATTACATCTTTGTGCGCTTGCTAGCAATTGCATCGCATTTAATAAGTAAGTAGTTGTGTGTGCCATAAAGCGATTTAACAAAGAATATAAAAAGTTAAAAATGAAAGATGATTTTGCCGCCTATAAGCATACTTACCTTCAATGATTTATCTTTCGTAAGGCAGCCCTTTATTTTGCTTTATTTTTAAAAATGCAGCTTGCAGTGCTTCTATTAAATGCATATCTGTTTTTTTATTTGCAGCTAAATAAGCATCAATTGTTAGCTCATCTATTTTATAAATAAACTTTAAGTGTGCTGGTTTGAGCTTTAGATAATCACTCATCTGCTGCATGAATAAAGGATCGTCTACAATTAAATCTACTTTTTTAGCTAATAGTAAGGAGTATGATTTTTGAATATCAGAGGTTAAAACAACTTCAAAGCCAAGTCCCGTGAGGGTTTGTGTTGAAAAGTCATTGCGTTGCATTGCAATTTTATACACTTTTGCTTGTTCAGTATTATTTATAATAAGATCATTTCGCTCTGATAGGCCGATAAAGCCCATCTCAAATCGTCCAACTGGTCCAATCCAATAAAATTTATTTTCTCGCTTTACAGTGCGTGCAAGGCTGTATATAAAGGTGTTTTTTAACTCATCTGCAATTTTATAAGCACGTGCCCAAGGATACATTTGAATGTTAGGTGTGAGATCAGCCTCAGCAAATATATCTCTAATAAACTGAGTACCTTCACCTGCTACCTCGCCATTAATCAATACTTGGTTTGGTGGTGCTAACTCTGTAACAACAAGCAGGGCTTCCTTTGCTTGAACATACACAGAACAAATTAAAAAAAGAGAATAAAGAATATATTTCACAATAGCGAATCGTCATTCGGTTAGCTTAAGTAATAATAAGTGTGGCTGAAAATATGAAAAACACAAAAATTATTTATGTGAACTTGTTACTAAGATATTGGTTTATTTGAGTTATGTATAACTATAAAGGGGGCTAGATAGATAAGTGGTTCGAGGTTAGAAGTAGTTGAGGCTAAAAATTAAGGCCTAAAACGATAAAAGGGCCTTGCGGCCCTTGGTGAAGTATCGTTCAAGTCAGATAGAGCTTTAACCCCTTAAAGCGCTATCCTCTTGTTTTGCAACACCGGTGTTCATCTCAATAAGTTTCTAAGCTAGCGAGAGGAAAAACCCAGCAATTGCTGCGCTCATAAGGTTAGCCATAGATCCTGCTAACACTGCTCTGAGCCCTAAGCGTGCGATATCCTTCCGCCGACTAGGCGCCATACCGCCTAACCCACCTAGTAAAATGGCTATCGATGATAAGTTAGCAAACCCACATAAAGCAAAAGTAACGATTGCTTGTGTGTGCGCGCTTAACGTATCGCGATAATTTATAAAGTCTAAGTAAGCAACAAACTCGTTTACTACTATCTTTTGACCAATAAAGCTGCCGGCTATAATCGCTTCATCCCATGGCACACCTAGTAACCATGCAACTGGAGCAAATACATAACCTAATATTTCTTGAAGCGTTAATGTTGGGTAATCAAACCACCCGCCAATACCGCCTAATAAACCGTTTAATAATGCAATTAGCGCTACAAAAGCAAGTAACATTGCACCTACATTAAGTGCTAAATGCATACCGTTTGCAGCACCTGATGCAGCTGCATCAATTACATTTACAGGCTTATCTTCGTCATCTAAATCTAAATCAGCTAAGTTATCTCTAGGCGTTTCAGTTTCTGGCACAATCATCTTGGCCATTAAGAAACCACCTGGTGCAGCCATAAAGCTCGCAGCAATAAGATACTTAAGATCTACGCCAATAATTACGTAACCGGCCATTACAGAGCCTGCTACAGTGGCTAAGCCACCTACCATTACTGCAAACAATTCCGATTTTGTCATCGTTGCTATAAATGGCTTAACTATTAACGGTGCTTCAGTTTGGCCTACAAAAATATTTGCAGTTGCTGAAAGCGATTCTGTGCGCGAGGTCTTCAATAATTTTTGTAAACCGCCGCCTAAAATCCTAATTATCCAATCCATAATGCCAAGGTGATATAACACAGCAACAAGCGCTGAGAAAAACACGATAACTGGCAAAACTTGAATTGCAAAAATAAAACCTAATGTGTCTTGTGAGGCGAGTGGACCAAATAAAAACCCAATACCATCATTAGCATAACCAATAACCGATGAGACGGCTGATGACATGCTAGTTAACACATTTTTTCCTGCTTCGAAAAACAGAACAAAACCGCCTATAACAATTTGCATCGCAAATGCTATACCAACGGTTCTTAAATTAATTGCCTTGCGATTAGTTGACGCAGCAAAGGCAATGCTTAGTAGCACACACATGCCTACTAAGCTCATAAATGTTGTCATACAAATGTTTCCCGTTGTTATTCTTGTAGTAAATATTTAATTTTACTTTTTATTATATCAATCGCAACGCGGTTCATGCCGCCTCGAGTCACAACTAAATCAGCATTATGCTTAGAAGGCTCAATGAATTGATAAAACATCGGTCTAACAGTTGCCTGATATTGCTCAACAACAGATTGTAATGTTCTGCCTCGTTGCTCCATATCACGTTGCATACGACGCATTAAACAAATATCTAAAGGTGTGTCTATAAACACCTTAATATCAAATTCTTTATTAAGCGCTTTATCACTCAATAGTAAAATACCTTCAACAATCAGTATTTTAGCAGCTGGCACTCGGCGTGTGGTTGCGCTACGCGTGTGCTGTGCATAATCATACGTTGGTACTTCTACTGAGTTACCACAACGAAGTTGCGTTAAATGCTCAAGCATTAATGCGTGTTCAAATGCATCTGGATGGTCGTAATTTGTTTGCGTACGATGAGCCATCGGCAAATGCGACTGATCCTTGTAATAAGCATCTTCTTCAATAATGGCGATAGCGCCTGGTTCAAGCTCATTAACCAATTCATTGTAAATTGTTTGGCTAAAAAGAGATTTGCCCGACGCTGATGCGCCTGCAATGGCTATAATAGTAGTTCGTGTCACTAAAGTTCTCATCCACACAGAAAGATATATTGTTGGTAGATCACAATAGCAAAAAAGACACGATTAATCTCTTTTGCTTCGCTCAAGGGTGCAAATTTATAATGTTTAGGTTTTATGAAACAGGACTTTTGTCCTGTACGGAAAATTCGATCAGCGGATAAAGTAACCACCTAGAATCAAAGTGAGGTCAAAATGGCAAGAGCAATTATTTTAATGGCAGATAGCCTAGGAATCGGTGCAGCACCAGATGCAGATAAATTCGGCGATCTTGGGGCTAATACATTCGCTCACTTACTAAAAGCATATTACGACGAAACAGGCAGTGCGCTGTCGCTTCCTAACCTATCAAAACTTGGGTTAGTGGATGCATGCGAAGCTGCCGGTGGCGAACCGTGTTTAATTTCAGACCGCCAAGCTCCTCAAGGTGCATGGGGTTACGCTAAAGAAATCTCTAGCGGAAAAGACACGCCATCAGGTCATTGGGAAATGGCAGGCGTACCTGTGTTATTTGATTGGGGATATTTCCCAAAAACACAGCCAAGTTTCCCACAAGAATTTATAGACGAGTTTATTGCTCGTACAGGTATTCCAGGCATTTTAGGCAATTGCCATGCATCAGGAACTACCATTTTAGAACAGCTAGGTGAAGAGCACGTAAAAACAGGTAAACCAATCTGTTACACCTCAGCTGATAGCGTGTTTCAAATAGCCGCGCATGAAGAGTCATTCGGCCTAGAGAAGCTTTATCAAGTTTGCGAAATCGCACGGGCGCTACTTGATGAAATGAATATAGGACGAGTGATTGCGCGGCCATTTTTGGGTTCAAATAGCCAAGACTTTGCTCGAACGGGTAATCGTCGTGACTATTCAGTACTTCCGCCTGCACCAACATTGCTAGATGTACTAGCAAAAGACGGCGGCGAAGTAATTAGTATTGGTAAAATTTCAGATATTTACGCGCATCAGGGCATAACCCAAAAGCATAAAGCACCTGGACTTATGAACTTGCTAGAAAAAACTAGCGAAGTAATGGAAAGCGCGCCAGATCGTAGCTTAATCTTTACTAACCTAGTTGATTTTGATGAAAAATTTGGTCATCGTCGTAATCCAGTAGGATACGCAAAAGCATTAAAAGAATTTGATGACTATTTACCAACTATACTAAATCAGTTAAAAGCAGATGACGTATTAATGATCACTGCAGATCATGGCTGTGACCCAACCTTTCCAGGTTCTGAGCACACTCGTGAATACGTACCTGTTATTGCATACCAGCCAGGTATGAGTAACACACCATTAGGTGAACGCAACAGCTTTGCAGATATAGGTCAAACACTGGCACAGTGGTTTAGCTTATCTGCGCTTGATTACGGCGACAGCTTTTTAAATGAGCTAAAAACGCCAAATAAAAAGGAAAACAATTAATGAGTACTCCGCATATCAGTGCAAACGTTGGTGATTTCGCCGAAACAGTATTAATGCCAGGCGATCCGCTACGTGCGCAATATATTGCTGAAAACTTTTTAGATGATGCAGTACAAGTTACAGGCGTTCGTAACATGTACGGTTTCACTGGTACTTACAAAGGTAAGCCAGTAAGTATCATGGGTTCAGGCATGGGCATTCCATCAATGTCTATTTATGCACGTGAGCTAATTGTAAGCTTTGGCGTTAAAAATATTATACGTATTGGTACGTGTGGCGGTATTGGCACAGATATCAAAATTCGTGACGTAATTTTTGCACAAGGTGCAAGCACAGATTCAAACGTAAACCGTGCACGCGTACGTGGCTACGATTTTGCTGCTATTGCTAACTTTGACCTACTTTTAAACGGCGTAAACGCTGCTAAAGAGCTAGGAATTAAAGCAAAAGTAGGTAATGTATTTACGACAGACACATTCTATCAAGCAGATGACTCGTTCTATAAAGACTTAGACAAGTTAGGCATGCTAGCAGTAGATATGGAAACAGCAGGTTTATACGGCGTTGCAGCTGAATACGGCGCAAACGCAATGGCATTATTTACAGTAAGTGACCACGTAATCACTGGCGAAGCAACACCTGCTGATGAGCGTCAAAGCACGTTTAACGAAATGGTTAAAATTGCTTTAGAGTCAATAGCTTAAATAATACATAACAGTTCCTTGGTAACGTATTCACTAAGTTTTGGAGACACGCCCAAAGTGAAGTGAGACTAAACCTCCAAAGCCGCATTTATGCGGCTTTTTTTATGCCTGAAGAAAATGGGTAGCAGCTTCTAATTACTTATACCAATTCGCTTAATTAAGTGATCTATTTTGAGGATGGAAAAACGTGTTGATAGCTAGGCAAAAAATTCGCTATTTAGTTGTTCTAAATGAGAATTTTTTAACGCAGGTAGCGACACGTTTAGCCCCTAAAAATGATTAAGTATTATTGCGGGTTGGTATTAATTCAACCATCTAAAAACTGCGTTTTTAAACGCCTGCAAGCAGCGCGTCTACAGGTGGATTTTAGCCACCGCGTTAAGTTTTCCACGTAGGCGCAGAGCTTGCTCGCGCGAGAAGCGCAGCTTCTAATTACTTAATCACCCATCCTAAAAACTACGTTTTTAAACGCCAGCAAGCAGCGCGTCTACAAGTGAATTTTAACCACCGCGTTAAGTTTTCCACGTAGGCGCTAAGCTTGCTCGCGCGAGAAGCGTAGCTTCTAATTACTTAATTACACAACAAACATAACCTTTAAAAACAAAAAAAGGACCAAGGCCCTTTTTTATGATGTTGCGCCTAATCATACAGGCCAAATACTGAGTGCTTAAACAACTTCACCAGCTACTATCGTATTAAAGCTGTCGTTGTCATGTAAGCTTGCAAATGCGCTCTCATGTAATAGCTCATTACGTAAATTTGGAGAGTATTCGAGTGCCATTTTAATGTCGGCTAATGCATCAGCATGCTTATGTGTTAGCGCATAAGCACATGCTCGTTGCCAATAGGCATAACCATAGACACTATCTATATCAATGGCTTGATTACACAACTCAATGGCTTGTGCTGTTTCATTTATTTCTAATAACGCATCGGCCTTATAAGCAATGGCTTCAACATCCTCTGGTTTGCGTTTTAAAATCTCATCAAATATTTCAATTTTATTAGCAAAATCACTTTCTAAATTGGCACGCATCCATAACGAATGAACCTCGTTGGTAACCGATATGCGCTCTTGGTTACTGAGTATTTCTTCTGAGCGTACGCGTAGTTTTTCTTCAAGAATTTTTAATCGGTCTTCATACTCGTCAGTAATTACACTTACACGTGTATTTACAATATCTTCTACTTTGTTTTTAACATCGCGTAGTGAGTTCCAGCCCACTAAAACCAAAATAGAAGCCGTAGCGGTAATTATAAAAAATACATTATTAATAGTATCGGTAGTGTATGTTAATGCGCGATCTGCAGTATCAAGCTGTGCATGAGTAACTTGCTTAGTTACATCCTCACGGAGTTTTTGTTGATCTTGCCTTACGGCTTTTAGCTCGTCGAGTATGTAGCGCTCCATTAGCGGTTTAAACATAGACTCTTTAAGTTGTTTGAGGGCTTGTTGCTCTTGTTGTGCTGTAGGGGCTGCTGGTTTTTGTTCAGCAGAATTTACTATGCCCGAAAAAAAAGTTAAACAAACAAAAAGTGTAGATAGGTAATAACGCATCGGTACGCCTAATTAAATTAATTACTGTAATAACTTTAACATGCAGGGCTGAATGGCACTAGGGCGCGTTGTTATTTGTGGATTAAAATTGACCTAATTTAGATAGGAGCAATAGTTGTAAGAATTTTTTAGTCTAGAGGCTAGGGCGTGTTGATCTTTCGTGATTAATTTTGCAGCTGTATATTTGGTTTTTAGGCAAGGCAGAGCCTATGTAGTGTGGTTATTCCCCATAAATAGGCGATAACGAAGCATAAATGCCAAACATGCGCTGCCCTTAGGGTTCTTTCTAGGGACGATTTACTCTTTGTTGCTCGGTTTTTACTTAGCCCACTAGGTTACAAACCTCGCGCCGGATTAAATCGTCCCTAGATTAAACAAATTTCAATCCACAAAGGTCAACACGCCCTAGCAATAACAGGTTAAAGCATGAGCATTTTGCTAATACTAAGGTGGTTTTAGGAAAAAATAGGCAAAAAAAACCAGCTCAATATGAGCTGGCAAAAACTGCTTAAAACAACAATATGTCGTAGGGATTCACAGGAGAACAACTTCATACTAACTGAATCTTTATGAACAAATACTTAATTCAATTCAATTAGTTAAAAATATAAGAATACTCAAAGTATTCGGTTTATAAAGTAAAGGTGCATTGGGCTTAAGTAATGCACCTTTATAATTATAACTATATAACTACAATTTCATGGTGAAGGGGGGTATTCCAATGTGCGCTTCAAATAAATTAAAGCCACTTTCAAACCCTTCACATACCATTACGCCGAAATTTTTCAATTCGATCACAGGTCTAGTAAAAAGGTTAAGGTTAATTCACTAATTTGTTTTTTTATCTTACGTAATACCTTACACGAGCGTCGTCAGATTTATTTTTACTATTATTTTGAATGTAATTACAAGCTATTGTTAAATACATCATTAGCAAAAGGCCAATCAAAAATATAAATTGGAGCAATCGTTTTAAATAGTATGTTGAGGCTGGCGAAGCATAATTTATGCGCCTATATTAAGGATACGTAAGTGTTTAGGCAGGCACACTAAATAATAAGTAAGCCGATTAAATAAAAATAACCGTTACTTTTTAAAAAGTTATAAATACATAAACAACAATACTGATTGATTAAGTATTTTACTTTTCTATTATAAGGATTCCAGAATGAGCAACCCTAAAGCAGGCCAATGTCCGGTCATGCACGGCAGTAATACTAAAACGTCTAATCCCAATACTGATTGGTGGCCAAATGCCCTAAACTTAGACATTCTTCATCAGCACGACACCAAATCAAATCCATACAATAGCGACTTTAATTACGCTGAAGCATTTAAATCAATCGATCTTGACGCGCTAAAAACAGACGTAAAAAGCTTAATGACCGATAGCCAAGATTGGTGGCCAGCCGATTGGGGACATTACGGCGGTTTAATGATTCGTTTAGCATGGCACTCAGCGGGTTCATACCGTTTAGCCGATGGTAGAGGGGGCGGTGGTACAGGTAATCAACGTTTTGCGCCACTAAATTCATGGCCAGATAACGGTAACCTCGACAAAGCGCGCCGTTTACTTTGGCCAATAAAGAAAAAATACGGTAACAAGCTTTCATGGGCCGACTTAATTATTTTAGCGGGCAACATGGCATACGAATCAATGGGCTTAAAAACCTTTGGTTTTGCCGGCGGCCGAGAAGATATTTGGCATCCTGAAAAAGACGTTTACTGGGGAGCCGAAAAAGAATGGTTAGCGCCAAGTGACGGCCGTTACGAAAGTGTAGATAAACCAGACACCATGGAAAATCCATTAGCCGCAGTACAAATGGGCTTAATTTATGTCAACCCTGAAGGTGTAAATGGTATTCCTGATCCGCTTAAAACAGCGGCCCAAATTCGCGAAACTTTTGCACGTATGGCAATGGATGACGAAGAAACCGCCGCATTAACGGTAGGCGGACACACAGTAGGTAAAGCGCACGGTAATGGCAAAGCAGAAAACTTAGGACCAGAACCAGAAGCAGCTGACGTACACGAGCAAGGCCTTGGTTGGAATAACACTACAACCCGTGGGATTGGCCGCGATACAGTTACATCAGGTGTAGAGGGCGCATGGACTACGCACCCAACACAATGGGATAACGAATACTGTAAGCTTTTATTAACCTACGAATGGGAACTCACTAAAAGCCCTGCAGGCGCTCATCAGTGGGAGCCTATTAATATTAAAGAAGAAGACAAACCTGTCGATGTAGAAGATTCATCAATTCGTTTAAACCCAATGATGACAGATGCTGATATGGCCATGAAAGTGGACCCAACGTACCGTAAAATTATTGAGCGTTTTTATAACGACTTTGACTACTTTTCAGACGTGTTTGCACGTGCCTGGTTTAAACTAACTCACCGCGATTTAGGCCCTAAATCATGTTACTTAGGTGCTGACGTACCAAGCGAAGACTTAATTTGGCAAGATCCAATTCCAACCGTTGATTACACATTAACAGACGACGAAATTAGCAATTTAAAAACGACATTATTAAATTGTGGTGTTAGTGCCGCTGATTTAATAAATACAGCTTGGGATAGCGCACGTACTTATCGTGGTTCTGATAAACGTGGCGGCGCAAATGGTGCACGCATTCGTTTAGCACCGCAAAAAGATTGGCAAGGTAATGAGCCAGAACGTTTAGCATCAGTACTTAGTGCGCTTGAAAAAGTGCAGGCTGGCTTGAGTAAACCTGTTAGCATCGCCGACTTAATTGTTTTAGGTGGTACAGCAGCCGTAGAACAAGCTGCAAAACAAGCCGGTGTTGATGTAAACGTGCCGTTTGCTCCAGGACGTGGAGATGCAACAGACGAAATGACTGATGCAGAATCGTTTGATGTACTAGAACCCATTCACGATGGTTTTAGAAACTGGCTGAAAAAAGATTACGCAGTGTCAGCGGAAGAGTTATTACTAGAGCGCAGCCAACTAATGGGATTAAGTGCACCAGAAATGTCGGTACTTATTGGTGGGATGCGAGTACTAGGTACTAACTATGCTGGCAGCGAGCATGGTGTATTTACAAATAGCGTAGGCTCATTAACCAACGACTTCTTTGTAAACTTAACTGACATGTCAAACCGTTGGGAGCCAACTCAAAAAGGTTTATACAATATAGTAGACCGTAAAAGTGGCACTACTAAATGGACTGCAACACGCGTTGATTTAGTATTTGGATCAAACTCTATATTGCGCGCACTTGCTGAGTTTTATGCACAAGACGACAACAAAGAGCGCTTTGTACATGACTTTGTAAATGCATGGGTAAAAGTAATGAACGCAGACAGATTCGATCTTAAATAATCTGTACGCTAAATAAAAACGGGGGAGTAATAATTTACTCCCCCGTTTTTGCATATAGTCCCGGTCAGTATTACTTATAAAATATTGTAATTTATCTAAGTCATATAAAAATTAGGCATTAAAAAAGGCGGCAAAAGCCACCTTTTTATAAAACAATAAAACTTATAGAAGTGCAAAAAGCTTTTGTAGTTGTGGCATGTATTCGCTCACAAGTTCAAGGTTGCTTTCGCTTACTAAAGACTCTGTAGACTCCTCAGCTGCGCTTGACGATTTACCAAACGAACCCATTAACGAACTAGCGCCTTTATCTTTAGCACTTTTCATACTTTGAAAACCGCCCATTACTTTATTCGCTGTTTCTTGATTATCAGCAGATAAACCCGATTTAAGGTTTTCGATATAAGCCATTGATACTTCAGAACCTACAGTTACTAGTTGCTCTGGTGTAAAGCCGTAGCGGCCTGTAACACCCGCGAAGCTTTTGTATAGGTCTTGCTCTTTAATCATGCTTAGTGCGCTATTAGCTAAAGAGCTTTGTTCGTCAACACTTTGATCTGCAGAACCACCTAACATACTTGCTAAGTCTAAGTCTAAGTCTTTTAAAGACTCTTGGCTGCTTGCCCAGCTCGTTACAGCTGGCAGTGCTTTCATATAGCTTTGAAGTTGACCTTCGTTAATATCTACTGCAAGGCTTGAGAAACTCATTGCTAATAAGCTAAGTGATACAAGTATTTTTTTCATTGAGCATTTCCTAGTATTAAAGTTGTGCCAATTAGAAACTAATAAGCAACACTTGCCAACACAAAATAATATATTGGCTGATTTTATAGTACAATTTATGAGAATTTATTTAAGTTCTAAGAATTTAGTTCATTCACCACAAGCTAATGTACTGATGATATAATACATTTTTGACAAATAGAGCTGAACACAATGTTAACAATTTCAAATACTGTCACTATCGATGAATGGGAACTAGAGCTAACGGCTATTCGTTCGCAAGGTGCCGGTGGTCAAAATGTTAACAAAGTCGCAAGTGCAATTCATTTACGCTTTGATATTAACCGCTCTAAATTACCTGATTTTTATAAAGAGCGTTTGCTAGCCTTAAATGATACAAGAATTACCAAAGAGGGCGTTTTAATAATTAAAGCGCAAAGCCATCGTACTCAAGAGCTAAACCGAGAAGATGCCCTTAAGCGCTTAAAAGATTTAATACTTAGTGCTACCGTTGTTAATAAAGCGCGTCGTGCCACCAAACCTAGCCGTAATTCACAGCGAAAGCGCATGGACAAAAAAACCAAACACGGGCAAAACAAAGCGCTACGCGGCAACATAAAGTTTTAGTTTTAAACGGTATTAATAAAGTAGATAAAGGACTTGATGCCTACATGCAGGCACCATTTTTACATCGTATTGTACGTATAAAAATATAAGTGAGGGGTAGCCTCACTTATATTTAATAACTATTAATACCTACTTAGCCATTTCTAAATCAGATTCTGCATTTGCCAACATTGCAAACTCTTCATCAGCGCTTTTAGCAACTAAGTGTTTTGAGCTATAGCCAAAGTAATATGCGGCGCCCACAATAAACAGCACCATAGTGTATAAAAATGCACGAGGGTCAAACGCATACACACCCGTTAATGCTATAAGCGAAAGTACTAAAGCAATACTTGACGTAACTACGCCACCTGGAGTTTTGTACGGGCGAGGTAAATCAGGTTGTTTAACGCGAAGTAAAATATGGCTCAGCGCCATTAATGCATACGAGAGCGTTGCACCTACTACTGCCATTGCAAGTATTAAATCACCCTCACCACTGAGTGATACTAAAAAGCCAAATACTGCAGGTACAATCAACGCACGTGCTGGCACTTTGCGATTAGTCGTAATAGACAACGAACGTGGTAAATAACCGGCTCTAGATAGAGCAAACACTAAGCGACTATAACCATAAATAATAGAGAAAAACGAAGCAACTAAACCCGCAAGCCCTAATATATTTACAACGGTTGCTAAGCCCTCACTACCGGATGCATTTAATGCATCAACTAAAGGCACTGCACTTGCCCCCATTGCAGCAGCACCGCCAGCACCAGGCACTAAAACAACAACTAAAAAAGCAGTAAATAACAAAAAGATCATTGCACCAATAATGCCTTTTGGCACATCTTTAGCGGGATCTTTTGCTTCTTCAGCAGCAAGCGGTACACCTTCAACCGCCAAAAATAACCACATGGCAAACGGTAATGCAGCCCAAACCCCGTACCAACCTAAAGGTAAAAACTCACTAGCTCCCACTGCATCGGTTACGGGGACGTCAAATAAGCGCGATGCATCAAAATTTGTGATTAAAACAAAAGCCGTTGCAATAATAGCTAATACCGCTAAACCACTTATTACCATCATTACTTTAAGCGCTTCTCCTACGCCCGCTAAATGAATTCCCACAAATAGTAAGTAAAATAATGCATATACCCATGGGCCATTAAATCCGGTGAGGGCTTCAACTGCCGAGCCTATAAAAATAACAATAGCAGCGGGCGCTAAGGCGTATTCAATTAATACGGCAAGCCCGGTTAAATAGCCTCCCGCTGGCCCGATAGCTTGACGCGCAAAACTATAACCTCCGCCTGCAGCAGGTATTGCAGCTGACATTTCAGCAAGCGATAGTACAAGCGCTAAATACATAACCGCCATTAATACTGCAGCAATGGCAAAACCACCCCAACCGGCTTCGGCGATACCAAAGTTCCAGCCTGCAAAGTCACCCGATATTACATACGACACACCCAAACCTGCGAGCAATAACCACCCCGCAGTACCCTGTTTTAACTGTCTTTTAGCAAGGTACTCTGTATTATTAGTAGACATAACCTTTCTCCGTTGATGTTTAGTTTTTATTTTTTTATTTCATGTGTTTTTAATTAAAATTACTCAGCAATTAAAAAGTTAGTGGTTGAAACCTGATGCTCAATTACATCATCTTGTGTGCGGTCTTTTAAATTAACCCCAGTTAGTTTTAGTTTTTTAGCTTCACGTAATAAGTACAGTGCGCGTCTCGCCGCTTCTGTATAAGATAGGCCTGCAGGGCGAATATTCGATATGCAATTACGACATGCATCGTTAAGTCCTGTTTTGGGCTCCCATGTTAAATACAAGCCAAGGCTATCTGGCGAACTAAGTCCTGGGCGCTCTCCTATTAACACCATAACCACCTGCGCATTTAGCAACTCACCTATATCGTCGCCAATCGCTACTCGCCCTTGCTCAACCAAAGTAATGGGAGCAATTTTAAATTGCTTGTCTGTTGTAAGATGCGTTAATAGCTCTGTTATAAATGGGTATGCATTTTTTTGTACCGCCAACGACGAAAGTCCATCAACCACTACAATTGCTAAATCGTATTTAGCCTGCGCAGTGTGCTTTTGTTTATTCATATAGCTGAGAAGTACTTGCCTACCATTTTCATCAAGTTTGCGGCCTAAATCGGGTCGCTGAAGGTAAGTAACCCTGTCAACGGCTTGGCTGTGTAAATGCAGGGGAGGGGCAACCTCTTTTAGAGCACTAATACTGCCTAGTTGCTCAGTCATTTCGTTAATATCAAGCGGAAAACTCACCGCATCACGCGCTTGTGCATGAGATAGCTGAAAAGCCAGCATTTCTGAGGTTGGCAAACTTATACCAGCGCGACCAAGCCCAATACGGGCGTCGGTAAAACGCCGTAAATCACTCCAAGGATTGTGCACTACATTACCGTTATTTTTATGCTCGTTTACTGAGTTATCTAATGGAGTGGTCGGTTTTGAACGTGATTTCATGAGCCACCTCCAGTAATTGCACCCAGAGGTTTAGCAAAAGCGGGAGGCAAGGTATCTGAAAGTGTGATGTCGGTAGTGCTTTGCATAATTTTCATTTTGCTTAGCCATGCTTCAAACTCAGGGGCGGGTCTAGAGCCAAGAACTCGACGCACATATAATGCATCATGAAACGACGTAGTTTGGTAGTTAAGCATAATATCGTCAGAGCCAGGTATTCCCATTACAAACGAGCAACCTGCAACACCTAATAGCGTTAGCAAATTATCCATATCGTTTTGATCGGCCTCTGCATGATTGGTGTAACACACGTCGCACCCCATCGGTATGCCTAGTAACTTAGCGCAAAAGTGATCCTCAAGTCCTGCTCGGGTAATTTCTTTACCATCAAACAAATATTCAGGGCCAATAAACCCCACCACGGTATTAACCAGTAACGGATCAAACTTACGAGCAACTGCATAAGCGCGAGCTTCACACGTTTGCTGATCAAGCCCATGATGCGCATTTGCTGAAAGCGAACTGCCTTGCCCAGTTTCAAAATACATCACATTATTGCCAACAGTGCCGCGCTTTAAACTCAAAGCGGCATCTTGCGCTTCAACTAAGGTATTTAAATTAAAACCAAAACTTGAGTTAGTAGCCTCCGTGCCGCCAATCGATTGAAATACCAAATCAACCGGTGCGCCAGCTTCTATACATTCAATAGTGTTAGTAACATGGGTAAGCACACAGCTTTGCGTCGGTATGGCGTATTTTTGAATAACATCATCCATTAATGTCATTAATTTAATGGCTTGGGCAACGTTATCGGTTGCTGGGTTTATACCTATTACGGCATCGCCATTACCGTATAGCAGCCCATCAAGCATGCATGCAGCAATACCGTTAATATCGTCAGTTGGATGATTTGGTTGTAAACGTGTAGATAAATGCCCAGGAAGGCCAATAGTGTTTCTAAAAGCACTCGTAACATGGCACTTTTTAGCAATTAATATGAGATCTTGATTGCGCATTATTTTGCTAACAGCAGCAGCCATTTCGGGCGTAATACCTTGCCTTATACTTGCAAGTATAGCGGGTGTTGCAAAGTCGCTTAAAAGCCAATTACGAAAATCGCCTACGGTTAAATGTGCAATAGCCATAAAGGCATTGGCATCGTGCTCGTCAATAATTAAGCGTGTAATTTCGTCATCTTCGTAGGGAATAAGTACCTCATTTAAAAATGTTTTAAGAGGTACATCGGCCAATGTCATTTGAGCCACAGCACGTTCTTGTGCTGATTGTGCAATGACGCCCGCTAAGCGATCACCCGAACGTTGCGGCGTTGCTTTAGCCATTAACTGGGCTAAGTTCTTGAATTTATAAGTGTGTGTACCTAAAGTGTAACTGTACGCTTGCCCCATGATTTACTCCACATAACTAATATGATAAACCTTGGTATAGGTTTTGCTGCATCTTTAGCTATAAATCAATTTTCAATAGTTACAAGACAGCTTATTTTGTACCAAGTAACTATCGAATTTCGGCAAAAGATTATTTATTAATCCAATTCAATTGGTTACATACGCAAAGCGGTGTTAACTTAACCATAATAAAAGTGTAACGAAAAAGAGCATCCCCTATATGGCGCAGCAAAGTAGCTACAACGCACCACTAAAGAGCAAGGTGCAAACACATGACATAGACGAGCAAGCGCATAGCCTTACTCAATGGCAGCAAAAATACGATCAAATGAGCGACGGCAGCTTTTATGGTTTTATTGAAGAAACAGATTACGTCAATATTCATGTGTTTAAAGAATACACCGAGCGAGCGCTTCGTCAGCAATGTAACATCGCCCCCAATTCTGTTTGGCTTGGCATTCCTTGTCAGTCGCAGCAAAGTAAGATTAATGGTCTAAGTGTGGCAAGTAATCAATTTATGTGCCGTACAAGTGATAATGACTTTGAGCTGATAACCCCTGAGCAATTTAATATTTATGGTTTGGTAATCGATTGGAATTCAATTGAATATATGGCGCAACTACAAGGCGTAACATTGAAAAACCTATCATCTGCCCAATCAGCTCGCTTATCGGTGAGTAACTCATCATTGCAAACGGCAAGGCAAATAATTAATAGCATGGTTGTAGGCAAGGGCTTTGGACTTAAAACCGAATCGCAACAAGATATGCTAAACATGTTGGCACTACACTTATTACAAGCAGATAATCCACAACAAAATATTGCGCCAAGTTATAAACATAGAAAAGCCGTAGTAGATAAAGTAAAAGATTACGTGGCCACAAATCCACAAAACCCAATAACCATAACCGAGCTGTGCGAGCTTGCTTTTGTAAGTAGGCGCACACTTCAGTATAGTTTTGAGAGTATTTTAGGAATTAACCCTTTGCGGTTTTTACGTTTAACACGCTTAAATAATGTAAGGCGGGAACTAAAAAAATTAAACCAAGATAAGCCAATTTCAGTAATAGCAGCCAATTGGGGATTTTGGCATGCGGGACAATTTGCTAAAGATTACACGCAACTATTTGGTGAAAACCCATCACAAACAGTTAAAAATTCAGCACAGCAGTTTAAACCACCGTGCTCTACAAACTTGTAGGTGCGAATTTACTTCGCGCTCATGTAACGTAGCTTTAATGCTCTAAAAGTGAAAGCGAGGTATAAAACCTCACCTACATCGTGCAAACACCAAACCCGTAGCTGCGAATTTATTTCGCGCTTATGTAACATGGCTTGAATGCTCTAAAAGTGAAAGCGAGGTATAAAACCTCACCTACATCGTGCAAACACCAAACCCGTAGGTGCGAATTTATTTCGCGCTAATGTAACGTGGCTTAAATGCTCTAAAAGTGAAAGCGAAGTATAAAACCTCACCTACATCAACACCGAACCCGTAGGTGCGAATTTATTTCGCGCTCATGTAACATGGCTTTAATGCTCTAAAAGTGAAAGTGAGGTATAAAACCTCACCTACATCGTGCAAACACCAAACCCGTAGGTGCGAATTTATTTCGCGCTTATGTAACATGGCTTTAATGCTCTAAAAGTGAAAGCGAGGTATAAAACCTCACCTACATCGTGCAAATACCAAACCCGTAGGTGCGAATTTATTTCGCGCTAATGTAACGTGGCTTAAATGCTCTAAAAGTGAAAGCGAAGTATAAAACCTCACCTACATCAACACCGAACCCGTAGGTGCGAATTTATTTCGCGCTCATGTAACATGGCTTTAATGCTCTAAAAGTGAAAGTGAGGTATAAAACCTCACCTACATCGTGCAAACACCAAACCCGTAGGTGCGAATTTATTTCGCGCTTATGTAACATGGCTTTAATGCTCTAAAAGTGAAAGCGAGGTGTAAAACCTCACCTACACCGTGCAAATACCAAACCCGTAGGTGCGAATTTATTTCGCGCTTATGTAACGTGGCTTGTATGCTTTAAAAGTAAAAGCGAGGTATAAAACCTCGCTTACTATATTCAAAAGCCCTATTTGATCGGTGCTATTTAAGCCGCGATTAAATAGGACTCTTGTCCTGAATGCTTGTTGTTGCGTTTAAACGAACCTTTGCCTTTTTTAGCTTTAACCACTTGTGGTTTAAATAATTTAGAGGTGACCATCGCCGCTAGTGCATTGTGGTTTATAACGCCTCGCCCTGTATCTACCGCGCTGGTGTTTGCGGTTTTTGCTTTAGATTTTTTAGTCATATATTTCCTATCAACTAATGGTTATTTTAAGTTAAATAATAAAGAGGCTTTTATATTAGCCTATTTAAGAGATGGCGATTGTAGGCTTAATTTTCAACCGCGCAAGTATTTTTAATGCCCAACAGGTACTTTTTTATAATAAAAAAGCATAAAAAAAGCGCAGTTAATAACTGCGCTTAATATTACTTAGTTTGCTTTACTTTTTTATAAGATAATTAAAAACTAAAGCTTACTTTTGCATAGTACGTTCTGCCGTCAAAGCCGTATGGCAATGCGCGTACAGGGTATTTAAATGCACCGTTGGTGATAAAGTTAAGTACTTCGTCGTCGCCTAGCTCGTCTGGCGTTTCGTCAAATACGTTATCGGCACCCACTGAAAGCGCAAACATGTCGTTAATTTGGTAGCTAACATTTAAATCAACTAACACAGCAGACTCAACCGTACTTGTTGGTTTAAACGATCCTGTTGGCGAAAGCTCACCTGGTAATGAAATATGGTCATTACCAAAGTATTTTACATCTGTTTCGCCAAAGTAGTTAAAGCGAATGGTTGATGTGTAGGCATCGCGTTCGTAGTCAAACGTAAGCGTTGCACGTTCACTAGGTTGTCCGTCGGTAAAAAAGCTACGTTGTAAATCATCAAAAGCAACCGCTTCAGGAATACCGTCTTCAGCATTTACGCCGTCAATTTTAGTATCGTTTAGGTTACCTGCAAAGGTTACTCCTAAATTGCCACCTTCAACTTCTGTACGGTACGATGCAATAATATCAACGCCTTGCGTAGTAGAATCAACCGAGTTTGAGAAGTAATTAGCTTGTACTGCTCCCGTTGCTTGTAGCGCTGCTACAGCGTCTGAGCTAAACGATACGTCGTCAGCCGTAAGTAAGCTGCCAAGCGTAATACGGTCTTCAATTTCTACGCGGTAAAAATCAACCGTTAGCGAAAGCTCGCTTGTTACATCGTAAACAAAACCAGCACTGTAGTTTGTTGATGTTTCAAGCTTTAAGCTGTCTACACCTAACGCACTTGGGAAGGCTGTACCGGTGTTTGCAGTGAACGACTGCGTTAATGTACCGTCTGAGCCTAAGTTAGTTGTAAAGGCTGTATAACCACTTTGTTGAAGTGATGGTGCTCTAAAACCAGTAGATACCGCACCACGTACAGCAAAGTCATCTGAAAATTCATAACGTGTTGCTAATTTACCAATTAAATCGTCGCCAGCATCTGAGAAATCTTCATAACGTAGCGCACCACTGACGTTCCATGCGTCGGTGATCATTGTTTCTACGTCTACATAAACTGCGTAGCTGTTACGGTCGCTGTCGTTAGCCGCTTCAGGGCGTAGGCCGTTATAAGCCTGAAAACCACACTGTGCAAATTGGTCTGGATCGTTTACTGATGGGTACGAGGTATCCATATTTGCTAGTCCACAGGCGTATGATGCTTCATCGCCAGGTACTATTTCGTAGTTTTCTTTACGGTATTCAGCGCCTACTGTTACATATAAAGGTTCACCACGGCCAATATCTACAATACCGTTTACATCAAGGTTAACCGTTGTTTGATCAAATCTAAAACCACCTGAGTAACCGCCACTAGGGCCTGAATTTGCTGCAATATCGGCATCGCTTGCACTTGGGTTGTTAAATAAATACTCAGCCGCGTAAGAAGCGTTTAATGTATTGCGTGATGTAAAGTCGTATTGATTTTCACCATAAACGGCCGATACATCGTAATTCCAATCTGTGTTTATATCGCCTTTAAAACCAAGCGCGACTGAAATATCTTGTGCTTCGTTATATATGCGCGGTAAAAAACCATCGCTATATACTTGGGTTACGTTTTTAGACGCTTCGTTAAAGTTACGGTAAAAACCATTACCCAGCGCCGTGCGCTCTGAGTAGCCACCAAACGAGTAAAGCTCGCCGTCGCCCATTGGTAAAGCCATGTTGTAAAATAACGATGTAAATTCACTTTCTGAGTTACCTTGGCCCCAGCGCACATCTTCACTTAACGTACCTGGTTCAACATTAAGCGAACCACCCGTATCACGCTCGGCGCGGTTAGTGCCATCGGCATCACGGTACTCAAGCGATAGGTTAATAAAGCCGCCTTCGTTACCTAATTCAAAACCACGGTTTAAACCTGCTGAAATAGTGTCGCCGTCACCTTCACTTGTGCCGCCGTATTGTACAAAACCCGTTGTAATACCGGTTGAGTTATTAAGAGATAAGTTAATTACGCCTGCAATAGCATCAGAGCCATACTGAGCCGCTGCGCCATCGCGTAATACTTCAACGCCTTTAAGGGCCGTTAGCGGAATGGCATTCATATCGGTACCCGCAGCGCCTGCGCCAACCGTACCGTTAAGGCCAAAAATTGATTGGTTATGGCGACGTTTACCATTTACTAATACAAGGGTTTGATCTGGCTGTAAGCCACGAAGTGTGGCGGGTCTAAATAAATCAGAACCGTCAGATACTTGTGTACGCGAAAAGTTAAATGAAGGCGCTGTCGCTTGCAGGCTTTGGCCAAGCTCGGTAAAGCCACCTTTGGTTAAATCATCTGCGTCAATTAAATCAATAGGAGAAGAAGACTCAGTAGAAGTACGGTTAGATACACGCGATCCTAATACAGATATTTGCTCAATGTTTTTAGCAGCTTGCACTGGTGCTTCTTCTGCGTTAACAATGCTTGGTGCGCTAAACGCGAAAGCAACGGCTACAGCAAGTGTGTTTAAACGGTATGTTGGCATAGTGACGACCCTGTTTTTTTGTGTTCTTATAATATGTGTGTGGTTATGATGCTCATAACCTGTTGCAAACATCCTAGCAACATATGCAAACAAAAAGAAATGAAAAAAACTAAATATTTGGTCTAAGTATGCAAATAAATTTCAAGATAAGAAAAAACCACCTTTAATCGATTAAAATACATGCTGCAAGGGCATTAAACTTCAAAAAAAGATATATTAACTTTTTATTTACATTGTGGTTTTGTTCGTTAGTTTACGCTTTTAAAGGTAATAGGCAGCGGATGGTCGTACCTGTCCCTAATGTGCTGTTAACTTCTATTTTTCCACCATGATCGCTCACCATAGCGTATACAAGTGTCATACCCATACCGGTACCTTCACCAACTTCTTTTGTTGTATAAAAAGGGTCAAACATATGTGCTATTGTGTCTTCACTCATTCCACAGCCATTATCTTTTACCTCAATACATATATTTGTGCCTTGTTCAAAAATACTCACCTCAATAATGCAGCCTTTTTCTAAATCAAGCTCGCATGCTTGCCAAGCGTTCATTAATAAATTTACAAAAATCTGATTAATAGATGATAAATTGCACCAAATAAGTGGTAGTGGTTCAAAGCGTGTTTTTATTTCGCACAACTTAAGTTTGTTACTCAATAATCTTAAAGCGTTATTAGCGCCAGTCGTTATATCGGTGAGTTGTTTATCTTGCGAAGAGGTGGGGTGAGCAAAGTTTAATAAGTCATGCACAATTTGTTTTATTCGTTTGAGTCCTTCAACGCTGTCGTTAACTTGTCCCTGCAAATTGTTATAAAGCCACGCATATGGATACTGTAAATTGAGTATGTCGATTTCGTGTTTAAAACGGCTCTCTTTAATTTCGTTGTTTAAGTATTGCTCGTTAAGCTTTAGCAACGTGATGACCAAAGGGGTAGAATTTTGTAAGCTTTCTATATTACTCATTGCATAGGCAAGCGGGGTATTTATTTCGTGGGCTACGCCTGCACAAAGCGTTCCTAAGGTCGCCATTTTTTCAGTTTGCACAAACAGCATTTGTTGATGTTCTAAATCGGCTACTTTTTTTTGTAATTCATTATTTATGGCAACTAAAACGGTGCTTTTATCTTTAAGTAATTGTTCTGCGGCCAAGCGCAGCTTTTGTTCGTTTAAAAAAGCACGTTCAAAATTACCATCTGATCCATTCATTCCTTTCATCCATATAGATAACTTTATACTTAATGTTTAGTTGGTTACACGCAAATTTGCAACTTTAGTGTTAGCAATTATCTACTTATGGGTAATAACTACATTACTTAGATCCAGCTATAAATAAAGGCAGGACAAACTCACCATAGAATATTTTTTTAAGCTATTATTTAGCCAGAAGTAATTTAAAGGCGGCGCAATGACTCAAGCAACACCAAACACACCAATGAATCAGGTTGATGTACTTTGTATTGATGATGACGAAATAGTACTACGTACGTTAACACGACTACTTGAAGTAAATGGCTTAACGGTTATTGTTTGCGATAATCCGCAAAACGCATTAACACTTTTTAAAAATCATGAATTTGGTTTAATTATTAGCGACATGCGGATGCCAGTAATGAACGGTGCCGAGTTTTTAGAAAAAGCGCGTGCGCTGGCACCCGACACTCAACGCATTTTATTAACCGGTTACGCCGATATACAAACAACCCTAGCAGCTGTTAATCAAGGGCAAATAAATGGTTATATTCAAAAACCATGGCAAAACGACTTATTACTTCGAAGCATTAAAGATAGCCTAGAAAAATTTGCGCTAAAAAAGCAAAACAAAAAATTAGAAACACAAGTTAAGGCACAAAACCAAGAACTACTTGAGCTAAACAACACGTTAGAGCAACGAGTAGAAAAACGTACCTTACAAATCAAACAAGTTTTAAAAAAGCTTGAAGACGCCAACGAACGCGAAAAACAAGAGCACAAATCGACCGTTGAGCTGCTATATAATTTTGTTAACGCGAATCCTTACCTTGATGGCAACAAAGCACAAAATATTGCAAATACCTGCACACAAATAGCGCTTTACCTAAACCTGTCGCAAAAAAGCATTGATCTTGCCCCAATGGCTGGTTATTTAGCACAAATAGGTTTGCTTGCTATGGACCCTGAACTTTATAAAAAACCGTTAAATCGGTTAAATGAGCAACAGCGTAAGACCTTTTATACTCACCCAAGTACTGCACAATTAATGCTAATGCCAGCAATACATTTACACGATTTGTCGGATGCTATTTATTATCAGTTTGAACGTTTTAACGGAAATGGAATGCCCAAAGGCCTTGCTGGAAACGATATACCGATAGGGGCTATGGTATTAGGGTTAGCGCGCGACTATTGGGATGCGTTTGAGCAGAGCAATGCAAGCGATGAAAAGCAGCGCCATGAGGATGCACTCGAAAGTGTAAAACTTTATAGTGGTTCGTTTTACCACCCTAAAATAGTTCGTGCGCTTGAAGCAAGCCATGCAAAACTACACGAACAAAAAAGTTCAGCAGGATCAGTATTAATTTGTAATGCTCATGAACTCAAAGATCAAATGATACTCGGCCATGCTCTGCACAGCCATTCGGGTATAATGCTGCTGCCTAAAGGTCATGTGTTTAGCCGCAAATCAATAGAAAAACTGCAGCAACTAGAATCTAAAAAACCAGCCCCATTTAGAATTATGGTTAAAACTGCTAAATGATTGATCTAAACGGCAGTTTTTTTCGTTACAATGTGCATAAAATACATTATTGAATTTGCTTGAAGGAGCACTCTGTGTCGCGATTTTCTGCTGTTACTGACAATCCCCATGATGGGCGTTTTAACCAAAAAACGGGAATACTACTTACTAACCTAGGTAGCCCTGATGCACCAACAGCTGCTGCGCTTCGTATATACTTACGTGAGTTTTTATCAGATCCACGCATTGTAGAAATACCACGCCTAGTATGGATGATAATTTTACATGGCATTATTTTGCGTGTGCGCCCTAAGCGTTCGGCTAAATTATACGAAAGTATATGGACCGAAAATGGCTCACCGCTTACTCACATTACTCGCCAACAAAGCGTAAAGCTAAATACCTTATTAAAAGAACAAGGTTATACCAATACTGAAGTGGTAATGGCTATGCGCTATGGTAATCCCTCAATAGAGGCCGGCCTTGAGGAGCTTCGTGATAAAGGCTTAACGCGTATTATTATATTGCCAATGTATCCGCAATATTCTAGCCCAACCACGGGTTCAACGTTCGATGCTGTATCAAGCGTACTGCGTAAATGGCGCTGGGTGCCAGAGCTTCACTTTATTAATGGCTATCATAAAAACACCCGTTATATTGAGTCACTTGCTAATAGTATTAGTGAGGATTTAGAAGCGAATGGTATGCCACAAAAAATTGTTTTTTCGTATCACGGTATGCCTAAACTCTTCTTAGAGCGCGGCGATCCGTACCATTGCCTATGTTTACAAACCACGCGCTTAGTTGTCGAAAAACTAGGTCTTGATAAAGACAAAGTAATTAGTACTTTTCAAAGTCGATTTGGTAAAGCCGAGTGGTTAAAGCCCTACACCGATGCAACGCTTGAAGCCCTGCCTGATGAGGGTATTACCGATGTAGCCATTATCAGCCCTGCTTTTAGCGCCGACTGCCTAGAAACACTTGAAGAGCTAGAAGGTGAAAACCGTGAAATATTCGAAAATGCAGGCGGCAAAAAATACCGTTACATAGCGGCACTAAACGACAGAGACGATCATATAGAAGCTGTGTTTGATGTTATAAAACCTATGTTGTAACCCAAGCTTACTAAAGCACATAGCTAAACATATTTCGCATTAAGCGGTGTTAAAATTAACACCGTTTTTTTGTTTTTAGGGCTTTTAAAATTTTGTTGTAGAGGGGCAGCCATGGCAGCATGTAAAAACATAGTTTTTAGGTGAGTAAGTAATCAAAAGCTGTGCTTCTCGTGTAAGAAAGTGCTCTACAAGTCATACTCTTAAACTTTGGTATAAACACCTGTAGACGTGCAGCTTGCTGGCGTTTAAAAGCAACGCTTTTACAAAATTGTTAAGCTACATATGTATCAAACCCTATACACAAAACAAGGAGAAGCTAAGCTTCTAACGTGAGCAAGCTCTACATCTACAAAACAACGTATTACGTCAAATTCGATGCAATGTTTACCGTAGACGCGCAGCTTTTTGGCGAGTAAAAACGTAGTTTTTTTAATAATAATTAAAATAAAAACGTATTGTGGAGGGGGAGAATACCTAAGCAACAGCAATTAAACGCTATCGCTTAAAGTATAAATCAATCGCTTTAGTGAGGAGCTCGTCGAGTTGTTCTTCAAATTCTTCAATATTAATATCAAAGTGCTTTAAGTAAGCCCGAGCCTGCACAAGGGATAAATTACGGCTGTTAACGCTATATTGTCGCTCGTCTATGGCTTTATCGTAACGAGGTAAAAATACAAATTGGCCATAAAATGGTGACTTAATATGTTTATTTGCAAAACGACAAAAATCTTCAACATGCTCAGCACCCTTAGGGCCAAGGCAACCGGGCTCGATGCGATACATTAAGCGAATTTTTTTGTCGTCATTTATTTGCATATAAAGCCTTTATCTAAAAAACAGTACGCGTACTATTTTTCCATCTTTAATTTGGTAACTCGAAATAAGTTCTGAGCGTTTATCAACTACCTTTTCGTCAGTTGAGCAGGTTTCTGATAGTTCGTGATCAATCACTATATCACCGTGCACTATGCGCTTAATTGGTGATGAGTGAATACACTTTAACTTTTTAAACATTAGCCCATAACGTTCTATTAGTTTTTCTTTACCTTTAAATAATAGCTCATTAGGGAAAATATAAAACTCAACATCTTCGGCATACACACGAAGAAACTCTTCAATGTTACGCGCGTTATACGCTTTAACTAACTGCTCTACTACCGCAAGTGATTCGCGCGATTGCTTAGCTTTAGTTTGTTGCTTAACTGTCAGCGCTTCTTTTGCTTGCGTAACTGCTTTTTCAGCTTCGGCTACAGCCACTGCTTTTTCTATTTTATTTTTAGGCTTTTCAGTAGGTTTAATCTGCTCGTTACCCAATACCTTTGAATCGTCTGGTTTAGTCGCATCAATTGTTGGCTTTTTAAGCTCAGGTGCTTTGTATTCAAGCGTATTTACTTTGTCGTCAGCTTTGACTTGAGTTACTGATTGCTCATCTTCAACTTTTGGTTTTTCAACGTTTGCTTGAGCTTCAACTTGCTGCTCTTTTTGCTCAGGCTCGCTTTGTTCTGCGGCGTAAGTAATAAGCGCAACGGTGGTAATTAACGAGGCAAAAATAATAGATAACGGTTTCATAACTTTCCTAAAATGAACACTAAACACGTGTAATACCAATTACATTAAATAAGCGATCTATTATAGCGTCAAGAAAATAGCACTATAACAAGGCGAAAATTATGACATATAGTTGTTCTATATGAATAATTTTTAACGCAGTTAGTGAGTTATTTAATGCGATAGAATGATCATATTTTTGATAAAATTGGCATAAGGGTGCAACATAGCAAATTTTAACGTTATCGGGTAGTTAATACC
Source organism: Pseudoalteromonas sp. C8 (assembly GCF_011378685.1). NCBI lineage: Bacteria > Pseudomonadati > Pseudomonadota > Gammaproteobacteria > Alteromonadales > Pseudoalteromonadaceae > Pseudoalteromonas > Pseudoalteromonas sp. C8. Next base: position 54,636 of record NZ_WTKT01000015.1, read on the forward strand.
ACCACTGTAGCTTACCAGTACTGCTCTACGGTAATGTTACCGGGTGCTTTGCGGCGGTTACGCGTAAAGTTTTTATCGAGAAGTAGCGCGGTTGTGTCTTTTACCATTTGTGGATTTCCGCAAATCATAAATTGCGCGTTACTAGGCTCAGGGTTTAATTTTACATGTTTAAACAAGCCGTTGCTCTCAATAGCGTTAGTAATCCGCCCACTTAAGCCTTGTAATGGCTCTTCTCTACTTACAACAGGAATATAGTTGAGTTGTTCTGGGTACACTCTTAATAACTCGTTAATAAGTGCCTGATAGCTTAAATCGTTATTAAAACGTACACCATGGACTAAGTTTATGCTTTTGTATTTTTTCCACACATCGGGCTGTTGCAATATTGATAAAAAAGGCCCTATGGCAGTGCCAGTACCTAACATCCAAAGCTGATCGCTTTGTGGTATTTCATCAAGGGTAAAAAAACCAGTTGCGCGTTGTTCTATAAGTACGGTTTCGCCAGGCTGTAATTTAGCTAAACAGGGCGATAATAAACCGTCAATAACGTTAATAAGGTAAAATTCAAGATCGGGATTTTCAGGGGCATTCACATATGAATAAGCCCGAGCAATACGCTTGTCGCCATCCATAATAGAAAGCTTTGTAAATTGCCCTGCTTTAAACGGCTCTACATTAGCATTAACGGTTAAGCTAAAGAGCGTTTCGCTCCACCATGTTACGCTTTTTACTGTTGCTTCAACCCAATTAGACATAGTTACCTCTTGGTTTAGCCATTAAAGTTTTAAATAACTCACTCCATAAACATTAGCATTAAGTGACAAAGACTTACAGGAGAATATGACTAGATTTAAAGCAGTAATGTATGCAGAATTTACCAATAAAATAATGTGAATAATTAGCTCTGCGATGCTGTATACGTTGAGCTTGCTCACGTCAGAAGTGAAGCTTCTAATTACTTAACTCATGATCACAAAGATAAACACAATCCCAAAATGGATATTCCTCAGCTTTATTCACAAGCCCAGCGCGTAAAGGGTTAGCGATTATATAACGTGCTTGGTTAATTAAATCATCCTCTGCTTTAAGCTGGTGCTCAAAATAGTTTTGCTGCCAAATTTGCCCATTAGAACAATTAAACTTATTAATGTTCACCGTGGTAATACTTTTATATTGCCTTACAACGTCATTAAGAGGTAAATCTTTCAATTGAAACAACCAATGGAGATGATCTGGCATTAGGGTATAGCAGATTGTATTCACCTTATTTTGCATATAAACCAAACCTCTTGTGGCAATACATGCATTTTCAAAGCTCTTGAATAACGGAGTTCTTTGTTTTGTGCATATTGTTACAGAGTAAAATTTATTTTTTGAGGAGTGACGTCCTGTTAATAGCTTTTTAGAGGAATACATAAAGATTTTAATTTATTGGTTTTTATAAATATAGATAAAATGTGTTATACGACAAGTTAAATAAAACCACGGCGTTAAGTTTGGCGGTAGGCGTAGAGCTTGCTCACGCGAGAAGCGCAGCTTCTAATTACTCAACCACCTATAGTAAAAGCGTTGCTTTTAAACGCCAGCAAGCTGCACGTCTACAAGTTAAATCAAACCACAGTGTCAAGTTTTGTGGTAGGCGTAGAGCTTGCTCACGCGAGAAGCGTAGCTTCTAATTGCTCAATCACCTATTGTAAAAGCGTTGCTTTTAAACGCCAGCAAGCAGCGCGTCTACAAGTTAAATCAAACCACAGTGTCAAGTTTTGTGGTAGGCGTAGAGCTTGCTCACGTGAGAAGCGCAGCTTCTAATTACTTTGTATATATAGGAGTAATTGTATGTGTGGTTTGAATTTTGTAAAAGCGCTGCTTTTAAACGCCAGCAAGCAGTGCGTCTACAGGTTAAATCAAACCACAGTGTCAAGTTTTGTGGTAGGCGTAGAGCTTGCTCACGCGAGAAGCGTAGCTTCTAATTGCTCAATCACCTATTGTAAAAGCGTTGCTTTTAAACGCCAGCAAGCAGCGCGTCTACAAGTTAAATCAAACCACAGTGTCAAGTTTTGTGGTAGGCGTAGAGCTTGCTCACGTGAGAAGCGCAGCTTCTAATTACTTTGTATATATAGGAGTAAATGTATGTGTGGTTTAATAATTTTTGTAAAAGCGTTGCTTTTAAACGCCAGCAAGCTGTGCGTCTACAGGGATTATGACCTCTAAAAATTTAACTATTCACCACACATAAAAAAACGGTGCTAAATTTAGCACCGTTTTTATAAGCAATTAGAAAAAGTTTACGCTTTTTTCTCTTCACAACTTGCTAGGTATTCGTCAAACGTACCTTGGAAGTCGATTACTTTTTTATCTTTAATATCAATGATACGCGTAGCTAATGACGATACAAACTCACGGTCATGGCTTACAAAAATAAGCGTACCTTCAAAGTCTTTAAGCGCATTGTTAAGCGCTTCAATAGCTTCCATATCCATGTGGTTAGTTGGTTCGTCCATAACAAGCACATTAACGTCTTGCATCATTAACTTACCAAATAACAGGCGGTTTTTTTCACCACCAGAACAGTTACGCGCTTTTTTGTTTGAATCGTCTGCTGTAAACAACAAACGGCCTAACATGCCACGAACCATTAAATCGTTGTGCTTAGCTGTACGCCATTGCGACATCCAATCAAACAACGTTAAATCGTTTTCAAAATCTTTTGTGCTGTCTTGCGGGCAATAACCAAAGGTCGCATTTTCAGACCATTTAATTTCGCCTTCATTACTTTTAAGCTCATCTACTAAACAGCGTAAAAATGTAGTTTTACCCACACCATTTTCGCCAATTACAGCAAGCTTAGCGCCAGCTTCTAGTAGTAAGTCGCCACCAGTAAATAACGTTTCGCCATCAAAACCATGGCCAAGCTTATTAACTTCAAGCGCTTGACGATACATTTTTTTACCTTCGTCAAACGAAAGTGATGGGCTCATACGGCTTGAAGATTTAACTTCATCAAGCTTGATTTTATCCATTTTTTTAGCGCGCGAACTCGCTTGTTTAGCTTTTGAAGCGTTAGCACCAAAACGGTTAACAAAGTCTTGTAGCTCGTCAATTTCAGCGCTCTTTTTAGCGTTTTCAGCTAAAAGTTGCTCGCGTTGTAGGCCCGCAGCATCTAAAAACTTCTCGTAGTTACCAGGATAAATACGCAGCTCGCCGTAATCAATGTCGGCCATGTGTGTACATACCGAGTTTAAAAAGTGACGGTCATGCGAAATAATAATCATCGTACATTTACGTTTGTTAAGCTCGTTAGCAAGCCATGTAATTGTATGAATATCCAAGTTATTGGTAGGTTCATCCAGTAGCAAAATGTCAGGATTTGCAAATAACGCTTGTGCTAAAAGCACACGTAATTTCCAACCTGGTGCTACGTTTGCCATTAACCCGTAATGAAATTCTTTATCGATACCCGCTTCAAGCAAAATTTCTTCAGCGCGGCTTTCTGCCGTGTAACCGTCCATTTCAGCAAATACGCTTTCAAGATCGGCTACTTTCATGCCGTCGTCTTCGCTCATTTCTGGTAACGAGTAAATACGTTCGCGCTCTTGCTTTACTTTCCAAAGCTCCACGTCGCCCATAATTACCGCGTCTACAACGCTGTATTGCTCAAAAGCAAACTGGTCTTGGCTTAGGTTTCCTAATTTCAACCCTGGAGTAATAGATACATTACCCGCACTTGGAACAAGCGCACCGCTTAAAATTTTCATGAAAGTCGACTTGCCGCAGCCGTTAGCGCCAATTAAACCGTAACGGTTACCGTTACCAAATTTAGCTGAAATGTTTTCAAACAACGGCTCTGCGCCAAACTGCATCGTAATATTTGCGGTGGAGATCAAAAAGGGTAATCCTAGATTAGTACTGACAGGAGTACGCTGCAGCAACACGCCACAAACAAGAACCAGACAATAGGGTAAATTAGCTGGCGAATTATACAGATCAGCCACAACTAATGAAAGATAAAAGGCAGCTAATTTATAACCAAGCGAAAATAACGGCAATTCTCGTTTTTAAGCCACTATTTTTAGCGTATGTAGTGTTGAATGTGCTTACAGCCACAATGTAAATAATTACTAACGCCAGGCAATATTAAAGAAGTGTTGCAGCTAAAGAGCTAAGTTATTGCCCATGCTTTAATGCACAGGTTGATAAATTAACTTTATAGCAGCCGCATTTTTAGTAATTAATTGATTAATGGTCGCCACGTCATCAAGTGTTAGCGACTCCTTGCTTAGCATAAAATGCACATTGTTAACGTTAATCGGTGTAATAGACTTTACCTGCGTAATTGAGGGGTGTTTTTTTACAAAGTACTGCGCAACCACTGAGTCTTCAATAACATAGTCGATTCGTTTTTTATCTAACATGCTAAATCGATTATTTGCTTGAGCAGTAAGCACTACCTGTGTTGAATACTTAGTTTTTAGTTGTTCAAGCTCGTTACCAGAAAAGCTTCCTCGGTTAATACCAGCTGTAAACTCCTTACTAAAAAGCTCAGGTAAGCTTGTCACATCAGGCGAGTCTTTATGTTTATAAAGATGCATAACTTCTTCGCGGTAGGGCAAACTAAAGTGCGCATATTGAGCGCGTTTTTTTGTGTAACTTGCCGCGTAGGTCATATCTACTCGGCCATTTTTAAGCTCAGCTTGAACACGCGAAAAACTCGGAAAATAAGTCCATTTAATACAAAATTTTGAATCTTTAAAAATAGCGTTTACAGCATCCACTTCTGTGCCTAAAAATGTATCACCTTGTTTAACAAGATAAGGCGGCCAATTGGTTTCGTTAGTGCCCATTACTAATGTTTTTGAACACGCAAGGGCATTAAAGTGAGTAAATAGCAGTGTAGTAAATGCTAAAAATAAAGTTTTCATTACACTCCTTAAATTAGTGTTCAAACAACGCTTTAAGTGCTGTTTTATTTTTGTTTATATATTCATTAATTACCGCAAGCTCAGTAACCGACACCGTTTGTTTGCTAAACATTAAATAAATATCGTCTTTATTTACATGCTCAATATTGGTTACTAATTTTATATTTGAGCCTTTTTTGCCAAAATAAGCCCCCACTAACTCGTCTTCAATAGCAAAATCAATACGTTGTTTATTAAGCATTTCAAAGCGTTTACTGGTTGCACTGGTGTATTCAATCTGCTTTTTATATTTAGTTTTATATTGCTCAAACTTCTCGCCGTAATAGCTTCCAAAGTTAGCGCCAACAATAAAGCCTTGTTTAAAAATGTCTTCGAGGTTTTTAACACTATGCTGATTATTTTTGTTTTCGTATAAGCGCATAACCTCAGTTCGGTAGTTATCACTAAAGTGCACATATTTAGCGCGCTCGTCTGTATAACTTGCAGCCCATCCTAAATCAATACGGCCGTATTTAAGCTCAATAAAAGCCCGCTTAGAATTTGGCAGTAACTTAACTTCAAAACAAAAAGGGGAGTCAGCAAATATAATGTTAAGCGCATCAACCTCCAAGCCTTGCAGCTTACCGTTAATGCCCATTACATAAGGCGGCCAAAAAGCATCGTGCGATGCCACGCTAAAGGTTCTCTCACAAGCAAATACATTAAATGGAGCCGTAAACAGCAAACATAAAAATACAGTAATTAATTTATTCATTGCGCCTCATAGTTATTATTTTTGCTTATTATTACAACAGTATAAACCAGCTTTTGTATTTTAGCGGCGCGGGCTTGTTAAATTTGTAAATATTCCGTTAAAAATTCATTTTTAGGATAAAACAACTAAACTAGCGTTGTTGGTAGCTTTATCTATGGGTACACTAATAATAAATTTATACATAGCAGGGCACGTTATGTCACCAGCCAAAATACGCAGTGATGTTATAAAACTCAGTGAATTAAGCACTAAAAAACCAGATTATTACTTTATCCAAGGCTACTTAATGGGATTAGGTGTATTACCTCAACTACTTGTTCCCAGTGAGTGGCACCCAGATCTATTTGGAGAGTTTAATATTCAAAACGAGACTGAGCTAAAATACCTCGAAAGCTTAATGGCTCTGTATAACCAAAGCATGGATAAAATAATTCAAAACGAATTAAAAATGCCAGCAAAATGCAGCCTATCTAAACAAGACTACCGTGAGTCACTAAAGCCGAATATGCCCCTACCAAATTACTGTAAAGGGGTTTTACAGGCGCTTAAACACATAAATAAACGTGCACTTAATGCACTACAAAAACAGGCTGTTGATAGCCTAAGTGGCGTTTTAAAAGCTTTTACTAGCGAAAAAGCAGCGGCAAAAGTATTTGGTGAATTTGCCCAATACAATGCTCAAGAATACAAACGTAATTATGTTTATTACATGGCCGACGCTATTTTTGAGCTTCGCTTTAGTAACGACCTAACTTTAAGTGATGAAGATGAGGCCGAATTTAACAGCACCTTTTTAGACGAAGAACCAAATGAATTAGATGAGCTTGATGAATTACTTGAACTGGTACTTGCCGATACAGAGCTAAAAGCACTTGAACCAATGCAAATGCTTTTAGAAATAATGGAAAGTGGGCTCATAACAAAGCAATTTATTAAAGACAACACCGGGTACTTTTGGGGCTTGCACGAAACCCGACCTTATATGATGCTTCGCGCGCATCGAGCCAAAATACACGCACTGCATGGTTATACCCAAAAAGCGCAATCAGAACTCGAAGAGTTATTAAAGCTAAACCCAAACGACAATCAAGCAAACCGCTTTTTATTAATGAACTGCCTAATTATTAATAAACAATGGGAAAAGTTAGAAGCGCTATTGGCCGACTTTGATTTTCAAGAACTACACACAACAGCAAGCCGTGCGCTAAGTGCTTTTGTAAAGCATGGTGATTCAAAACCAGCTAACGATTACAAAAAAATGCTCCAGCAGCAAAATAAACACTTTACCAAAATACTCACCGGCCAAGAAAAACTAAAAGAACAACAGCCGCCATATTTCAGCCCAGGCAGTAAAGAAGAGGTAGGTGTTTATCTTGATTCGTTAGGTAAACAAGCGTGGATTTCGGTGCCTGCGAGCCTTTTTTGGTTGAGAAAAAAGTAATAACAATTCGCGTAAAAAGTGCTAAGCGTGATTTATGTCGCGCTCAGTGCTCAACATAAGCACTTAATAACAACGGCGTATTAATTTAAAAATTTCTACTTATTAAGCCTATATTTAATGCGCTTGTTCCTGTAGATTAAACAAATAATGAATGCAGTATTAACAGTGTCTTAGCTGTTAAACGATTAGCCAAGGAGCGGTAAGTCTCGTGTCAAACACCACACTTACTTATTACAACCAAAATGCCAAAGCCTTTAGCGACTCAACACTTAACGTTGATATGTCGGCGCTTTACGCTGAGTTTTTACCGCACGTTGCACAACATGGACGTATTTTAGATGCCGGTTGTGGCAGCGCGCGCGATGCCGCATTTTTCAAAGCGCAGGGTTTTACTGTAAGTGCGTTTGATGCAAGCCCAGAGCTGGCAGAGTTGGCAAGCAGTTACTTACAACAACCTGTAGCGGTTAAAACATTCCAAGAGCTAAATAGTGTAAATCAATACGACGGTATTTGGTGCTGCGCTAGTTTATTACACGTTCCAAAAGCTGAGTTACCGCAGGTATTTTTAAACCTACGAAATGCGCTCAAACCGAATGGTGTTTTGTATGTATCGTTTAAATATGGCGATACAGAGCGTGTGCATAATGGTCGTGAATTTACCGATTTAAACGAAAATGCTTTAACGCATTTACTTAGCCATACGCAGTTAAAAGCTATTAAACAATGGCAAAGCGTTGATCAGCGCCCAGATCGCGAAAGTGAAGTGTGGCTAAATGCGCTTATAAAAGTAGTACACGTTTTATGATTGGATCAATGCAGCAACAGCTCGACTTTATTGCTTACATTCAGCGCTTATTAGTTGAAGGTGATTTTAGTGCTACTTATAAGTTTGCACTTTTACATGCACTGGCTGATATTAGTATCGAAAAACATCACGCCGATCCGCAAGCACAGTTACAAATAAAATTTGATGAATTAGTCGATAAATTTATTACTTTATATTGGCACCAAGCATCGCCATTTGGTGCAATTGGTAATAATAGAGAGCAACTACTTTTACAAAATACCAACTCTAATAAACAAGCCAAAATTATAACCACGCTTCATGATGCAAAATTAAATAATATTAATTCAATTAGCCAATTAAAAAAGAGCCAAGGTTGGAAAAATATACGTAGCTCAACACTAAAAACCATTAAAGACGGCCCGCTATGGCTCTTACAAAAATTAAATGGCAAAGAAGAGTGTTTCTTGTATCCCCATATTAAAGGCCAATCATACATTACCTTAAATGAAGGTATTGCAGGCTGCTTTAGGCGTTTTTACGACCTAGTTGTTTATTTAGCAAAAAATGCATGGCTGCAAAAAATTCAAAGTATTAAGCATAACCAAGCCTTAATTGGCCCACAAAGCCAACTACATGATTTTTTATTCGGCTTTGATCGCAATGCACTGAGTAAGGCAAAGCCTGTGTTGATAGAGCTTCAGCACGGCAATTGTTTTTATTGCCAAAAACCGTTGAACAGTAAAACCGAGGTTGATCACTTTATACCGTTTGCTCGTTACGCAAATGATTTAGGTCATAACTTTGTGGCAGCACATAGCACCTGTAATAACAGTAAAAGTGACTTTTTAGCTGCGCAACTTCACCGTGAACGTTGGCAAGAACAAAATTTAGTGACTAATAGCCAGCATTTAACAAATCAACTTAGTGATTATTTTAATTGCGATTCAGATAAGTCGCTTTCGGTTAGTGATTGGGCGTATCAGGTTGCACAGGCTAACAGTGCAAAGTTATGGGTAAAGAAAGGTTATTTTGAAGAGGCGGCTGGTTTTAAATATCAGCAACCAAGTACAGGGCTTGATTTAGTGGCGGAAGAAAAGCCAAGGTATGATGTTTAAGGCAGAACTTGTAGTTCGTGCCGTAGGCGGGAGTTTATCTCGCGCTTTTGGGTTGTAGGCGCAGAGCTTGCTCGCGCGAAAAGCGAAGCTTTTAAATTTCGGTGTAATTAATGTGTAGGTGCGATTTTATATCGCGCTCATAAGTTGTTTTTTACTTCGGATTCAAGGGATTAAAAACCTCTATTCGAGGTTATATCGCGTTGGCGATGGCAACCAAAGGGCGGCTGCCGCCGACCGCCCTTTGGAATCCCACGGCGCACCCGAGGATCACACTGTATCTTCAACTTACGTTTATGATGTGAACGTAACCAGCGTAGATAGGCCATCCATGGCCAAGCTACGCTTTGTACAGCATCCATGCTGTACATTACTCATCATTAACTAAGTTTCAGGTGTGATCACGGGGAATTGGAGTGTGTTGGTAGATTGGTGTTTATGAATACTTGCAGGTATTTATTCATGCTTTTAGTTATATGAGACATATACAGGAAAATTATGTACGAAAATCGTTTTACTAATTGGATGCGCTGGGTTGATCGAGAACAAAGTGAGGGTATCCAATATCCGGGTATTTATATCTGTGCAATTACAGATGAAGATTTATCTAGTAAAGATTTTTCATGGATTACAAACATAGTGTATGTAGGAATGACGAACTCTGTAAAAGGCTTAAAAGGAAGGCTAAAACAGTTTGATAACACAATAAAAGGCAAAAGTGGTCATGGTGGCGCGGATCGCATGCGATACAAATATCAAAATTATAATGAGTTAGTAAACAAGTTATATGTAGCTGTAGCACCATTTACATGTAATGTTAAATCAAACAGTCCTGAAGACTTACGAACTATGGGTTAAGTAGCAAAGTTCGAATATGATTGCTTTGCACGCTTTACAGAATTATTTGGTTATCTTCCTGAGTTTAATGATTACGCCAAATCGCCTAAATATAGTTTAGCAACAGGGCATGAAGAATAGACTTTTGAGGGAAAAATATATTCAAATAGCTTTAAAGATTAGATACATGCTTCACCTTGATTGGCAACAAAGCGCTATTAGCATTGACTAAATATAATAGTTAATTGAATGGTGAAATTATTGTTTGCTTATATATTCAAACAAACAGTGTGCGCATATTTTCCATTTCACTTTGTTCAGAGATAATGAAAAACTTATTTATAGCAATATGTTAGGTGATTTATTAAAACTATATGAAATAGATAAATGAGCGTGAAGGCTGCAGAAATGTGCGATTCACGCACTACTTAATTGTGATAAAACTAATCGGGCACCGAGTATTATCGTAAAGTTTTTACTGTCAGAGAAAATAAAATAAAAGGAAGTAACATGGCTGCTAAGTCAAATTTGGTAAACCTAGATGCAATGATCAAAAGAGCCGATTTTGCACACAAACAAGATGAAAATTCATCTTTCGAAACCTTTAATAGTATTCCTGCTAGGGAGCTAGCCTCGGGTAGTCCTATAGTGGCTTTACTAAGAAAGCCTGATTTTCAAAGAGAAACAAACCATTGGACGCCAGATCAAGTTGTTTCTTTACTTGAATGCTATATCAATGGCGATCTAATTCCTTCTGTAATTTTATGGATGTCTCCTTCGTTTTTATTTGTTATTGATGGAGGGCATAGACTAAGCGTAATCCGCGCATGGATGGAAGATGATTATGGTGATGGGCAAATATCACACAAGCTATTTGGGCATGATATCTCTTCTGAACAAAAAAAAGCAGCGGAAAAAACGAGGAAACTAGTTAAAGAAAAAATCGGTGCATGGAGTTATTATCAAAGTCTTTTAAAAGACAATGATAATGACGATATAACACATGAACAAAGAAAAAAGTTAAGTACTTTGACTGCCCGTGGGTTACCGGTGCAATGGGTGAAAGGAGATACTGATAAGGCAGAGACATCATTCTTTAACATAAATATGAAAGGGACTCCCCTAGATCCTCTTGAGGAGTTGCTATTGAGGAATAGAAAAAGACCTGTCCCAATCGCTGCACGAGCAATTATTCGAGCAGGCAAGGGACATCGTTATTGGTCATCATTTGAGAAAGAGAAAACAGAAGTTATTGAAATGCAGTCTCTTAAATTGCACCGTTTATTATTTGACCCCGAGATAAAAAAGCCTATAAAGACTTTGGACTTGCCACTAAGTGGTTCAAAAGGTATTAGAACAGCAATTCAAATACTGATCGATTTTATCCTAATTGCAAACTCCAATCAGAAAGATGGTGTGCTGAAATTAGATAAATACCCTGAAGATCTATCTGGTGAGGGCACTCTTAATGTTTTGAAAAAAACGATCACGTTAGCATCAAGGATTACAGGTAATGATCGCGGTAGCCTTGGGCTTCACCCTGCAATATATTTCTATGGTCCTACAGGTCGTCACTCAAGCGCTATGTTTTTAGGTGCTATAACTCTTTTCAATGAAAAACTAATACAAAACAATAAATCTTTTTTTACTAAGTTCACAGATGTCAGAGCACAGTTAGAAGAAATACTTATTAATAATAAAGAGCTCGTCGCTACTATATTACAAAAACACATTAGTCATAAACGGGTTGATATCTTTAAAGACTTGCTAGAGAAGATTGTTGTTAAGTTATCAGAGAGAGAAGAAATAACTCAAAATGACTTAATTGTATTCTCTCAATTGGACGGTAAGTTAATTTCTGGTGATGTTCAAAATGGTAACTCTAAAATAACAGATGAACAGAAAAGTAAATTATTTATTAATGTGGCTTTAAAGAATGCTCTTACATGTCCTATTTGTAATGGTTATTTAGATGTAGATAAATCAGTATCTTATGACCACATACAAAGAGTTAGAGACGGTGGTGTGGGCAGCTCGAATAATGTACAGCTAACACACCCTTATTGTAACCAATCTATTAAGCAGTAAGTATTTATAGCAAGACGTTATCACTGTCCTTTCATGGTATATAACAGTCAACGAAGAGAATTGTTGACTGCTTTTAATTTAGTTAATTCCTAAATTAAAACTGTATAGACCCATCCTTAAATATATCAAATCCATTACCCAACAGCCAACTTCCCAGCCTCATGCCACATTTCACTCGGCATGGGGTTGGTTAACTTCCACGTTATATTCATTGGCTGGCTGCCGTTGTGGCTTTGGTATTTTACCTCGCCGTAGTTTACAAATCCCATAGTTCGGCCGTTTTCATCTTTGCCTTGTTCGCGCACAAATAACAGGATGGTTTTGCCTGTTTGCTGGTGCTGAATATAACTAAGGCCACGGCCGTGTTCTGGGCGGGCGCTGTTTTGCGTTTGCCAATGGAACAAAGTAGGGCTGATTGCGTAGTCGTGATACAACGTGGTGGGTGAATAGGTTTTTTCACACTTATTAAGTGTTACAAATAACAGCTCTAGGTTTTGGTTTTTAAATTCTAAAACACCTTCGCGGGCGGTCGATTTTTTATCAAACGCGTGCGCGCCAAAAGCTGCTAGTATTTGCTGGCGAGTGTAGCGGCTGTGTAATTTTATGGCGTGATTTGGCAGGCTCGCTAAATAGCTTTCTTGCTGGTGAATACGGTTTATTAATAGCGTAATTACTTGAGCAAGTTCGTGCTGTAGCTCTTTGTGTTTAAGCGCTTGTAAGCTTTGTTCAAGCGTTTTAAACCCCAAGCTTTTACCAGTGCTATCCCAAAAATTGTAATGCGCCATAAGCGCGTACTGTTGGTTTTGTGATGTTGGCGTAAAACTAAAGTCGTTGTTACATAAATCACGTAAAAAGCATAAGTAGCTGAGCGAGTCGCAGCCGAGTAATTGAGTGTTGATTGCGCGGTAATACGCGGCGTAGACATCGGCTTGGTCTGCGGGTATTTCATCACCTTTTAACCATTGCCAGCCGCCGAGCTTTTTATCTTTTGGTTTGTATATATCTTCAAGCGTAACTTGCGGGTTTATACGTAAAAAGTTACTTAGTGTAAGCGCGTCATTAGTGTGTTGCGAATAGCTATTTATAAGCTGCTGTAAACGGCGTTTAGAGTTTATAGCTTGCTGAATATTTTTTAATATTGTTTGTTGTGTGCGCTTTTGTAGCTCAATACGGCAACCCAGCGGTAAATGCGGGAAGTTGTTTTCAATCTCGGTTTTTATTGGCTGGTTACTTTTACCAATAAGTGCGCGAAATTTACTAGCAAAGTCGTATTCTGGGCGGGCATTGCCTACAAAGTCGAGTACGGTACAGCACTGCTTTTGGCTGTTATCGGGTAGGCGTAAACCTCGGCCGAGTTGCTGTAAAAACAGCGTTAGGCTTTCAGTCGGGCGTAAAAATAACAGAGTATCGACCTCTGGAATATCGACACCTTCGTTAAAAATATCAACCACGCAAAGTATTTGTATTTCGCCTTGGCGTAGTGCTTGCTGTTTGGCCGCGCGCTCATTGGTGTTTTTACTGGTCAGCACATCGGCGTTTATGCCTGCTAAGCTAAACTTTTTAGCCATAAATTCTGCGTGTTTTTGGCTTACGCAAAACGCGAGTGCTTTAATAGCGTGAACATTGGTTACGATATCAGCAAGGCTGGATATAATTTTGTTAGCGCGGCTGTTCTCGCCTGTATAAAGGTTACTTAGCTCGCTTATATCGTAACGGCCGCCTCGCCATGTTATTTGGCTTAGGTCGGTATCGTCATCTAGTCCAAAGTATTGAAATGGGCATAAATGGCGTTGATTTATAGCCTCTGGTAAGCGAATTTCAGCGGCTATTACCCCGCAAAAATCATCGAGTATATTTGCGCCATCTTGTCGCTCTGGTGTAGCGGTTAAGCCAAGTAATATTGTGGGTGTAAAGTAACTTAAAATAGTGCGATAACTGGCAGCGCTTACGTGATGTACTTCGTCTATTACTATGTAGTCGTAGTAATCATTGGTTAAATTGAGCGATTCAATTTGGCTATTAAGCGTTTGGATGGATGCAAATAATTGGTTATAGCGTTGTGGTTTGTAGTTACCTACCCACAGCTCGCCAAAGTCGTTATTTTTAAGCACGCCACGGTAAGCGCTTTGCGCTTGTTTAAGTATTTCTTCGCGGTGGGCTACAAACAAAAAGTGTGCGTTTGGGTTTTTATCGTAAACAGTTTTAAAGTCGAACGCCGATATTATGGTTTTACCTGTGCCGGTTGCGGCAACTACTAAGTTTTTAAAACGATTATGTACGCTGCGCTCAGCACTTAGCTTTTCTAAAATAGCGAGCTGATGCGTTTTTGGTGTTATATCAAAATAAAACTGGCTGCTTGATTGCCCAACACCGCGCTGCTCGTTAAGTGAATTGATGAGCTTTTCTTTACACTCAACAGCGCCTGTAAATAGCTCGAAGTCTTTTGATTCCCAGTAGGTTTCAAACGTACTTTTGGTTTTAGCTATTATGTGCGGGATTTCTTGTGCGGTAATTTTTAAGTTCCATTCAAGGCCGCTGGTAAGCGCCGAATGCGATAAGTTAGACGAGCCAATATAGCCTGTATGAAAACCCGTATTGCGCATAAATAAGTAAGATTTAGCATGTAGGCGTTCTTGCTGATTATTATAACTTAGCTTTACTTCGGTATTTGGTAGGTTTGCTAAAAACTCAACGGCTTTAGCATCCGTTGCGCCCATGTACGAAGTAGTAATAACTTTGAGCTTATTACCGCTTTTGGTAAACGCTTCAAGCTCATTTTTAAAAATGCGCAGCCCTGTCCATTTTATAAATGAGACTAGCCAGTAAATAGTGTCGGACGATTTAATCTCGCGCTTTAGCTCGGTTTCGAGCGATATACCTGCATTAGCACCGCTAAATAACTCGCTTTGTGTGAGCCCTGTGAGTGGAAATATATCGCTTGAGTAATCTTTAAGGTTGGCCGCAATAGGGTTTTGGGTATTAAATAGCGCGGTAAGTATTCGGCCTTGGCTGTCGATAAGATTTTCGTTGATTAGTTCGTCATCACGAATGTGATCTTTAAGCCAAAGTACAAGGCTATTAGCTAGGCTAATTTGTTCTTGTAGGCGCTCGTTCGAGTTAGGAATGGCATCGATTGCATGCGTTACAAGTTTACTTAAAAAGCGTGAAAGCCATGTTGCGGCTTCGGCCGTTTCAAGCTGGCGTTCGCCCACATAAAATTGATCACTATTTAAGTTTTGCTTAATTACTTGCGTAATTAACTGCTCGTAAATACCAATTTGCTGCATTAAAACCACTCCCTGTTTGCGAGTGGTTAGTTTACTAAAATGCGGTACAGCTACAAGTATTAATCGACTAAGTTACTAGTAATTAAGTACAAACGTGTGAGTTAAGTATTAGCCGATAGAGCAATTAAAGGATGGTGCTAAGAAACCATCCCCTTCAACTTCACCTGCAAACACATAATTAATGAGTAATTACTTCGCATGGATTCGAGGAAAGCGATGCTTGCACATGGATGTGCGTTCATCGCGTTTACGTTCAAATTAATTTAGTGTTTAAAGATAAGTGAAATTGAGGGGCGCCGAGAGATTCCAAAGAGAAGTCGGCGGTTACTTCTCTTTGGTTGCCATCGCCAACGCGATATAAGTAAATTATTTTAAAAGCTGCGCTTTTCGCGCGAGCAAGCTGAGCGCCTACAGCCAATTTTAAGGCCCCTGCTAAGGAATTTCCCCCTTCGACTTCACCTGCAAACACATAATTAATGAGTAATTACCTCGCATGGATGCGAGTAAAGCGATGCTTGCACATGGATGTGCTTTCATCGCGTTTACGTTCATATTAATTTAGTGTTTAAATATAAGTGAAATTGAGGGGCGCCGAGAGATTCCAAAGAGAAGTCGGCGGTTACTTCTCTTGGGTTGCTATCGCCAATGCGGTATTTGTAAATTATTTTAAAAGCTACGCTTTTCGCGCAAGCAAGCTGGGCGCCTACGGTGAATCATCAACCTTGAGTAAATAGCTGTGTTTATACCTTGTAGACGCAATACTTGTTGGCGTTTAAGAGGTTCGCTTATTACATTATGGGTATGCATTAATGTGTAACTAGTCAGAAAAATAAGAAACAATACACAGACACAGCATCATCCCTGTAACTGAAATTAAGTGGATCATGCCTATTGTTTTATCAACGGGACGTGCATATTTGGTTACAAGACGACCATCAAACATCGGAGTTGGTATGCGGGAGCGTTCAAAAAACATCGAAAATATATAAAATGAAACACTAGCGCCAATGCCTTTATCCCAACTGGGGGGAAGCACACCATCTTTTTCCATATTTTTATTAATATGTTTAACAGAAATTCTTGAAAACAATATGCCAGAGGCAAAGGTACCTATCATAAATACGATAAGAGAATATCCAGCAAAATGAGCTGCGGGCATCTAAAATACCCCTTCAAATATAGGTTTTCTGTCGTATATGTTTTCAGAGGTTTGTTTCATAAAATTATTCATTTTAATACTTGCTGTAAAACCGACATATAACCCTACACCTATATCAATAACCCATCCATAAGGAGTTAACATAAGTAAAGAACTTAAAGCTGTTGTTGTAATCGTTCCGACATAAATACCAGTTGCAGTATTTGCTTTTAAATTATTGGCACTTAAATACTTTTAAAAGCCTTGAGGAAGAGACACTTTTTGCTCTTTGGCTTGCATATCTTGTAGTAAGCTGTGAAATATCACTTGTTCATCCTTGATTATTGAAAAATAAAAGTACGTACGACCGCGCTTTTCAAACTTAAGCTCACCACGTTCACGTCGATGCATTAACTCGCAGTCTGTTATTTTTAGATGTTTTAGGGCTTCTTTACTTGAAAGCCATTTCCCTTTTTATTTTCCATTTAAGCCACTCAAATTATATAAATAACTCTTCGTATATCGATAATTTTGCTTTAGTTCTGTAAATAAGCGTTTTTGGCCATAGGAAAGTCCTGGCTACTTCACGCTTTTTGAGTCGTATAAAATTTAATCGATGTTTAATTTTTTTGCTGCATGTGCTTTTTTTGAGCTTCTAAGCTGAAGAGTGTTTCTACATCAAAGCCAAAATGATGGCTCAATTTAGCCGCTAAGCTAATGCTTAAGTCAGAACCATTAAAAAAACGACTTAGCGTTGATGGATTAACACCTATTTTATGGGCGGCGGTGCTTGAGTTTATGCCCTTTTTGTCAAGTTTGCGTTTAACAATTGAAGCCGCTCCTTTTGATGTAGATATTACGCCTAATAAATCTTTATTTATATTCATGTAATGGTGCCTTTCTATAGATATTGGAAACTTAATCAGCAAGGGCTTTTGACCGATATAGTTATCCTCTTTGGTATTAGATATAAATCATACTAAATAGATAAGTACAAACGATAGCTCTTTTTGCGTCAGCAAGTTTAACGCCTTCAGTAAACTTAAACGCCGAGGTTAATAACTCTCCCCATGATCACACCTGAAATTGAATTAATGATGAGTAATTAACTACATGGCGGAATTTTGTTCCCGACAAATTCCAAGTACCTAAATCCCTTTAGGCAATGCTGTTAAAAGCGTAGCTTGGCCAAGGATGGCCTATCTACGATGGTTACGTTCATATCATTAATTTAAATTGAGGAAATAGTGTGATCCTCGGGGCGCCGAGAGATTCCAAAGAGAAGTCGGCGGTTACTTCTCTTTGGTTGCCATCGCCAACGCGATATTTGTAAATTATTTTAAAAGCTTCGCTTTTCGCGCGAGCAAGCTGAGCGCCTACAGGTGTTTTGTTGAGCTTTGTTTGTTGATTGGGGTAATGAGCTAGTTACTAAAGAGAAAGCGCGATGTAAAATCGCACCTACGGTTTTGTTGAGTGTGGTGGTTTAAATATTGTAGGTGAGGTTTTATACCTCGCGGGTGCTTTATAAAAACCAGACACAAGGTGCACTCCCACCCACAGCTTTAATTTTTGCTTTTTGGATTAGTAATGTTGATGTGTTTTTTCACATTTATAGGTACACTCTTTTAAAGTTTTAATTCAGGGAATGAATAATGATTAAATGGATTTTACTGGTATTTATTAGCGTATTTACAACTTTTCCTCAAGCTGGTGAGGCTTACACACAAGCCCAATGCGATAGCATTAAAAAGCAGCGCGAAGCTATTCGCTCTCAATTTAGGAGTGGCTACAGTAATAAAGAAGGTGAGCGTTTAACTGCGCGCGATAAAGCGCTATTTACCTTACTTGCTAATCACTGCAGTAAGCCTAAAAAGAGTGGTAGCGCTTATCAGGCTACTTCTTCTACCCCAACTCGTACGCCTAATAGCAATTGGTTACTCAATCAAAAAGTGTCAAACATGTCTTTGCACAGCGATAGCTATAAAGATGCCGCTAAGCTTGATGCTTGGTCGAAGTTTTATAAGTTGCCTAAACGTTGCCGCAAAAAAGGGATGGAGTCGGCCGACTTTGTATGGTGTAGCGAGTATCGGGGTCAGCAAAAAGAGTTGTTTGAAGCACAGTGGCAAGGGCGCCAATAAAGATGTTTAAAACAAAATTGCGCGTGGTGTTTGTATTTTTTGTGCTGCTAATTGCATCGGCGCTCATTGCTAATCATTTTACTGGGCGGGTATTTAATTATCATGATCCTATAGGCGAGGTTAAACGAATTTATAGTAGTTTGTCGTCGCAGGTAGCTACTGAACCGTTAGCAACTAAACAACTCAAAAATGTAAGCTCGGCAACTTTACAAAACGCATCAGTACCTGCCGATAATCATTTATCGCAAGCTAACAATACGCGCTGCGTGGATGTGTCGTTGGGTAAGGTTAAATATAAACGCAATGGCGATATATTTACATGGACAGACAGTGACGGTGTACCGCATTTTAGTGATAAAAAACCGGATTTTGCAGTAGCAACTTACGATACTGGTTTTATTGAACCGTTAGATTACTTTGATCTCACTCTAAATACGCCTAATTTACCTTCGTCATTTAACCAAGAGTTACGCATAAAACTCAATACTGTATTTAAAGTATACGGGCAGATTATTGGCGTGCATGCACTTAAAAAGGTAAAGCTTAATTTAACGGTATTGCCTACGCGCCGCGCTTATGAGGCCGCAATAAAGCAACGCAGTGCTGACCCGACAAACACTGCGGGTATGTATTTTCACGCGAGTAATTCTGCTTTTATTCATTATGATAATGCACGCAGTGCAATGCGAACTGCAGTACATGAAGCAGTGCACGCCATTAATAAAGCTGTGTTAGGTTACACACCAAGATGGTTAAATGAGGGATTTGCAGAATACTTTGAGCTTACTAAAAATAATATGCAAATGGCTAGGGCGTGTTGACCTTTCGTGATTGATTTTGCAGCTGTATGTTTGGTTTTTAGGCAAGGCAGAGCCTATGTAGTGTGGTTATTCCCCATAAATAGGCGATAACGCAGCATAAATGCCAAACATGCGCTGCCCTTTGGGTTCTTTCTAGGGACGATTAACTCTTTGTTGCTCGGTTTTTACTTAGCCCACTAGGTTACAAACCTCGCGCCGCGATTAAATCGCCCCTAGATTGAACAAATTTCAATCCACAAAGGTCAACACGCCCTAGTGTTGAGCCGAATAGTTCATGGACGAAAAATAACAATATTACTAAAAATGTATTTTCGATTGATTCGTTAGTTGGTTTGGATGACTCGTGGAAAAAAGGTGATATCAGTAAGTTGTATGCAAGCAGTTGGGCTGCAATTTACTTTTTAATGGATACCCAAGCAGGGCGATCGTTACTTAAGAATATAATGCTTGCTGAGCAAGAATTTCTCTGTAATAAGCTATCTGAAAAGCAATTAAAAACGATGATATATAAGCAATTTCCTAATCTTAATCGTGAATATTCTAAGCGGTTAAAAAAGCCTTTAAAAGCGCATATATTTTAAATTATAAACCAAAAGCGCGAGGTAAACTCCCGCCTACAGCTTTTCGCGCGAGCAAGCTGAGCGCCTACAGGTGTTTAGCTTGGCCTTATTTCAAAGGCAAAGCGCGATGTAAAATCGCGCCTACGGGTTTGTTAAGAGTGGTGTTTACATTAATGTAGGTGAGGTTTTATACCTCGCTTAAAAATGGATTGTTTTTACCACAGAAAAGTGAATTATTGTTCTATGTAGCGCTTAAAAGTAATGAGGCAATTAACCCTGCTATTCGCCTCATTGCATGAGGCAAATAAATAACATAGACTGAAGCTAATTACCTTTAGGACTAAAGACTATGTGGATATGGCAACAGCAAAACTGGCCAAACTTTACGTGGGATGCTGCAGCGCTTGCTCCTTTACTAAGGGAGCTTTCATATAATCAAGGTTTATTAGTAGGGCGTATGGGCGCGCAAAGTGCTCAACAAAAGCAGCAGGCCCTTGATATCTTACTAGCAAATATTATTCACTCCAGTGCGATTGAGGGCGAAAAGCTTAATGCATTTTCGGTTCGCTCTTCTCTTGCTAAAAAGCTCAATATTAATGAGCAACCTTACCCAACAACAGTGCAAAGCGATAATCTTGCAGAGATTATGCTTGATGCAATAAATAACACAGACTCACCGCTTAATTTAGAGCGAGTGCTTAATTGGCATCGCTTATTGTTTGCAGGTGAGCAAAGCTTATTTACTAAAATTGAGGGCGGGCAATTGCGTGCTGACGAGCCAATGCAAGTGGTATCGGGGCGCTTAGATAAACCGGTATTACATTTTACGGCGCCTCCTAAAGAGCGAGTAAATAAAGAGCTTTCGCTATTTTTTAACTGGTTTAACAAAACGCAAAACGATCCTCAAATAGACCCTTTTATTCGGGCAGCTATCGCACATTTATGGTTTGTAACAATACACCCACTTGAGGATGGTAATGGGCGTATTACACGGCTTATAACCGACCTGGCATTAGCGCAAGAATATGCTGAGTCAATTCGGTTTTACGCTATGTCGGTGGCTATTTTAGAAGACAGAAAAAGCTACTACGAGGTGCTTGAAGCGACTCAACGTGGAGAACTTTGTATTACGCAATGGATTAAGTGGTTTTTATGTACGCTTAATAATGCGATACACCATACGCTTAATAATATTGAGCAAACAATTTTTAAAACCAATTACTGGGCAAGTAAAGATCAAACAAAGTTAAGTGAGCAGCAAGTAAAAGTGCTTAATAAGTTACTTGATGGCCAATTTGAACAGGGTATTAGTGCGAGTCAGTATCAAAAGGTGGCTAAGGTTAGCCGTGCAACCGCAACACGCCATTTATCGGACTTGCAAGCGCTTGGATTTTTAACAAAAACCGCCGCAGGTGGGCGTAGTACACGTTACAAAATTGCCTAATGAGGCAATTACACATATTGTTTGCCTCATTGTGTGAGGCGAATAGGTGTTTTAAATTGTTACAGGTGAGGTTTTATACCTCGCGGGTGTTTTTATAAGAGCAAAGCGCGATGTAAAATCGCACCTACGGGTTTGTTGAGTGTGGTGTTTGAGTTGTTGTAGGTGAGGTTTTATACCTCGCATGGTGTTTTTATAAGAGCAAAGCGCGATGTAAAATCGCACCTACGGGTTTGTTCAGTGCAGTGGTTTAATTGTTGTAGGTGAGGTTTTATACCTCGCGGGTGTTTTTATAAAGCCAAAGCGCGATGTAAAATCGCACCTACGGTTTTGTTGAATGTGGTGTTTGAATTGTTGTAGGGAGGTTTTATACCTCGCATGGTGTTTTTATAAAGCCAAAGCGCGAGATAAACTCACGCCTACAATTTTAAATACTGTGCAACCTCTTATCCCAACCGCGTTACTTTCACTTTTATTTTACCGGCATTAGCGCCGTAAAAGCGGCTTAGGTCGTTTGCGAATGGGCAAAACTCGCCTGATTTATCTATTTTAATATCGGCGCCGTTGGCTATTTCAAAAAGGTGGTCGTCGTTTTTATTTATAGCACCAATGAGTGAAAACCATTGTGCGCGAGGAAATCGTCTAAATGGTTCGAGTACGGCCATTGGGATTTCTTTTACGCCAAGTTGTACGTTGTCGCGGTTCCAGCCTAATGGCGTGCACTTTATGCCATCGTCAAACCAGTATTGATTTGGGTATGGGGTAAAGCGGTACGTAGCGCTTTGCTCTAGCATGAGCCCGGTTGCGTTGTATTGCTCAGAGGCAAATACCATTACATCTTGGCTTTGGTTAATGCTCAGCACACTCATGTTTTGATTAGCTAGTTCTATATGTTGGCTTAAACCAATAAAGCTAAGTGTGGTGTTGTCGTTGTAGCTAATTTTGTAATGCAATTTTTTAAGCGATTCTGGGCGGTAACTGGTTAGCTTATTAATGCGTTCGGCTACGCTGTAGTGTACTAAGGGCTCAAGGTTGCTGGCTTCGTCATCAATTAATACATAGCACTCTCTATCTACTAATTTAAAAAACGGGTTAAACCAAAAGTAATTTTGTTGATGACTTAATGCGAGCGGATCGGGCGTTACGGTTACGTCATCTTGTGCTACTAAGTTGCTATCGGGGAGTAGGGTTTCGTAATCTATGTCGTGGCTAGTGAGTAACGATATATTAAGCGGTTGTTCTATTAACCACTCAAGTGCATAGCGCAAGCTAATATCAGCTAGGCCATCGCGGTAGTAACCGCCGCCAATGTCTGAATGCGCACCTGCAAACCATAGCTCGGTAATATTGTTTTGATGGTTCATGAGTGTGGGTTCAAAGGCGCGGCGTTTTTCGTCAAGGGCTACGCAGTGCAGCGCGTGAGTAATATTGTTGGCAATGGTGTGGTTTTCAAAAATAACGTGTTCTGCGCCGCGTGTAGCTTTACTTACTTTTGATAAGCCAATAGAGGCAACGGTATCAAACACACATATGTAAACATTATCAGCAACTAAAGGTTCTAGGATTTTGGCAAAACGCCTTGCAAGTGCAGCGCCTCGGCTAAAACCCGTTAGCAGTATGGTATCGCCTAGTTGATAGTGAGCTTTAAAGTCGCTTAATGCTTGATTTAAAATACTGGCTACGTCGTCACCACGAGGTGCAAGAGTTTGGTTTAAAATACGTTTAAGGCGGCTGCCTTTAGTACCAATACCTTGATAATAAAAACTGAGTTGGTTAGCAAAAGGAGTAATAGGGGAGTCTTCTAATTTACCGCCAAGCAGTAAATGCAGTTTTAGAATGTTGGTAATATTAGAGTCTTCTTTAAAATGATCTGAGCTAAATTGTTCTGCGTCACGGGGCTCGTTTCCTGTGCCGTCAAAGTTAAAAATTAGCGTTTTACCTGTCATAACCCAATTCCCTTAGTTGTTTTAAATACTCTACACAGACAATGTTAAATATTAAAGACAATATTCATCAGGTAATGACGAGCTAATTTATGGCTCGCCTGCTATGAAGATCAGTGATTATAAAAAGTATAGCTATTTAACGTTGTTTCCTCTAATGGTTTAAGCGCAGAGTTAAGTTGTACTAACTGCTGATAAACTTCAGGATAAAATGTTTTTAATCGGGCAACGCGAGAAAAGTGGTTTGGTTCAAATTTTTCAACAAGCTGCAAAGCTAAAGGAACCATTGGGCTTAACTCACCTTGGGTGTAGCTTTGTTCTAGCGCTAAGTCTAGTATATCTACGCCAAGTTTACTGGGAACAGTCGGTATTTTGTTATCAATTAGAAATTGGACTGCTTCGACAGAAGACGACGCAGCTTGTGTATAAACGTCGCGTCCATGTATATCGGTAATCGAAAAATCAAAACCAAGTTGTGCAAGTTCTTGCCATTGACTAAGCGGAATCCAGCTTAGTCTAACCAACTCTGTTGGAGGGATAGGTAGCGTTCGACTATTCCAAATAGGCACTAAGTCATATGGATTCTTAAGTAACCTAATAAATAGCACGTTTGTCTCTGTTTGATTTAGTGGAGTTGTCTGGCTGTATTCATGTGCTTTTTGAAATTCTTTTTTAGCTAAATATTCACGAAATACACTATCGCTTCTATCTGAAGAGGTACGGCGGGCAAGAGTGTTCCACCAATAATTAACTAAAACAGGGTCTATATTTTGTAATACGTCTTCAAAGTTACTGCCATATTCTTTTTCAATTTCGCGAACTTTTGCGTAAGCGTCTCTATCTTGTATGAGCTTTTGGGTTGCAAACAGCTTTTCTGTTAATTGATTACAATTGCTTGAGGCTGAATCTAGGTCTTCTTTTTTATGTTGTAGTTCTAGTAAAAATTGAGATATTTCAGAGTTATCTGGCTCAGTTACTCTAGGCAGCATAGAGTTTTCAATTATAGAGATTTGGCTAAAGTAGAGGTAACTTAAAGGGTTTGTTTGCTCACTAATAAAGGTACCTTGTTGATATTTAAATTTGTTTTCAAAAAGTAGAGTCTTATCTGATGAATTTTTATAATTAAACTCACCATGGGCTTTATATCCTTCGGCGATTAAGTAATCCAGCATATCAGTCTTACTTTTATCTAAATCCTCTAAAGTTAAGTTTCCGTTTTTAGGTAAATTAATTATGGCAATATCTAACGCTGTAAATAGGCCTACCTTATTGGTTGGTGAGACTCCTGCTTGTTTTAATGCTTTTACTAAGGGTAAATTAAATTGGCTAATAGCTAAATCGGCTAAGTTATATAAAACGGTAAAATTGTCATAAATAGGCATATCATTAAGTGAAGGTACTTGCTCCATTAGCGCAAAAATATACTCATTAGGTAGACCGTTATTTATAGCTACTGCGAGTTCATTTACCGTAAATTGATTTACTGCAATTACATGCTCAAATTCGTCAATTGAAAGTTTATTTGCATTGAGCATAAGTAGCGTGGCGGGAGAGATAACATTACTACCTTCAATACGAATAAACGACTGCAAATAAGTGGTAAACGTGTCGGAATTGTTTAATAGCGCATAGAGGGTTTCTTTTTTTACATTTTCATCAAGTGGAACGTTAAATGTTAAACCAGCAGGGCTTTGGGTAGCCGAACCTAACTGCTGCACTATCTCTTTTACTTTATCACTGGTGAAATTTTGAATAGCTTCAATGCCTTGCCAGTCAGCTAAAATAGCTATGCTTTCAATTATTTTATAGTCTTTTTTTTGTTTATCTTTAATCGCTTCTTTAAGTAGCGTTGTATATGACTGATAAGATGCCTCATACAAACCTGAATACATTAATAGGTCGGCGACAGAAGTACCTTTGTTGAGCTCATTTTTAAAAAATGAAGTAAGCGATTGATTTATTTCATTTATTTTTTGGGCTTTATCAGCCGATTTATTTTTACAAAGGCTAATCTCGTGTTTTAGTTTTACTACTTTCTGTTGTGGGGATGCTTGAACGATCTGCTTTTGTTGTTTTATTTTGGGCTGAACTATATTTGAGGCAGGTTTTAAATTTTGCTTTACTACTGATGAGCTGGATTGAGCTATAAATATATAAGTTGCCAATACAACCGTAGCAATGGTAATAAGCGCCAGGGGTCCTTTTTTCATAAACGTTAATCCTTTAGGTTCACTATTTCAATTATCCACATGGTACTATTTTAGATACTAATAGTGTAAGAGGCTTTAATAAAGTATTAATTTATTAAAGCCATTTTATAGGCTGCTAATTCAGTTTGCTTTTAATGCAATTTCATTTTAGGACGCACTACACGCAACACTTTTTCGCTTATCCATAATGCAAAGGTTTTTGCGCTGCCATGTATGGCACGTTGGTGCATACGGTATAAAGATATATACATAAAGCGGGCAATTTTACCTTCAATAAAAAAGGTATTGCTGGTGAGGTTACCCATTAAGTTACCCACGGTGCTGTAGCTCGATAAGTTAACCAACGAGCCATGGTCGCTGTATTTAAAGCCGCGTAATGGTTGCTGCTTTAATGTTGCGATTAGATTTTTTTCGACGCACAACGCCATTTGATGCGCCGATTGTGCGCGTGGTGGTACTTGCTTGCCGTCGGCTTGGGTAAATGCGCAGCAATCGCCTAATACAAAAATGCTTTCGTCTACGGTGCTTTGTAAAAACTCGTTTACTTGAATTTGATTGCTGCGAGTAAGCTCAAAAACACCTAAGTCTTTAATAAAATCAGGTGCTTTTACGCCTGCCGCCCACACCATTATATCGGCATCAATGTGTTCTTCATCTTTGGTGATAAAGCCTTGCGCGGTGCCTTCTTTTACTTGCGTTTGCTCGCGCACGTTTACGCCAAGCTTTAATAGCTCACGCTTGGCACTTACGGCAATACGCTCAGGTAATGCAGGTAAAATACGCGGGCCAGCTTCAATTAAATGAATGTGTAAACGCTTAGACGACATATTTGTTAAGCCATAAAGCTTTAATAGCTCAGACACATGATAAAGCTCAGCTGAGAGTTCAACACCTGTAGCACCGCCGCCTACAATGGCAATATTAAGTGATTGCTGTTGGTTGTCGTCTTGGTGAAGGCGCGTAAAGCTATCTAGTAATGAGTGCTGAAAGCGCTCTGCTTGTTGGCTTGAATCTAAAAAGTAGCAATGCTCTTTTATACCTGGGGTATTAAAGTCGTTACTTACGCTGCCAATGGCAATAACAAGGTGATCGTAACGAACTGTACGACCAGGTAAAATAGTGTGGCCTAACTCGTCGTTAAGTGGGGAGAGGGTAATTGTTTTATTGCTTTGGTCTATATTGCAAAAAGTACCAAGTTGAAAACGATAATGATGTTTTGCGGCATGGGCTGAATACACAACGCCATCTAAATCAGGGTCAATAGAGCCTGTCGCTACTTCGTGCAGTAACGGTTTCCATATGTGGGTACGGTTTTTGTCTATTAACAGTATATCTGCTTGTTTTTTTTCCCCTAGCTTATGCCCCAGTTGGGTTGCAAGTTCTAATCCGCCAGCACCACCGCCAATAACGACGATTTTAGGTATTGTAATACTCATAACGTTGCCCTTAAAAATAATATACCCAAGTGATCTGTATTTTTTATTAGTTTTTTAAGGTGACTTGGGTATGGCAAAAAGTTATTTTTGGCAAACGTGACTATTTATTTTTACGCTATTAGTCTGCGCCTAAATAAAGGATATGTCAGCAAAAAATGCTGAATAAAGGCATATAAGTTATACTCACTTTTTTATCGTTTAGCTGTGCAGTTAAATTGCTGTTAAAACACCAAAAGGACATTTATGACCACGCCACTAATTCAATCACTTGAGCAGCACTTTGGTTTTAGCCAATTTAGAACAGGGCAACAACAAACTATAGAGCAGCTTTTAAATGGTCAATCGTCGTTGGCTATATTTCCGACCGGCTCGGGTAAATCGTTGTGCTATCAATTAACTGCGTTGCATTTACCAAATTTAACCTTAGTGGTTTCGCCTTTACTTGCATTGATGAAAGATCAAATTAGCTTTTTAAATAGCAAAGGTATTTACGCGGCAAGCCTTGATTCGAGCCAAGATCAAATGCAAAGCAGCACCGTAATGAATGATGTGCGAAATGGTAAAATTAAAGTATTAATGGTGTCGGTTGAGCGCTTTAAAAACGAGCGTTTTAGAGAGTTTATAAGCCAAGTGGCGCTTTCGATGTTAGTGGTAGACGAAGCGCACTGTATATCAGAATGGGGCCATAACTTTAGACCCGACTACCTTAAACTACCGCGTTACCGCGAAGAGCTTAATATTCCTTTAGTGTTGTTACTTACGGCAACGGCCACTAAAAAAGTAAAACGCGATATGGCAGAGCGCTTTGCTATATCGCCTGAGTGCATTGTGCAAACGGGCTTTTACCGCGCTAATTTAGATTTAAGTGTACTGAGCGTTAAAACCGCCGATAAAAACACCGAGCTTACCAACATTGTGCGTGCGCAAAGTGGCCCAGGCATTGTGTATGTAACGCTACAGCAAAGCGCTGAGCAAGTTGCTAATGTGCTAAGTGCGCAAGGTATTCATGCGGTTGCTTACCATGCAGGGCTTGAAGATACGCTACGCTGGCAAATTCAAGATGACTTTATGGGCGGTAAAATTAACGTTGTTGTGGCAACTATAGCCTTTGGTATGGGCGTTGATAAATCTGATATTCGCTTTGTTATACATTACGACTTACCAAAATCGATAGAAAACTACAGCCAAGAAATTGGCCGAGCAGGGCGCGATGGCAATCCATCAAATTGTTACACGCTTGCTAACCTAGACGGCCTAAATACGGTTGAAAACTTTGTATATGGCGACACGCCAGAGCTTAGCGGTATTGAATATGTAATTAACGATATTCGCCAAAGCCACCAGCAATGGGAAATGCAAGAATACAGCTTATCAAGCGAAAGTAATATTAGGCAACTGGCCCTTAAAACCTTGTTAGTACAGCTTGAAATGCAAGGCGCTATAACGCCGCAATATGCTTACTACGCCGATTTTAAATATAAATTTTTGGTTGATAAGAACGAGCTACTAGGTCATTTTGATGAGCAACGCCAAGCATTTTTAACACAAATATTTAGCCATACCGATTTTAAAAAAATATGGGGCACGCTAAATTTTGACTCCCTTACGCAAGCTGCGCAGGTTGATCGAAAACGTGTAGTGGCTGCTCTTGATTACCTAGCCGAAAAAAACCTAATAACGCTCGAAACCAAACGTATTACCCAAGTATACAAAGTACATGCAGAGGTTATAAATAACCCTGAACTTGCCCAGCAACTTCACGCCTACTTTACCGATAAAGAACAAGCCGAAATTAAACGTATTGCTGCACTGGTACGCTTTTTTGAGCTACAAAGTTGCTTAAGCTATAACTTAGCGCGCTATTTTGACGATCAAAATGCACCTGAGCAATGTGGGCATTGTAGTGTATGTAGAGGCCATGCGGTTAAGCTTGAATACTCTATAGAGCCTGCATATATTGACGAGCAACTTATTTATCAAAAGGTCGATGAGTTTTTAGCGCATATGGCAGGCAAAGGTAACCATAATGTGGGTATTGAAACCCAATGCCGCTTTTTAGCGGGGATGAGTGTGCCATTATTTGCACGTAATAAAGTGCGCCAGCTGAGTGGCTTTGCACTATGCGAGCAGATGCGTTACAGCGATATTAAAGCAAAACTACTAGCGCGTTAAATTAGTTACTGTATCCTAGTGGCTTATTCAAAAAAGTAAGCCACTATGCCTCATATTGTTATTCCCGTTGAAAATATTTCTACTACCCCAGAGCCAGTTACCTGTGCTAACTGCCAAGCCTGTTGTTGTCAATTAGAAGTGCGCATAGTAACCGACACCGGCGTGCCTTTTAACTATATAGAATACGATAAATGGGGCAGCGAAGTAATGAAACGCGCTGACGACGGCTGGTGTCAAGCACTCGACCGCAATACGCTTATGTGCTCTATTTACGAAAACCGCCCATTAGTATGTCGCGAGTTTGAAATGGCGTCGGGTGAGTGCATTACCGAGCGTGATTTAGCGGGTATATAGTCCGCTATTATTAAAGTATATAAACAACAAAGGGGCTTAAAAGCCCCTTTGTTTATTACTTACTATAAAAAATTAAACTTTAAAGTAGCTAATATACTTTTTAAGTGTGTTTGAAAGGTCAGCTAATGCAACGGCTTCTTGTGCGTTACTGTTAAGCGACATGCTGGTTTCTTTGGACATACTGGCAATTTCTTCAACGCCGGTACTAATTTGCGCCACGGTGGCGACTTGGTTTGATGTTGATTCAACAATTTCAAGCACGTTACTTAATGAGTCGTTAGCTTGTTGCTGTATTTGATGCAGTAACTCGTTTGCCTCATGGGTAAGCGTTAGGCCATTTTCTACTTGTGGTACTGTGGTTTCCATAGCTGTTACCGACGCTTGCGTGTTTTCTTGTACTTGCAAAATCATCTTTTCGATATCGCCAGTTGCATCACCAGTACGCTGGGCAAGTTGTCTTACCTCGTCAGCAACAACAGCAAACCCTCGGCCTGTTTCGCCTGCTCTTGCAGCTTCTATTGCCGCATTTAGTGCAAGCAAGTTTGTTTGATCAGAAATACTGCGGATCACACTTAAAATATCGCCAATGTGTTTTACATGTTCTTGCAGCACGTTTACTTGGGTAACTGTGGCTTTTACGGTTACTGAAATTTGCTCAATTTCGGCCGCTACTTTTTGCACTGCAATACTACCTTGCTGCGATAATTGCGCGGTTATTTTTGAGTTATCTTCTGTTTGCCTAACTGAGTCGGCTACAGCATGGATACTACGGCTCATTTCTTCTAGGCTGCTTACTGCCGAGTTTGTATAAGTTACTTGTGCGTCAGCGGCACTAAGTGCTTGCTGCGAGCCAGACGCTACGCTTGCAGAGTGCGTAGAAAGCTCTTCAGATGAGTTAATAATGCTATCTACAATGGTTTTTAATTTAGATTGCATCACCCCTACAGAAGCCATCATGCTATTTGGGCAACACGACTGTACATCACCTCTTAAGTCGCCTTGCGCAATAAGGGCAATTACTTCAGCGGCTTCTTGTGGTTCGCCACCTACTGAATTTCTGATCAGTTGGCTAATAACATACGCAACGCTTATGCCTATTAAAAAGGCAAATGCGGTGAGCGAAATCATCCAAATTTTAAACGAGCTGGCAATATCTAGAGTATCGATAGTGGTGGTTTGATTTGCTTGCTCTTGTAGGTTTATAAATTGGTTTATAACATTTAGCCACTGGGTAAACGCAGGGCGCGCATCGGTTAATAAAATACGTTCAGCTTCGTTTAGGTTTCCTGCATTTTTAGCGTTTATAACACCTTGAATAAAAGGCTGAGTGCGCTGCTCTATTTGATTTATTTTATTAATTAAAGCGCGTTCTTCACTATTCATATTACCCATTAGCTCGGCCATAGACCGGCTTGACGTTTGGTAAAATGCGTTTAGCTCTTTTATGCTCTTTAACACGGAGCTTAAACTGCTTTGATCGGTAATTAGCACTACATCGCGCACGGCTATTGCTCTGTCGTGTACGCTGCCTCTAAAGTTAATTGCGTAACGTTGCTTTACCGAATTTACGTCGGTCATGTGGGTAATGTTATTATTAATGAGGCTAACGCGCGAAATGCCAATAATGGTTAAAATAAGCATCATTGATAAAATTACGCCAAAGCCGGTCGTTAAACGCATGTTTATGGTCATGGTTGATCCCAAGTGTGAGTCAATACGCGCAAGAGCAGCTTGTATTATTAGTGATTATTCTAAAACAATAGCAGCATTATGCCTTATTAATTAAAGTTTTATTAGCAATAAGGGATTGTTTGTTAATTTAGTTTACAAGCGTAACTTTAATGGGGAGTGTTTTTCAGGCATTAAAAAAGGGGCTAAATGCCCCTTAGTGTTATATAAAAATATTATATAAAAGTTTAGTCGTACTTTGCTTCTAGCTCATTAGCTGTATGAAACTTCTCATGACTTTGTAATTGCTCGTCGTATTTAACGAGGTTTTTAAAGTGCGCTAATTGACCTGAGTTTTTAACTATTTCAACAATAAACGACATCATAAAGTCAGCGCCCGTTAGGGTATCGCCCACTAAATAACGTTTACCTTCAAGACGGTCGTTAAAGTAGCTAATTACTTTAGCTGTTTCAGCGTCGGCATAGCCTTCTAGAAACTGTGTTTTAGCGCCATCTTTTAGTACAAACATTTTAAGTAAAAGCGGTAAAATTGCTGAGCTTTCTGCAAAGTGCAGCCATTGCTGGTAGTCAACATATTCAGCGGTATTTACTTTTGGAGCAAATTTACCGTTACCGTATTTAGTAATAAGGTAGTCGGTAATAGCGCCTGACTCAGCAATAATTAAACCGCCGTCTTCAATCACTGGTGACTTACCAAGTTGATGAATATGCTTTAGTTCGTCAGGGGCTAGGAAGGTGTCTTTGTTGCGCTGATAAGCGACAATTTCGTAGTCAACATTTAGCTCTTCTAAAAGCCAAATTACGCGTTTAGAACGTGATTTATTTAAATGGTGTAGTTTGATCATGTCAGTCCTTTTTTGGCTTGTAAGGACTTGGCCTTACAAGCCGTTTAAAATTAAAGTGGGTTATTAATTTTAACCACAGTTTTACCAAAGTTTTTACCGCATATCATATCGTTGAACGCGCCTACTGTATTTTCGATGCCTTCTACCATGTGCTCACGGTATTGAATTTTTCCGTCTTGTAGCCATTTTTGCATGTCTTGTGCAAACTCGTCATAACGGTCGCCGTAATCATCAAAAATGATAAAGCCTTGCATTTTAATACGCTTAGTAAGCAATTGACCCATTAGCATACCTAAACGGTCTGGGCCTTCTGGCAAGCTAGTTGCGTTATATTGCGATACTAAACCACACAATGGTACGCGCGCTGCGGTATTTAATAGTGGTAATACGGCGTCGAATACTTTACCGCCCACATTTTCGTAGTAAACATCAATGCCTTTATCGCAGGCTTTTTCTAACTGCTCTGCAAAGTCATCAGCTTTGTGATCAATACAGGCATCAAACCCTAGTTTTTCAACTGCGTGTGCACATTTTTCGCTACCACCAGCAACACCCACTACTTTACAGCCTTTAATTTTAGCTATTTGACCAACCGTTGCACCTACTGGGCCTGTTGCTGCTGCAAGAACTACGGTTTCGCCTTCTTTAGGCTGGCCAATATCAAGTAAACCCATGTAAGCCGTAAAGCCAGGCATACCCATAATACCTAATGCGTATGAAGGGTTTGCAGGCTCTTTACCTAATTGCATTAAGCCTTCGCCATCGGTAATGGCGTAGTCTTGCCAACCTGTGTAGGCAAGGACCCACTCGCCTTCGCTAAATTTATCGTTTTTAGACTCTTCTACTTGGCACACTGTTGCGCCAACCATTACATCGCCAATATTAACTGGGTCAGCGTACGATTTAGCATCGCTCATACGACCACGCATATACGGGTCTAGCGATAGGTAAATAGTGCGTAGTAAAACTTCGCCGTCTTTTAGAGCAGGAAGCTCTACCGTTTTTAATTTAAAGTTTTCATCTGTTGGAGCGCCATTAGGGCGTGATTCAAGAGTAAGTTGGCGACTAGTCGTAGACATAAAAGATCTCCTATTAATATAAATAAACTACTTACCGAATGTTTACGCTTTAAAAATCGTGTTCAGCTAAACAATAATGCGCGGCTAAGCAGTATGGATATGTACAATGCGTACCTTAATAAAGGAGTTTTGGGCGGGTGGTTGATAATTCAACCTTTGCGTAAATTTAATTAGAATAATTACTCTGCTTTGAGCTTATTAAATATATGATTGTTGTAAAACATCCCGTTTTTATAAATGGCCTGTTTAAGCACAGCCTCTTGCTCAAAGCCACTTTTAATAAGTGCTTTCATAGAGCCGGTATTACCAGCAAACACAGCGCCAAAAATTCTGTTTAAGTGTGAGTTTGCAAACGCTTCTTCGCATATAAGTTCAATAGCGCGAGTAATGATCCCTTGCCCCCAATAGGCTTTATTTAGCCAATAACCAATTTCGCCACTGTGGCTGTATTCAAATTCGCCGGGAGTTACACCAATACAACCCGCAAATTGCCCATTTACCTCAATGGCTTTAACCGTTGCATCAATTACGCCGTTTTTTGAGCCTTGGTTTATCCACCAATCAGCATCGGCTTGCGTATACGGAAACGGAATTTTTGACGATAAATAACGCGTTACCTGTTCATCATTTAAGGTATTAATAATAAAAGGCGCGTCTTGGGCTTTAAACTCTCTGAGGGTGATCATATTTTTTCATAAATTTTTAGTATGCACACTAACTTAACAATCATTTGAGAGTTAAACAATCAGAACCCAAATTAAACGGTTTACGGCTATTACTTTGTTTTAAAGTCCTCTAATATAAGCAAAATATTACACCTATTTTAGATGCCACTATGCACCCTCACATTAAAGCGCTTTATAACAGCGCCCAAAAACCAAGCCGTTTAATTATTGGTTTAATGAGCGGTACCTCGTTGGATGGGCTTGATGTTGCACTGTGTAAAGTAACGGGCGCGGGCTTAAATACACACATTGAGGTTTTAAATTTTACCACTGTTGATTACAACGACGATTATAAAACTAAAATAAAGCAGGTATTTGCTAAGCGAGAATGTGATTTAGAGCTTGTAACTTTACTGCACCCGTGGGTAGGTAAACTCCATGGCAATATGGTTAATCAGTGCTTAGCTAAGTGGAATATAAACCCAGCAAGTATTGATGTAATAGCAAGTCACGGGCAAACCATTTATCACTGCCCGCAGTCGCAGCATAACCACAAAAGCTTTACTAATGGCACCTTACAAATTGGCGATAGCGACCAAATAGCCGTTACTACGGGTATTACTACCATTGGTGACTTTAGGCAAAAACACATAGCCGCAGGAGGCGAGGGTGCACCACTTGCTGTGTATGGCGATTATTTGTATTTTTCGAGCGCTGCTGAGAGTCGGATTTTGCTAAATATGGGCGGCATTGCTAACTTAACGTTTTTACCCAAAAATGGTGATGCAAACGGCGTATTTAGCTCCGACATTGGCCCAGGTAATACCATTATGGATGCCTACGTACAGCAACATTTTACTGGGCTACATTATGACGATGGCGCAAAAATAGCAAAAGCAGGCAAGGTAAATACACCATTATTAAATGCATTATGTAATAACGCATTTTTTAAACTCCCAATGCCTAAAACCACAGGGCCTGAGGTATTTAACTTAGCGTATTTAAACGCCGCGCAGCAGCTTACAAATACTCACCATTTAAGCCATGAAGATGTAATGGCCACCTTAAATACCTTTACTGCAACCGTTATAGCAAATGCATTAAACGAGTGTGCGGAGCGCGAACAAAATTGTGTGGTGTATGCAAGTGGTGGCGGTATTCATAACCCGTTACTAATGGCGCAACTTACAGTGCTTTGCCCACGTATTAAGGCTTTTAAAAATACCGACGATTTAGGCATAAATCCCGACGCAAAAGAGGCCGTACTATTTGCCATTTTAGCCAACGAATGCCTAGCCGGAGAGCAGCAACACCTAAGTAATACTGCACAAGGTATTGCGGGAGTTACTATGGGTAAAGTGAGTTTTGCAGATTAATAACTTGTCGCATCGCGTAATTTAAGTGCAGTCAGCACTAAAACAGCGATAAAAACGTAGAACCCATACTCGCAAAGTAGCTACGAACGCCCTGTGACTTGGTATGTTCAGTTTTTATTTGCTCAGGAATATAGCCTTGCTCAAATGCTTTAATGTACACATCGAGTTGCTGGCTTTCTTTTAAGGTCGTGTTTTTTCCGTGCAGCATCATTTGCACTACAAAACACTGGCTTTGTGTAATGTTATTTAAAGTTAGGTTTACAGTACCAGATTCAAGGTCTGCATTGCTCAGCGTTTTTTCAGTAAAATACTGCGCCCCACGCGCACTGGGCTGCGTTGCACTTAGTGAAATAACATCGCTCTCATTTGCGCCATCAGGCAACACACACTGCAGCGTAATGTTATGCGCAGCATTGGCTTTTAGCGATAGCTTTTCATATTCCATAGCGTGGCTCATCGCCGCAGACATAGAATCATCAAATGATTGCAGTGCAAATGTTAGTTGCACTAAGGGTGTACTCATCTTACTTAGTCTTCTTGAGTCTATTCATTTATCGGATAGAGATTATCGCGGATCAAAGTTACAGATTTATGACTAATTGCATTAATTAGTATAATTATTGAGTAGTTTGATCAAAGAGGATCTTTGTTGAAGTTTTATAATGCTAGAAGGTGATTCCAGGTGATATTTCTAAAGATACGTTCTTAAATGCGTTAAGTAATTTAGATATTCATTTATACCAGAATTTCATTGATGGCTTGAGTGTATTAAAAATTATAAATTCAATAACAATTAGTGAGCCTATTGCGCATTCATTATATTTTAAAGTTTTTAATACGACAAAAAAGCAGATACCTAATTAGCATCTGCTTTTTAATTTTTAACGAAGAATATTTAGTTAAGCTTGAGGTTTAATTAAGTACTTTTCGCCTGTTGCTTGTTTAGAATAAGCCGCGATTGATTGTAAATGTAACACCTCAGCTAATGACACTTCGTGCGTGTAGTTGCTCGCAAATGTAGTGGTAATTTCATCAGCAACGCGTTTGCGCATTTTCATTACTGTATCTGTGCCTAATTTACCTAAAGCATTAAATAACAAGAACCCGTTTACAGCCCAAGCAAAGCCAAAGTTACGGTTTAATGTAATAGGGCCGCGGTCTAGCGCGCCATAAATGTACACTTGTTTAAATGTATCAGAGCCATAAATTGTGTGCTCTTTCATATCGCGCGCAGCTGCAACTTCCATACAGTTAAGTATGTCACTTGTTAGTTGGCCGCCACCAATAGGGTCAAACGCTATAGTTGCACCGGTTTCGATTATTGCAGCTGTTAGGTCAGCAAGAAAAGTGTCGCTGCTTGAGTTAACAATATATTTTGCACCCATATCGCGCAGTAATTTTTCTTGTTCTGGTTTGCGAACAATATTAATTAAATCAACGCCATCGGCAATACAAATACGGTTTAGCATTTGGCCAAGGTTAGAGGCCGCTGCGGCGTGGATAATAGCTTTATGGCCTTCAGCGCGCATGGTTTCTACCATTGCTAGTGCGGTAAGTGGGTTAACAAAAGATGATGCACCTTCTTTTGCGGTAGTCCCTTCTTTTAACTCTAGGCAACTTTGTACATTGGCACATATAAATTGACGATACGTACCGCCGCCAATTACTGCAACGGTTTTACCCATTAATGCTTGTGCGGCTGGTGATGAGCCTGCTGCTACTACGGTGCCCGCGCCTTCATTACCTACTGGTGTTGCTTTACCTACACGGGTTTTAAGTGATGGCATAAATTGCGCTGGAACATCTGCAGTAATTACTGGGTCTTCATCAGTACCCGATTGCTTTGCAGTAGACATATCAGCTGCGCTGAATAAAACGCCTAAGTCTGATGGGTTCAATGGTGCAGCTTCAATGCGAATAACTACTTCATCGGCACTTGGCTTTGGCATCTCGATGTTTTTTAAGACAAGTGTTAGTTTATTGTCTTCGCTGATAGTTGAAGTCAGTTGGATATTTTTATCTGTCATAGGTGTCTCCTGCAAAGAATTAAATTTGTTAAGCCAATCACATTATTGTATTGGCGATCTGTATTAGTAATTAAAAATTAGAATAGATACTTTTATAGCTACGCGTTATTTAGCTTTGCTGCTTGAATTTGCGCTTTCACTTTTTGCATAAATTCAGCCATATTCGCTTGGCGATCGGCCTCTATACTTTGGGTAATAGCTAATTGGCTCATTGATTCGTTCCACTCTTTCATGCCGGGTACTTGTTCAAGTACATCCCAATCAAGCTGGCTTGAGCCAAAGGCGCTAACTATGGTGTTTACGTAATAAACGTAAATGTCTGCCATGGTAAATTGCTCGCCTGCAATCCAAGGCGAAAACTTACACACGCTACTCAAAGCGGTTACGCCACGCGTTAATACTTGGCGTACTTCGGCTTTAGTTGTTTCAGGTACTTCAGCGCCTGAAAATACATAAGGGATGAACCGTCTGCTTGGCAGTTCAAAATAAAGCTCTGCCATTTTCATAATTTGACGTACAACTGCGCGCTCACCTGCATCTTTAGGATATAGCGGGGTTTGCGGGTACGACTCTTCTATAAAGTCGCAAATAACACTCGACTCTGAAATATTAAGGCCATTAGCTGTTGTGATTGCAGGCACTTTGCCTGCAGGGCTGATTGCTAATAACTCTTCACTACCGCCGTAAACAAGGTGTTCTTTAAATGGCAGTTGTTTGTGTAAAAGTACATGTTTAACTAGGTTGTAATAGTTGCTAGCAGCAAAACCGTGCAAAGTAATCATAAGTCAGCTTTCCATCATTAAGTGAAGGTGTTTAATTGCCAAAAATGCAATTTAAGTCCCTGTCTTTAGGTTGAGTACATTATTACTTGTTTTAATTTGCTTATATATAGGGGAAAATGCGAATCACTTTTGTCTTTAAGACAATAAAGCATTTTATTTAATGGAGAGGCGACTTGGATCAACTAAAAGCCATACGGTATTTTATTAAAGTGGTTGAAACGGGCAGTTTTACCAAAGCCGCAAAAGCATTTGATGTGCCGCCCTCGTCGTTGTCGCGGCGGGTTGCTGATTTAGAAAAAAGCCTAGGGGCGACGCTTTTAAAGCGTTCGACCCGCATAGTTAAATTGACCGAAGTTGGGCAAATTTACTATAACGATGTTCAGCAAATATTAAATCAGCTAGAGCAAAGCCACGAAACTGTACGCAGTTATCAAACAACACCAATGGGGCGATTATGTATAAGCTCAATGGTGAGTTTTGGTGACAAAATATTACTGCCACTGCTAGATGAATTTAGCGCGCTATACCCTGAAATTATATTAGATGTTAGCTTAAATGATGAGCTGTCGACACTTGGGCGTGACGATGTTGATATTGCGATTCGTGGTGGTTACGCGCCAAATGAGCGCGTGCTAGCAATAAAACTAATGGATAATGGCTTTATTCCTGTCGCGTCACCCTGCTATTTACAAAAATACGGTGTGCCAAATAACGCCATGGAATTAAAGCACCATAATGGGCTTTATTTTAAAACGCCAGCGGGGCCAACGCCGTGGTTATGTAAAGTAGATGAGCAATGGCA
Source organism: Pseudoalteromonas sp. C8 (assembly GCF_011378685.1). Classification (NCBI taxonomy): domain Bacteria; kingdom Pseudomonadati; phylum Pseudomonadota; class Gammaproteobacteria; order Alteromonadales; family Pseudoalteromonadaceae; genus Pseudoalteromonas; species Pseudoalteromonas sp. C8. The sequence continues at coordinate 93,339 of NZ_WTKT01000015.1, forward strand.
CGACGTTTCTGGGCCTGCGGTCGCTATTTCAAATAACGGTTCGTGGCTGGCTAAAAAAGCGTGTAATGGTGAGGGCATTTTAATGTCTACTCGGTGGGCGCTCGACTCATACCTTGAGTCTGGCCAGTTGCAAGAGCTTAAGTTTGAGCATGAATTAGCGATAAGCCAAAATGCGACTATGGCGGTTTATTTGTTGTATCAAAAACAGCGTTATTTAGTACCAAAGGTGAAAGCGGCGGTCGACTTTTTAGTAAAAAGAATAAAAGAAACAGATGAAGGTAGTAAGCGAATAAAATAGGCCTTAAGAGTTAGGCCTATTGTTTGTATAAATAATAGGTAAAAAATATCACCTTAAGCTAAAGCTTTTAGCTAAGCGCCCGATACATTACTTAATAGGGTTTAGCGATTAAGGATAATCATGGTTAATAATGCACTTGGCAGCCAGTCTAATTTAAGCACTTTACTTGCCCAATCAGTTAATAACGCTAACCAAACCTCTGTGAGTCCTTCGCTGCTAACCGGTAGCGACCTTCAAGCTATTAATGATTTACAAACTAACGCCCCCAAAATATCCGATGAATTATTAAGCCAGCTAAATAACGAAACTATTGACGAAGCACTAGCTAGCAATCAAAAAGTAGGGGATATTTTACAACAGCAACTTACCTCGCTATTTACTATTTCAAGTACGCCTAGCACGCTTAACTATAAACTCTCCGATGAAGAACTCGCCCTGCGCACCGTAATAAGCTCTCAGCATGAGGGGTTATTAAAAAACGAAAACAGTACCCAATTAATTGAGCGATTAAATACGTCGGTTAAAAATATTCAGGGTGCTTATGCTAATACCAGCGATATTTTATCGAGTTTAGGTCAGCTTGGGCATGAGCAAAAAACGTTTTTAGCCTCAAGTCAGCAACGTGTTGAGCGCTCACTTAATCCCTACATGGAAAGCCTCAATCGCGCAAAATACGAGGATGACGATAACTACCTGTTTGAGCTCTCGGTAAAAACTAAAGAAGGTGATGTTATAAACATTACCTTTAACTCATCGCAAGGGTACGATGAAAAGACAGGCGAAGCCGTTGATGGCTTTAGTTTAAGTTACGAAGTAAATGGCGATTTATCTGAGGCTGAGCATAAAGCACTTACGCAGGTGCTCAGTGGTGTTGGCGAAATGGCCGATGAATTTTTTAAAGTGAGTGAAAACTCATTTAATCCTCTTATAGTGCCAAACCAAACAGACATGAGTTTAGATTTTTTAGCAGGGTTTAATAGTGAGCAGCTAACAGGCTTTGATGTGTCGTTTTCAACAACGCAAAATAAAGATCTTGATTCGAAAGAGAACACGCTTGATTTAAGTTACTCCATTGATGAAGCATCAAACCAGCAAGCACTTGTGTTTAAAGCCGCAGGTGGGCAAAACGACATTGATTTTGCACTTGATATGTCAACCATTGGCGCTAAAGACACGCAGCAAATGCAGCAGTATTTAGCGTCGCTCGATCAAAGCTTAGAAGATAGCCGAGTAAACAGTACCAAAGACGATAAAGAGTCGGCATTTGGGCGAAAAGGCGACGAAGCAATGCTGCAGGGCTTTGCATTATTTAAAGGCGCTTTTGCGAGTATGTCGTCGGCGGCTGAGCGTTATAGCAATTTGGAGTCGCTTGCAGATCAGCACTTTAATGACGGGCGCGCTATGGTAGCCGATTTAGTTGATAACATGGTCGCAAACGATAGCCGTTATCAAGGGCTAGGTAATAAAGCGCCGAATACATTAGGAGCGGGGATTTCTAAGCTCGCTGATTTTGATGCTACATTTTCTTATGCGCTGGATAACGGCGACTATCAGCCTAAAAGTACCATTGAGCTAAGCCAAGCGACTGAGCAAGCCCAATTAGGGGAGCTTAGCGGTGTAACGCAAAGTAAAAATGTAAGCAGCCACTTTGATTATCAATACAGTCGCCCTGATTATTACGACAAAGAAGAGAGTTATAACGTAGGTACCGCAGTTAAAAATAAAGAACTTGTGGGGCTCGATCAGTCTCACGAGGTTGATGTTGATACAAAAATGTATGCGTTTAACCCGCAAACTAATCAATACGAGCTGCAAATGGCGATGCAAGAGCAAACCATTAGCAAAAGTGACATTCGCTTAATTGATGATATTTGGCTTGAAGAAAACGAAAACAGCTACAACATGAATAAAAAAGAGCGTGTTGAGAGCGACGAAAAACAAGATGAGTTTAAAAAAACAAGCAGCCATTCTCATAATAAACTAGTTACCTTGATTGGTGATTTAGACAAGCTAGCTGAGAATAAAGACGTAAGGCGAGAATATTTAACTAACTTATCGCAAGTAAACTTTTTTATGGATAAAAAGTAACGCCTGAGAATTATTCACTCCACGCTCAATATTGGGTATAGTCGTTTAATACCTAAATTAATACCTAAATTAATACCTAAATTAATACCTAAATTAATACCTAAATTAAGAGCATCCTTATGTTTAAACAATTAATTTTACTGTGCGCTTTAAGCATGCCGCTTGTAAGCTGCGCTGCTGATGCACCTTTTTCGGGCGGAATTACCACTGATGTACTGCTAAGCGACTACGACAAGTTTAACGAGCAATACAAAGCATTTACGCCAACAGCACAGGACATTGCATTAATGCAAAAGCTAGAAGGTAAAGAGCTAATTGTATTATTTGGCACATGGTGCCACGACAGTGAGCGCGAAGTGCCGCGTTTAATTAAGTTACTAGATGAATCAAAAGTACAACTTGCAAGCATTGAATATGTGGCCGTAGGTTACAACAAGCAAGACGATGCAGGTATTGCACAGGCTAACGACTTGCAATACACCCCTACGTTTATAGTAAAAGATAATGGTAAAGAGTTAGTACGCGTAATTGAAAAACCAACGGGTACATTGGCACAAGATTTAACTAAGGGTTTGTAAGGTCTATTCTTATGTTATGGCAATTCAATTAAAAGGATGTATAAAGCTTGGCATTCTTTGATTTGTTGCTAATTATAGCCTGTCATTTAACGTCAATTAGGTAAGCGTTATGTGAGCATCATCCCGCGATTTTATTTATAATTAATATGGATATTTATGAAGTGCAAAAAGTGTAAATCAGGAATTACCTCCCCAATAGTTAAAACGACAAATCTTAACGGTACTCCAATCGCGTCATCATCTTGCCCAGTGTGCGGTGAAAATTTAGATGGTTCAAAAAGATATTGGGTTTTATTAATTATTTTACTTATCGGCATTGGTGTAGCATCAAGGTATTTTTCTTAACCTTAGTTATATTATCCACACATGTGAATGAGCAAGACTTTAGTTTTGATTATTAGTCTTTTATTTTATCCGACTGATTTAGTCTTTTACTTAAAAGTTATGTGACTTATGAAATTAATGCGATCTGAAAAAGTTCAATTGTGGTTTTTGATAAATGCCAACAAATTGTTTGTAGCTGCAGCTGCTTTTGGCGTTATTTTTGTCTTGATTTGGGGGGATGCTTCTCAATGGGAATACGAAGAAGATAAAAATCACTACAGCGCTTTTTTTTCATCTATTGATAGCCGAATTAGTTTTGTAAACTATGGCTATTCAGGTACCAGTTTAAGAGTTGTTTTGAATTTTGATGCCGAAGGGCTCATTCCGGATGACATTAAAAGCATAACTCCAAAGTATAAATATTTAATTCTTAAACGCATTTGCAATGATTTAGAAAGTTTGGAACTTTTAGAAAGCGGCTACTATTTTGATGTGGATTTAAGGGATATCAGTTCTGAACACATGTTTAAAAATTATTTTAATTTAATAGTGAAGCATGAAAGGTGTATCACGTAACACAAGTGAGTTTTAACTTAGCTAATAGGCATCAGAAAGACTGAAGGGCTCAAATTTTGACTTCATATATTAAACTTTATCTAAATTTGCTACTGGTGCCTTACTACTTACAGATTGTGAGCATTATTCACTAAACAGGCTTTTTTCGAATGCTTGCGCAGCATGCGAAGACGGTCTGTCTTTATAATGTAGTTGATACAGTGGCCGAGAGAGGTGCTCGTTATTTTTTTGACTCAGGCGTGTTAATTTACCAAGCTGCACCAAATCCTCAGTAACTACATTTGGCAATAAAGCGACCCCCATACCTTGAGCGACGGCCCTTGCTATGGCTTCGTTGCTGCCTAATTGCATACTTTGCTCTGTTTGTACGCCATGCTCTGCTAATAACTTTACCGACATTTCTAAAGTGCCAGAGCCTGGCTCGCGCAGTAGCCAAAACTGCTCGTTTAACCATGCTTTTAAGTCTTTAGTGAGCTTAAAGTTACTGGGTATAACGATACTCATTAAATCGTTTTGCCAGTGCTTACTTATTATATGCGGCTCGGTAGGTGTGCCTTCAACCAGTGCTAAATCTATAGTGCATTCAAGTAAGGCATGCTCAATTTGCGCGGTATTAGCAACTTGTACTTCTACTTTTATATGCGGGTACTGCGCACAAAATTTGGCTAAATAAGGCGGTAGCCAATAACTGGCAATGGTTGTACTGGTGCCTATAACGAGTGTGCCGCGCTTAAGCCCTGTGCGTGATTTAATATCTTCAATGGCTGCCTTTTCAATAGCAAAAATACTACGAGCATGTTCAAAAAGTGCTTGTCCGCCTTCACTTAAGGTGAGTTTCTTACCCTTAGATGCACGCTCAATAAGTTGTATATTTAGCTGATACTCAAGCTCTTTTAAAGCTTTAGACACAGCTGGTTGGCTTATAAAAAGCGCCTCAGCTGCTGCTGAAAAACTGCCTAATTTAGCAACCGTATAAAACACCCGAAGTGCATGCAAGTTCATTGTGCCTCTCAAATCACATAACCTTAAGTTATCGAATCATGATTTTAATGTATTGGAGTTATATTTTGCGCTTTCTTAAAATGAAGTCAATTAATTACGATGACTTTATTAAGGGATGACTATGCTTAGTGCAATTAAAGATATGCCACAGCTTTTTAGTATTAATACTAAGCAGTATACCAACTCGCGTTGGTGGCTAGGAATGCTATTGGTTATTGTTTTAGCGGGTGTTGCTGTTGCCATGAGTAAGTTACCGGTAATGCAAAGCGCGCAGTTTAGCTCCTTAACTATTGGTATTGTGCTTGGCATTATTGTGGGTAACAGTGTGTTTTCGCGTATTGCTACGCAAACCGATATAGGTGTTGATTACGCTAAAAGTATTTTACTCAAAGCAGGTATTATTTTATTTGGTTTTAGAATTACCTTTGCACAGGTAGCTGGCGTTGGCTGGCATGGCTTACTAACCGACATTGTTATGCTCAGTGGTACGTTTATATTAGCAATACAGCTTGGCAAACGAGTATTTAAGCTTGATGAGCAAACAGTAATATTAATTGGCGCAGGTAGCTCTATTTGTGGCGCAGCAGCTGTAATGGCAACCGAGCCTGTAATAAAAGCGCAGGCACATAAAGTATCGGTAGCTGTAGCAACGGTGGTGGTATTTGGTACGTTGAGTATGTTTGCCTACCCAATCATGTTTGAGTATATAGGGCTGAGTGAGCACGCATATGGTATTTTTGTAGGCTCAACCATTCATGAAGTAGCACAAGTGGTTGCAGCGGGCACAGCTGTAAGCGCCAATGCTGCTGATACCGCCGTTATAGAAAAAATGCTACGCGTGATGATGCTCGCGCCATTTTTAGTGGGATTATCGTTTTGGCAAAGTAAAAAGCATGCAAAAACAAACAATAACGTGCATGGAGGTGAGCAAAAAGCGGGTATTACCATCCCTTGGTTTGCAGTGTTATTTATTGTGGCAAGTGGTGTGCATTCACTCTCTATTATTCCTCAAGTGGTTTCAAGCGCTATTGTATGGTTTGATAATATATTACTCACTATTGCTATGGTGGCTTTGGGTTTACGCACACATTTTGGGGCAATTCGCCAAGCCGGTATTAAACCGCTGCTACTGGCGCTGTGTTTATTTTTGTTTTTAACATTGGGTGGTTACGCTATTAATATAGGCATTGCTGAGCTGTTTTAAATTTTGTATGAATAACCTGAATTCTGGTTAAGAGATTTAAAAACGCTATAAATAATAACGATATTTAAGCTTGTTTCTCTCTGGCTAGAAATTTTTGTTGAAAACAAGGCGAACTTACGCGTCAATAGCTGGCCTATTGCAAGTAAATTCAACGCAGTTAGCGCTAAAAATAGCTGCTTGAGATAGATTTATTATCCAGAACTCAGGTTAACTAGATTGGCGGCTTAAATTGGCCAATCAACTTCGTTTAAAGTATCCAGCTGTGTGCTGGTATTTTCATTGCCTTGCCATTTATTAGTGTAAACAGCGTGCGGATCAAACTGCGTGGTTTGTTTTTCAATATTAAAGTGCCTACCACCACGCGGATCGACCCCTACACCCGCTATATATTGCCAATTACCCCAATTAGCGGCTACATCGTAATCAATCAATTGTTGTTCAAAATAAGCCGCGCCATAGCGCCAATCAAGGCCAAGTTCGTTAACTAAGCAGCTTGCAGCAATTTGCCTTGCTCTATTTGATATATAACCCGTAGCATTAAGCTCGTTCATAATGGCATTGACTAATGGGTAGGGTGTTGAGCCATTACACCACGCAGCAAAGCGGTTTGGTATAAACGTAGTAAGGGGTTTTGTTTGCTTTTGACCTTTAAAGCTAAATAGGCTGTTGCCTGCTTTAAGTGTATGCCATTTAAAATACTCTCGCCATAGCAATTCAAATTTAATCCAGTAGGTAGACTCGTTTGTTATTTGGTTATGTTCGTACTGTTCAACAGCTTTATAAACTTGCCTCGCACTTACACAACCAAAGGCAAGCCAGGTACTAAATTTTGTGGTGTTATTAAAGCCATCAAGCTCGTTTCGAGTTGTTTTATAGGTACTTGGTAGCAAGCCTGAAAAGTATTGCGTTAAATGAGCTTGCGCACTTTTAAATCCGCCGTGCATTATCGCGTTGTTGTCATCAGTATATTCACTAAGCTCAACTGGTTTGGCCGCACATAATGTTATAGGTTGAGGGAGTAAACCTTTAGGCAGGGTTGAGGTTGTTATAGGTATGTTTACCGCCTCTACTTTTTTTCTAAATGGGGTAAAGCTTTTGGGCAGCTCGTCTAAATCAAAAGGGAGGTCGCTTTGTTGAAATAGAGTGTCTTGTTGAGTTGTTTTAAATATGACATGTGAGCAATGTGCTTTTAGTCGCGCAAGTTGGCGCTGCTCATAGGTTCCAACATGTTCACTGCACACTACTTCGTCAATATGTTGCTCAGCTATACGCTGCTTTAAAACACTAACAGGTTCACCCTCAAGTACGTGCAGTGTTTGCCCGCGTTCAATAAGCGCTTGTTGCATCTCAAATAAGCTTTGCATTAAAAACTGCTGTTTGTGCACGCCATATGGCTTTTGTTGATAGTTATTATTTTTAAACCAGTGTGGGTTTATTACAAATACAATATCGAGCGCACATTGCTCAGTAGCAAGTTCGCTTAAAATAGGGTTGTCGTCTATTCGTAAATCGTTTTGTAGCCAATATAAAATACGTTTGCTCATAGGTTTGCTCAGGTTTTTAAACTCTAAAGTGGTACGAAGCAAAAGCGGGTGAGGATTAATGGTTAGGTATTTTAATTAGCTCGGCAGTTTACTTAACTAATAGAGACGGCTAAGTAAGCCGCCTCTATTAAAATTTAAATAGCTGATTTTTGCTCTGCTATCCAATCGTTTATTACATCTTCTAGCACTTCCATAGGGAGTGACCCTTGGCCGATTACGGTGTCGTGAAAGCTGCGTATATCAAACTTAGCACCTAGCTCTTTTTCGGCTTTTGCACGCAGTTCGCGTATTTTTATTTCGCCCATTTTGTAAGAGAGCGCTTGGCCTGGCCATGAAATATAACGATCTATTTGATCCTCGACCGCGCTTTGTGGCAAAGCAGTGTGATCTGCCAAGTAGTCAATTGCCTTTTGGCGGCTCCAGCCAAATGCATGAATACCGGTATCAACAACGAGTCTCACGGCACGCCACATTTCGTAACCTAAACGACCAAAGTCGCTGTATGGGTTTTGATAAAAGCCGGCTTCTTTACCTAAACGTTCGGTGTAAAGTGCCCAGCCTTCGCCAAATGCTGAGTGGCTAAGTGTGCGTCTAAATTCGGGTACATCTAACTCCATTGCAATAGCGTTTTGTAAATGGTGCCCTGGTATTGCCTCGTGCAGGCTTAGCGCTTCTAAATTATACAAAGGTTGCAATTTAGGTGTTGAGGCTAAAAAGTAAGTGCCAGGGGAGCGGTTATCAGCAGGTGGCATATAAAACGCGCCGCGACTCGCTGAGCCTTTTATAGTAAAGGTATTACGTGGTAAATGATTAAAATAGGTTGGTAACTTGCCATACATTTTTTGCGTAATAAAGGCTGTTTTTTCAAGCAAGTCTTGCGCGTCTGTTGCGTAAAATTGCTCGTCGGTTGCTAAAAATTCTAAAAAATCGCTGTAAGAGCCATCAAAGCCTACTTTATCAATGATGTTTTGCATTTGTGTTTTTATACGTGCCACTTCTTTTAAGCCAAGCTCGTGTATTTGCTTTGGTGTGGCATTGGTTGTGGTGTAGTAATTAACTGCATATTTGTAATACTCAAGCCCGCCTTTAACGCTTGAAATACCCGGCTCTGCTCTACAGTTAGGCATGTAATCGTTTTCAAAAAAGTCGTAAAAGTGTTGATAAGCCGGAACTACTTTTGAGCTAATTAAGGCTTTTGCTTTGTTTTGGTATGTTGCCTTTTGCTCTGCTGTAAATGTATTTGGTATGCGTGTAAAGGGCTCGTATAAGGCGCTGTTTTCAGGTTGCTTAACAATATGAGCGTTAATACTCTGGCTGTAATTTTCAAATGTTTTGCAGTAGTGCGTGTAACCCTTTTCAATACCTTCTTTCATCAAGTTAATGTTTTCTTGATTAAAGCGAGGGTAGTCGGCAAGGCTTACTAAAAATGAGTTGTAATCATCAGGTGTTAAAAATGCCATATTAGCCGGTGCTTCGGCAACGTAGGTATGCCAGCCACTTAAAAAGTTAACCTGAAAATACTTATCTTGAAAAAGGTAACTTTGCTGCTCTGTTTCTCGCTCGTATTTAAATAAACGGTAGTTCATTAATTGCGAGCTGCTCAGCGTTTTAGGATCTATTTTACTTAAGTTTTTTAATACATTGTTATTATAAGCTTGGCGCTTTGCAATGGCTTGTTCGGTCCAATTTGGTAATGTACCACTGGGTTTCCAACCATCAGGGTCGGTACGAAAGAATATTTTTTCGGCTTTTGCATTTTGCCAATGGTTATCGATAATGGTTTTTAAATCTGCATTGCTATCGGCTGCGCTCGGCAGTGATGCTACAGCTAAGCAAATAGCTAAAATTGTTTTTTTAAACATATTATTCTCATTTTTAGCGCGTTAATTTTTATTAGTGTACGCACATTTATCATTTTTGTTTTTAATATAGTACCAAGTTAACTTAATCAATGCGCTTACTTTTATAATCAGTATTTATTGGTTTTATATTTTGATTGAACAAATTTCACTGCATAACTTAGAGCAGCTCTAGTTTATTGTTTTATCAGCGTTTAGAATGATTAAAACTAATTACAATAAATGACCGTCATGTTTAATAAAGTAATCACCTTAATTGATGAGGCCAACAGCCAAGACCCAAATAGCGAGCAACTCAATGGGCAAAGCGTTCCAAAAGAAAGTTTATACGCCTTGCGCATGAGCGAAATGCTAACTCGTTTTAAACCTGATGCCGATGCACTCATGCAAATTGCAGTGCGTGCACAGCATATTCAGCGTTGGAAATCGCCACGTAGCGACTTTGAAATGAACAAGCAGGGTTATCATCAATGGCGTAGCGCACTTTATATTTTTCATGCGTCACTAGCCGTTGAATTAATGAAACAAGCTGGGTTTAACGATACTGACCAAAACCGTGTTTATAACGCTGTTGCTAAAAAAGATATTAAGCGCAATCCAGATAGCCAATTAGTTGAAGATGTAGCAAGTTTGGTGTTTATTGAACACTACATGCTTGGGTTTGCCAGTGCAAAACCAGATTACAATGAAGAAAAATGGATTGGTATTATTCGCCGCACATGGCAAAAAATGTCAGATGAAGCCCATGAGTTTGTACTTACAGGTAATATTACATTACCAACGCCGCTTGTTGGGCTTATTCATAAAGCGCTTGAGTAAAGTAGTGTAAGCTAGGTATTAAAATAAAAAGGATTTTTAGAATGTTTTGCCCACGTACAAATGCCTCTCTTGAGCCGTTATTAATTTGCGGTATTACTGTTTACACTTCAGTGCAAGGCGGCGTATTTTTTGATAACAGCCAAATTTTTAAATTTAGTTCGCCAGAGCTAAAGCATGGTCAGGTGTTGCTAAAGCATTTGAGTGAACATAGCGAGAGTGAACATAGCGAGAGTGAATACGATGTATCGCTACGAATTAATTGCCCAAAGTGCAAAAAAATTGTAATGATGCGCAGGTATTTTTCGCCAGTAAAGGCCGTCGAAATAGATGAATGCCCAGGTTGTGCAGGAATATGGCTTGATAGCGGCGAGCTGGCAAAAATACACGAAAACCATTTAACACCTAAAGAGCGAAAGCTATTAGCTCATGAAATGGCAACCAATCATGGCTTTATAACTATTAAATCACCTACTTCTAGGTTTACGCCAACTAATAAAAATAAAAATGCACATGAAGCCACGGTGGAGAACTTAGTGCGCTTAGCTTTACTTGGTTTGTAACTCTTAATAACATATTAAAACAAAAACGGCGTACTAAAAAGTACGCCGTTTTTATTGTAATAAACTAACTCTTGAAAAGTTTATTTATTACGGTTTTCTTTAGCAAATGCACGTATTTTACGCTTTTGCGACAGTGTTACTTTATTAACACGACCAGCAAATGGGTTTTCACCTTCTCTAAATTCGATTTTGATAGGTGTGCCCATAATTTTAAGCGCTTTACGGTAGTAGTTCATCAGGTAGCGTTTATAGCTATCTGGTAAATCTTTAACTTGGTTACCGTGAATAACAATACGTGGTGGGTTATAACCACCGGCATGCGCATATTTTAGCTTAACACGACGACCACGAACAAGTGGCGGCTGGTGATCGGCTTGAGCCATGTCCATAATACGACGTAACATTGCAGTACTTATACGTTTAGTAGCTGACTCGTACGCTTCGTCAACAGACTCGAATAAATGACCAACACCTGTACCATGCAGTGCAGATATAAAGTGTAAGCGCGCAAAGTCTATAAAGCCTAAACGGCGATCGAGCTCTGATTTAATACGATCTTTAACGTAATCATCTAAGCCATCCCATTTGTTCACTGCAATTACCAATGAACGACCTGAGTTAAGAGCAAAGCCTAATAAGCTTAAATCTTGATCAGAAATACCATCGCGAGCATCAACAATCAATAACACAACGTTACAATCTTCGATTGCTTGAAGCGTTTTAATGACAGAGAACTTTTCAACTACGTCGCTTACTTTTTTACGCTTACGAACACCTGCGGTGTCAATTAACACATACTCTTTTTCATTTCGAGTCATCGGAATGTAGATAGAGTCACGTGTTGTACCTGGCATGTCGTATACAATTACGCGATCTTCACCCAGTATACGGTTTGTAAGCGTTGACTTACCAACGTTAGGACGACCAATAATCGCAAGCTTTACAGGTTTGTCTGCAAATGCCTGATGATCGGTATCGCTGTCTTCATCTTCTTCGTAAAGATTAATAAGCTCTTCGTCATCGCCTGTTACGTCTTCGTCTTGTGCAGCTAATTCAGCAATAAGCGGCTGAAGTGTTTGCTCAAGTAATAACGTAATACCACGGCCATGCGATGCAGCAATGTGATGAATTTCACCTAATGATAATTGGTAAAATTCAGCACAGTTTGAATCTGCATCAATACCATCGGTTTTATTGGCAACAACAAAACACTTTTTATCTTGTTTACGCAAGTGATTAGCAATTGCTTGGTCAGCTACGGTCATACCTACACGAGCATCTACTAAAAACAGAACAATGTCAGCTTCTTCAATAGCTAGCAGAGATTGATCTGCCATTTCGATTTCGATGCCTTCTTCTGAGCCATCAATACCGCCCGTGTCTACCACGATAAATTCATAGCCATCGTAACTAGCTTGGCCATATTTTCTATCTCGTGTTAAACCTGGAAAATCGGCTACGAGTGCATCACGAGTACGTGTTAAACGGTTAAATAATGTGGATTTGCCCACATTGGGTCGCCCAACTAGAGCGATCACGGGAAGCATAAACTACCTCTTTAAAAAACAACAAAAGGCTTCGCAGTGCGAAGCCTTAAAAAAACCATATGACTATTAGTAACTTAGTTTGGTATTTTTACCATACTAACTTCACCATCACGGGTGTATAAAATTAGCTTATCGTCGGCAACAACTGGCTCAACAAAAAAGCCCGAGCTGTCAAAGTCTTCACGAGATACTAGCTCGCCAGTTTCTTTATTTAGCCAATGTAGGTTACCTTCTTGGTCGCCTAAAGCTAAGTGGCTACCTGCAACTGCAGGGCCTGTTAGGTACCAACCGCGTAGAGCGGGTTGGCTCCAACGTTCAATACCTGAATTTTTATCTAATGCGTAAATAACACCATCGCTATCTACTAAATAAATTGTTTGTGCATCCATCGCAATTTCGCGGTAGCTGCTGTACTCGCGTTTCCATACAACATTGCCAGAGCGAATATCTACAGCGGCTAAGTTGCCGTTGTAAGCTATAGCGTAAGCGTATGGACCGCTAATAAGTGGTTGAGTGTCTACGTCAACTAGGCGTTCAAATTCTGATGCGCCTTTAGCAACCGCAATTTCTGCGCTCCATGCTGAGTAACCACTGTCTGAAATTAATACGCTTAGCTTGCCTGTTTCAAGGCCTACTAATACACCACCGTTAGCAACGGTTGGCGAGCTTTGTCCGCGTAATGTTAGTGGTGGAACTTCTTGTTCAAAGCTCCAACGCTCTTCGCCTGTATCTGGGTGAAGGGCTAACAATTTACCAGAGCCTAAATTTACAAATATTAAGCCATCGCCTGCTGTTGGTTTAGACAGAGATTCGCCTGGTACGTTTTTACGCCAAACTTCTTCACCAGTTTCGCGATCAAGAGCAATAATAAAGCCGTGTTCAGAACCAATATAAATTTTACCATAGGCTTGCAAAATACCACCTGATAATTTTGCATTACCGTTGTCAGCCCAAGGCCAAAACGATAAATCTTGGCGTACATCGGTTTCCCATTTTGTATCGCCATTATCAAGCGAAAGCGCTTCTACTTGGCCTTCGCGGCTAGCAACATACACAGTATCTTTGTAAACTGCGGGTGTTAAACGAGAAAAATAATGCTCTACGCCATCACCTACAGATTCTTGCCAAACAACGTCAGTTTCAAATTGGTTTACAATTTCAGGAAGTACTAGTTCATCTTCATCATCACTTGATGAACAACCCATCAATGTTGCCATACATAGGGCAAGGGCTGCTGTTGTAAATTTTTTCATGCCTAAAACCTTATGCCGCTGGGCTAGTTACTGCTAGGTCATCTAACTTAATTTGTAATAGTGGGTTACTTGTTAATCCACCCGCATCTATTGCTGCTTGGTATGCAGTACGTGCTTGATCTTTATTACCTTGCTCAGTGTAAATGTCGCCTTTAAGCTCGGCCACGTTTGCATTGAACGCTTCAGGTAATGGTGCATTTAATGTCGTTAATGCATCGTCATATTTAGTTTGCGCAATTTGAACACGTGCTAAACGTGTAATCGCAATTGCTTTTAATTCTGTATTTGGCGTATTAGACACAACCCAGCTTAGCTTTTCGCTTGCTACGTCTAGTTTTTTCGCTTCTACTGCGTCTTTTGCAGCAACGAATGCAGCAAGTGTTGCGTAGTTTGTGTCTTTATTTTCGCTAATAAACGCATCAGCTGAAGATAAAACATCATCGCTTTCAACAAGCGCTGTATATGAATCGGATGCTTTTTCAGCGGTAGTAATTTGGTTTTGGTTATATGCTTTCCAGCCATATAAGCCACCTAGGCCAACAAGTATACCTAGCGCAAGTGAAATGCCGTTTTCACGGAAAAAGCGTTTAATGGCTTCTGCTTGTTGTTCTTCTGTTGAATAAATATCCATTCTTACCTCTAATGTTCGCTTAGCCGTTAATAAGCTCAGCTAATAGCGCTTTAGCTTGTTCTAATTCTAATGTGACTTGTTCTTTACGCTCGCGTAAATACTTGATGGTCACAACGCCTTTTTCTAATTCATCTTCACCAATAATCACTGCAACAAGTGCATCGCTTTTATCAGCACGTTTTAATTGTTTTTTAAAGTTGCCGCCGCCCGCATGTACCATAACGCGTAAACCCGGTACGTCTTTACGTAGTTGCGCTGCAATTGCAGGAGCTTGAATGCTTGCTTTGTCGCCCATTGCTGCTAAATATACATCAGCATTACGACGAATGTCACCTACACACTCAAGTGCTTGTAGTAATAATACTAAGCGCTCTAGACCCATTGCAAAACCAACTGCTGGCGTTGCTTTGCCGCCAAGTTGTTCAACTAAGCCATCGTAACGTCCGCCAGCACATACAGTGCCTTGTGCACCTAAACTGTCGGTTACCCATTCAAATACAGTGCGGTTGTAGTAGTCTAAACCACGTACTAACTTTTCATTAACCGTATATGAGACGCCAGCAGCGTCTAAACGTTCACATAAATTTGCAAAATGTTCTTTTGATTCAGCATCTAAATTTTCAGACAATTTAGGCGCATCAGTTAAAATTGCTTGTACGTCTGGATTTTTGCTATCAAGTACGCGTAATGGGTTTGAATACATACGACGTTTTGAGTCTTCATCAAGCACATCAATGTGTTGCTCAAGGTAGGCTACTAACGCATCACGGTAATCTGCACGCGCTTCGTTAGATCCTAGAGAATTTAGCTCTAAACGAACGTGGTCAGTAATACCAAAGGCTTCCCATAGTTGCGCTGTTAATAAAATAACTTCTGCGTCTATATCTGCTGTAGCAATACCAAATGTTTCTAAACCAAATTGGTGAAACTGACGGTAACGACCTTTTTGCGGACGCTCGTGACGAAACATTGGACCCATGTACCAAAGGCGTTGTTCTTGATTATATAGTAAGCCATTTTGGTTGCCAGCACGTACGCATACTGCGGTGCCTTCTGGGCGAAGTGTTAATAAGTCGCCATTGCGATCGGCAAAGGTGTACATTTCTTTTTCTACTATATCGGTAACTTCACCAATAGAGCGTTTAAATAAGTCGGTTGATTCTACAATAGGAAAACGAATTTCTTGATAACCGAACGATGCTACTGTCTCGCGTAAAATGTTTTCTACTTTCTGCCAAACTTGTGTATCGCCCGGCAGACAATCGTTCATACCGCGAACTGCCTGAATTTGTTTTGCCACTGATAAATCCTAAATGCTGTTTTTTTGTGTAATGAAAAATGCTTACACAACAAGAATGCTAAAAATTGACCCGCCATTATATACCCAAACCACCCCAAGATGCGAGTTTCAGTTGGAATTAAAAGCGATTTAGGCAAGGCATTGATTGAAAGTAATAGTGGTTCTATTGTTAAAATCAATAACGCAGTATAAATCGCTTTTAAACCAACCCGTTGGGTGTTTCACAGACACTTACTCTCATCGTTGTTACTTTTTAAAAGGGATTGCCATTCTTGCAAAGTAACGCCTTGATATTAAGAGCCTGTGAAACGCTGAATTCTGTATCTTGGGGTCGTTTGGGTATCCACTAACTATAAAGGTAAACGCCAAACACCGCTGTTTGGCGCTTTATGCGGTATTTATTCGACTATTTTTATGTCAATCGGTGTTTGGCTCTGCTTTTTCTCTATAAAGTCGCGTACATAACCTTCAAGCTGGTCAACAATGTTGTTGTTATCAATGCGCGCCTTTTGGCGTTCGCCATTTATATACAAACCAGAACGACGATTTGCACCGGCAAGCCCTATATCACTCACAAGCGCTTCACCTGGTCCATTTACAACGCAACCAATTACCGAAACTGACATAGGTTCGATAATATCCTCTAAGCGCTCTTCAAGTTGGTTCATGGTGCTTACTACATCAAACTCTTGGCGTGAGCAGCTAGGGCAGGCAATAAAGTTAATTCCACGCGAACGAATGCGCAATGAATTTAAGATATCAAAGCCGACTTTAATTTCTTGAACAGGATCGGCAGCAAGTGATACACGCAGGGTATCGCCAATACCTTCGGCTAATAACATACCTAAACCTACTGCAGATTTAACAGAGCCTGAGCGCATGCCGCCCGCTTCGGTAATACCTAAATGCAGTGGTTGGTCTATTTCTTTAGCGAGTAAGCGATATGCACCTACAGCTAAAAATACGTCAGACGCTTTTACTGATATTTTAAATTGGTCAAAATCAAGGCGGCGCAATATATCTACATGGCGCATTGCTGATTCTAATAAGGCTTCTGGTGTTGGTTCGCCGTATTTTTCTTGTAAGTCGCGCTCTAGTGAACCGCCATTTACACCAATACGAATAGGAATGTTGTGCTCGCGTGCTGAGTCTACTACGGCTCTAATACGCTCTTCACTACCTATATTCCCCGGGTTTATACGCAGGCAATCTACACCGTATTTTGCTACTTTTAAGGCAATACGATAATCAAAATGAATATCGGCAACTAGCGGAATCGTTACTTGCTCTTTTATACTTTTAAACGCTTCGGCTGCATCCATTGTTGGTACTGATACACGGACTATGTCGGCACCTGCATCTTGTATTGCCTGTATTTGTGCAACAGTTGCATCAACATCCATGGTGTCGGTGTTGGTCATTGATTGCACTGCAATAGGGGCACCATCACCAATAGGGACGTTACCTACATTGATTCGGGTGGATTTTCTGCGTTTAATTGGAGATTCTGAAAACATAGCGACTACTCTGCTAGTGGTAATGTAAATTTGGCTAAACGGTTTTGAGGAAATGCAGAAACATCTACAGGTTCACCGTTTAAAGTAATGTCTACAGCGTCATGCTTACCAAGCACAACTGAAAAAGGAGGCGTACCGCTTACGGTCATAATGTAGCCTGCTTTTTTAACGCCGAATGCTATTTTTTCGCCTTCGCCGTCGTAAATTTCAACCCAACTTTCGCCATTAAAGTTCATGACAATTGTACTGCTAGCATCTTCTTGACTTGCGCTGTTAGAAGCAATAGGAGCCGTTTCTTTAACTATTTCTGGGCTTGTTGATGTTTCACTAGACGTGCTTTGTGATTCTAATAATGATTCATCGTCAATTTCGGCTTGTTGCTGTTGCTCTGAGATACTGGGTTGAGCGGCTTGGCGCTCGCTCATTTTTGAGTTGGCAACGTTTATGTTACTTGTTTGCTCTTCAATAGGTGTCGCGTTTTGCCAAAACCATAAAGCAGATGAGCCAATAACAATCGCTAAAATTAAATAGCTAAAAAACATTAAACGACTGTCGTTTGCTTCTTTTTCTGTACGGCGTGAAAAACTCTGCATATTAGCGGGTTTAGCCGGCTCTGGTGGGGCTGGCATCATTGCTAAAATAGGTGCGCTATCTACTTTTAATTCACGGCAATAGTTTTTTATATAGCCTTTAACAAAAGTAATAGGGCCGAGTAATGTAAATTCATCATTTTCAAGGCGTTTAATTTGAAGTTCAGACAGCTTTAACGGTGCAGCAATAGTCGCTATGCTAACGTTCGCTTGTTCTCTGTGATTTTTTAATATTTGGCCTACAGTTGGCTGTTCGCTCTGTGTTTGCGTATTTTCTTCATTCATAATGTGTATGAGTCTGGATCCACTAGTAAAAGTTTGTGCCCTGGTTTTAGTGCTATATCAGGACTTAATTTATTCCATCGCATTAATTCATCAATTAATACATGCCGCTGGGTAGCTATATCGTAAAGGGAATCACCAGCTTTAATTTCGTAATAAATATTTGGATCGTTTAGGTATATTTTACTTCCATTCATTACCCGATCCGACTCTTTTAGACCATTCCATTGCAGGAGCTTTTGTAGTTTAACATTGTATCGCACCGAAATGCTAAATAGGTTTTCGCCAACAGCAATTACGTGAAATGGCACGCGTAAAGGCGATACTTTAGGGTTAAGCATTGGGAGCTCTGTTTTTTGTACTGCTTCGTAACTTTTAAATTCAATATCTGCATCATTTTGATAGCTGCTATTTTCAAATACAGTTGTATTTTTAGTCGCTTCGTAGAATACCACGTCACTATTATTTTTTTGAGCGGTAACTGCAGGAACTGAATTACTATAGTTACTAGTTTGCTGCGAATTAAACTGGCCTGTTTTAGGAGCGCCAAACGAAATTATTGTAACTTCGTCATCAGCTTTAGTTGGTTGCTTTGCTGCTATAGCTTCTTTTTGAGGTTCGTAAACGGGCTTAGCTTTTTTAGGTGCAGCTACTACGGAATCTGCAGAGTCGTGCTCAGTAGTAAGTGCAAGCATAACAGCCGATGTATCGGTAGGTTTGCTTGGCGCGACGACTTTAGGAACTTCTTCTTTTTGAGTTGTTATTTGTTTTGCTATTACGGTTGCTTCGTCGGCTTGCTTACTGGCCGTGTTTTGTACCGCCTTAGCTTGCTTTTCTCTTACTATAACTGGATTTACATCTTGGTTATTTGCTGTTGCGATCTTTTTATCTGTTTTTTGTTCGTTGTTTGTTACCAAGCTTGTTGAACCGTCTTGTGGTGAACGTTTCTTTCTGATTACTTTTATTTTTGGTTTTGAACTAACGTGCGCGCCGCTTTCGTCATTTTTTAGTTCTTTTAACTGCGCTTTGCGGTATTTTTCTCGCAGTATTTCAAACTCATTAAAACGTGTTCTTTTCTCTTTTAATGCATAGGCTTCGTTACTGCTAGAGTAAGTTTGTAAAATAGTGCTGGAAATTTTTTCAGCCTCTTCTATTCTGCCCATTCTGTTTTTTACAAGATAGCTAAGCATTAATGCGCGAGAAGATACTCGACCTGTGCTTTCGTAGCGTTTTAAAAGTTCACTGGCTTTGTATAAGTCACTTTTTGCGTAATACAGCGCTGCTAAACTAATTAACGTAGATGTACGCTGAGAGCTGTGATTAAGTGCCTGTTGAAAGTAACTTTCTGCATTTTCAAAATCATCAAATTCAATAGCACACAAGGCTAAATTTTCGTAACTTTCGGCAACGCGAATATAACTTGGTACTTCAATGGCTTTTAAAAATTGATCAGTTGCACGATCGTATTCATCAATACCACATAAAAACACGCCGTAGTTATTAAGGGTATTAGGATCGTCAGGCTTTATTTCGAGTGCTTTTTGGTAGGCTTTATCAGCTAGCGGGTTTTCGCCTACTTGTTGATAGTAATAAGCAAGAGAGTAATGTACTTCAGGTAGGTCAGGAGCAAATGCAGCTGCACGTTCTAAATTGTATTTGGCTTGAGAGTTATTACCCGTTTTTAAATACTGTAGGGCTAAAGCAATTCGTGTTCGTGCTGCGCCAGTATTATTAATTTTATTTTCGACGACGGGCTTATTACTGCCGTTATAACTACTTTCGCTAACACAGCCACTTAAGGCAAGTGTTGATAGTGTTATAGCAAGTATAGATCGCATTACCTTATCTCTTTATTTTTAGTCCATGGCGCCTATCTTACCTAAAACCTTTGTTGTTGCATCATTTATTTAAAAATAAACAACTTAACCACCCTACATGACTAATTAACATAGGGTGGTTACAGATTATGCTTGGTGGATATTAACGCTAATTGCGTTATCGTCACGCATTTTCTTTTTAGCTAAACGTTTAGTACGGTCAACTACATCACCGACTAACTGTCCGCAAGCAGCGTCAATATCGTCACCGCGAGTACGACGCACAATACAGGTAACGCCTGCTGCTTGTAATACTTTTGAAAAACGGTCAATACGGCTATTGCTTGAGCGCGTGTATTCATTACCCGGAAACGGGTTAAACGGAATAAGGTTTACTTTACAAGGTGTGCCTTTTAACGTTTGCACTAATGCATGCGCCTGATCGGTGCTGTCGTTAATACCGTTAAGCATCACGTATTCAACCGTTACATCTTTATTTGCTTTTGAGCCATCGATATAACGACGACACGAGGCTAAAAATTCTTCAATAGGGTACTTTTTATTAACTGGCACTAAAATGTCACGCAGTGCGTTATCGGGTGCGTGAAGTGAAATAGCCAGTGCTACGTCAATTTTCTCTTTTAGTAAATCAAGTGCAGGTACAACGCCTGAAGTACTTAATGTTACGCGGCGCTTAGATAAACCAAAGCCCCAATCGTCCATCATTAGTTCCATTGCTGGCACTACGTTTTTAAGATTAAGTAAAGGCTCGCCCATACCCATCATTACAACGTTAGTTACTGGGCGCTTTTCGCTATGGCCATCAAGGCCTATATCTTTAGCTACACGCCAAACTTGACCAATAATTTCAGATACTTTTAAGTTACGGTTAAAGCCTTGTTGAGCAGTAGAACAAAAAGTACACTCAAGAGCACAACCCACTTGTGATGATACACATAACGTAGCGCGCTCTTTTTCAGGGATCCAAACGGCTTCTACTTCTTGGCCGCCTTCTAGAATAAGTGCGTACTTAATAGTACCGTCGCTTGCTTGTTGGCGCACAGTGATTTCTGGCGCTACAATTTCGCACTCAGCTTTAAGTTTTTCTTTAAGCTTTTTGTTTACGTTGCTCATATCGTCGAAGTTATCTACGCCAAAATGATAAATCCATTTCATCACCTGGTCACTACGAAACGGCTTTTCACCGAACGATGCAAATAGCTCGCGCATTGCTTCTCGGTTTAAATCTAATAAGTTAATCTTTTTTTGCTCGGTCATGAAACAACCTCAATCGGTGACGGTGGAGATAAAATTTACGAGGACGAATTGTACACAATTCACTCACTTTAATCATTAAGTAAAACATCATGAGTTTCTGATTAATACTTTACGTAATGACTAAAAAAGGGCCCGAAAGCCCTTTTCAATATGTTAACGAATTCGAATTAACGAGTACGTGAACAAAGCTCTTCGTCAGCGAAGAAGTACGCGATTTCGCGAGCAGCAGATTCAACAGCGTCAGAACCGTGAACAGCATTTTCGTCGATGCTATCAGCGTAGTCTGCACGTAAAGTACCAGCTAGTGCTTCAGCAGGGTTAGTAGCACCCATGATTTCACGGTTTTTAAGAACAGCGTTTTCGCCTTCAAGAACTGTAACCATTACTGGACCAGATGTCATGAAAGATACTAAAGCACCGAAGAAAGGACGTTCGCTATGTTCAGCGTAGAAACCTTCAGCTTTCTCTTGTGAAAGGTGAACCATTTTAGCTGCAACGATTTTAAGGCCAGCAGATTCGAAACGGTTGTAGATAGCGCCAATGTGGTTTTTAGCAACTGCATCAGGTTTTACGATTGAAAAAGTACGTTCTAAAGCCATCTTTATGCTCCAATAATTTTAAGTAAAAGTGTGAATATTAACGGGCGCGAATTATACGCGTTTTAAGTGAAAAATCCTAATTTTATTAAAAACCAGTTTGGTTGCCGTTTTGTGATCTCGATCAAATACAAATTATTGACCGCATTTATACTGCCGCGCTTCTGTTTACTTATTTGTTAATGGCTAATCTGAATCCTGCTTGGGATAGATTTATTTTTCAGAGTTCATATATGGTCTCC